>NC_016585.1:5000-305000 GCF_000283655.1 Azospirillum lipoferum 4B | reverse complement strand
CCGACCGGGTCTGCGGCGGACGTGTCGTTTCGGCGCTGGAAGGCGGCTATGACGCGACCGGTCTGGCGGAGGGGTGTGCGGCGCATCTGAAGGCATTGATGCGGGGGTGAGATTTGGGGGGTTAGACCCCCACCCTGACCCTCCCCCGCTGGGCGGGGGAGGGAACAAGGGCTGATGCGAAAGAGTGGCGGCAGTCCCTCCCCCACCCAGCTCTCGCACAAAGCTCCGCTTTGTGCTGACGCGGCAGGCGGACCGTAGGTCCGCTGAGAGTGGGGGAGGTTAGGTGGGGGGTTAACTCCCCCACACCCCACAACTCTCAATCCGCCGCGAGCCCCACCCTGCAGTCACGCGCCCATTCCAGCAGGCGCGCGACGGCGCCATCCGGCTCTGGCCGTTGCAAGGGGGCCGTGCCCAGCACCACCGCCCCGTTGCTGCCGTCGATGGTCAGCAGGTCGCCGGTGCGGACCGTCACCTCGCCCACCTGCATCACACCCGCCTCGACATCGATCCGCAGGGTGCGGGCGCCGCAGACGCAGGGACGGCCCATGCCGCGGGCGACGGTGGCGGCGTGGCTGGTGAAGCCGCCGCGCGCGGTGACGACACCGGCCGCGGCATGCATGCCGTGGATGTCCTCCGGCGAGGTTTCCGGCCGGCACAGCACCACCGGTGCGCCGCCGCGGGCCAGACGAATGGCGTCCTCGGTCGTGAAGGCGGCCCGGCCGGTCACCGCGCCGGGCGAGGCCGGCAGTCCCATGGCGAGCGCGCCGGCCAGCGCCTCGGGCGCCAGGGTGGGGCGCAGCAGTTCGTCCAGCGCCTGGGGATCGACGCGGCGCACCGCCTCGTCCCGGCTGATGATCCCCTCCTCCGCCATGTCGACGGCGATGCGCACGGCGGCTTCGGACGACCGCTTGCCGCTGCGGGACTGCAGGATGAACAGACGGCCGGACTCGACCGTGAATTCGATGTCCTGCATGTCGCCGAAGGCGCGCTCCAGCCGCTCCGCCACCGCGCACAGCTCGGCGAAGACCGCCGGCTGCCGGAGTTCCATCGAGCGGTCCGGTTGCGGTTGGGCGGCGCTGAGCGGATCGGGATCGCGGGTGCCGGACACCACGTCCTCCCCTTGCGCATTGGCAAGGAACTCGCCGCACAGGCCGGGGGCGCCGGTGGAGGGATCGCGGGTGAACAGCACGCCGGTGCCGGAATCCTGCCCGCGGTTGCCGAACACCATCGCCTGAACCGTCACCGCCGTGCCCATATCCTCCGGGATGCCATGCAGGGCGCGGAAGGCCACGGCCCGCGGATTCATCCAGGAGCGGAAAACCGCCGCCACGGCCATCCGCAGCTGTTCCGCCGGATCCTGCGGGAAAGGCCGGCCGCAGCGCGTCTCCACCAGCTGCAGGAAGCGCGGCAGCAGGCCCTGCCAGTCCTCCGCCGTCAACTCGCCGTCGCGCTGGAGCCCCCGCTCCTGCTTGTGCTCCTCCAGCAGATCCTCGAAACGCTGGCCGGGCACGCCCATGACGACGCAGCCGAAGGACTGGACCAGCCGCCGATAGCAGTCATGGGCGAAGCAGGCATCCCCCGATGCCGCCGTCAGCCCCGCCACCGTGCGGTCGTTGAGCCCCAGGTTCAGGATGCTGTCCATCATGCCGGGCATCGACACCGCCGCGCCTGAGCGGACCGACAGCAGAAGCGGCCGGCCGGCATCGCCGAAGCGCCCGCCCGCCCGGTCCTCCAGCGACGCGATCGCCTCGTCGATGGCGGCACACAGGACGGCCGGCAGCGGCTCCCCGGCGGCCAGCCCCTGCCCGGCCTCTGCCGCGATGATGAAGCCCGGCGGCACCGGAATGCCGAACCCGGCCATCTCCACCAGCCGGGCGCCCTTGTTGCCCAGGCGATCCACATCCGCCCTTCGGGAGAACCCGGCACCGAAGGGGACGATCACCTCCGGCTGGCGCGCGCGGTGGGGCACGGCTATGGCCGGGGTGGGAAGGCGGGTGGCGGTAATGTCGGACATCATGGCTCTGGTCATCCCGCGCTCAACGCACAATCGGCCTCGTCGAAGGCCATCAGGCACAGCAACCGGTGCAGCCCATCCGGATCGTCGCCGGTCCGGTCGGCAGTCCGCCCTGCGCTCCGCGCCAGACGGGCCCGCTGCCCAGCCCCTGGACCACCGGCCCGCTCGACTGTGGAGGTAAACAGCCGCAGCAGCGATTCCGCCCACGCGCAGGCCGCATCGCTGCCGCCAAGGTCGATTCTGTACCCCTTCGCGCCGCCGCTGACCGGTGCATCGACCAGTTGCCCACCCAGTTCCGCGATGCGGGCGGCGTTGGCCGCAGCCTGTTCCGGCGACAGGGAGGACAGGTCGATCAGCAGTTCACCACCGGACAGACCTGCGGCAAGGCCGTCGTCGGCGAACAGCGCCCTTTCCACGGCGCTGGCATCGGGCAGCAGCAGCATCACGGCGTCGCACCGCTGGACAAGGGCGCGGAGCGACCGGCAACCATGGGCGTGGGGATGGCGATGGAGCCGGTGCCCCACCTCCCGCAGCCTGTCCATGATCGCATCGGCCACCTCCCCACCCCCGATGAACCCGATATCCATTCCGCGATCCTCCCGCTTCCTCCCCAACGCCCTATTGGACGGCAGGGTGTCGAAGGAGAGCTTCGTTGCGCGCATCGCATCGCACAACAGGACCATCGCGCAATTTTCACATCGCGGAAACCCGCCTAAGCTTGCCTATTCTTACCCGAGCCTAACATGTTCGGCCGATGTCTCCAGTGGCAAAAAGCCGCATGCCGCCGGTATCCGCCAGACCGGACCGGCCGCCGTCTCAACCAGCCGTGGCAGAATCGGCGGCGGCAACTGATCTCCGGCCGTAGCAGGGTCATCCGCGTGGCATAGACCAGCCGCCGATGCCCGGCCCTTCGCCCGTCCATGCGCGGCGGGAGGAACCACTCTCACGATGCGGAATACAGGAGGGGCGGCGTTTGACCGTCCGGCCTATCCCTTCCAGCATCCCGCCATCATCGCCATTCAGCGCGTCATTATTCGCCAGTCCCGCCCCTCCGCGTCGAGGGCCGGGCGGAGGAAGGCTGTCGTCATGCCGTTTCACCGCAGCACCAAGATCGTCGCCACGCTGGGTCCCGCCAGTTCGTCGGAAAGCCAGATCGCCGCCCTGGCCCAGGCCGGCGTGAACGTCTTCCGCCTGAACGCCAGCCACGGCACCCAGGCCGAACATGCCGAGCGCTACGCCCGCATCCGCGCCGCCGAGGAGCGGCTGGGCCGGCCGATCGGCGTGCTGCTCGACCTCCAGGGGCCGAAGCTGCGGGTCGGGACCTTCGGCGTCGGGCCGGTGGATCTCGCCATCGGCGACCGCTTCCGCCTGGATCTGGACCGCCGGCCGGGCGACAGCCGCCGCGTCTGCCTGCCCCATGCAGAGGTGTTCGCCAGCCTGGAGCCGGGGTTGGACCTGCTGCTGAACGACGGGCGAATCCGGCTGCGCGTCCTGGACTGCGGCCCCGACTTCGCGGAGACGGAGGTGGTGGCCGGCGGCACCCTGTCCGACCGCAAGGGCGTCAATGTGCCGGGGGCCGCGCTGGCGCTTAGCGCGCTGTCGGAGAAGGACCGCAGCGACCTCGCCTTCGGGCTGGAGCTGGGGGTGGACTGGATCGGCCTCAGCTTCGTCCAGCGGCCGGAGGACATCCTGGAGGCGCGCGAGCTGATCGGCGGGCGCGCCCATGTGATGACCAAGATCGAGAAACCGGCGGCCCTGCCGACGCTGGACCGCATCATCGAGCTCTCCGACGCGGTGATGGTGGCGCGCGGCGACCTGGGCGTCGAGTTGCCGCCGGAAGACGTGCCGGGCCTGCAGAAGCAGATGATCCGCCTCAGCCGTGCCATGGGCAAGCCGGTGATCGTCGCCACCCAGATGCTGGAATCCATGGTGTCGGAACCGACCCCGACCCGCGCCGAGGCGTCGGACGTCGCCAATGCTGTCTATGACGGGGCCGATGCGGTGATGCTGTCCGCCGAATCGGCCTCCGGCCGCTATCCGGTGGAGGCCGTGGCGATGATGGAGCGCATCGTCCGCCGGGTGGAGGGCGACCCGCTCTACCGCCGCATCATGGACGCCGACCACCCGAGCCCGGAGGCGACCGCCCCCGACGCGCTGACCGCCGCCGCCCGCCAGGTGGCGGAGACCATCAGCGCCGCCGCCATCGTCACCTACACCACCACCGGCTCGACCACGCTGCGCGCCTCGCGCGAACGGCCCGGCGTGCCGATCCTCGGCCTCAGCGCGCAGCATGCGACGGCGCGGCGGCTGTCGCTGGCCTGGGGCGTCCATGCGGTGCTGACCGACGACGTGGCGAATTTCACGGAGATGGTCGGTCGCGCGCTGACCGCCGCGGCGGATGCCGGGATCGGCCGGCCGGGCCAGTCGCTGGTGGTGACCGCGGGCGTTCCGTTCGGCACGCCGGGCAAGACCAACGCCCTGCGGGTGGTGACCATCGGCGGGGAGGATGCGCCAATGGCGGAGGCGGTGCAGAGGGAGGTGGTGGTGGCGTGAGGATGGTGGGGGCAATCAGCGAGGACCTACCCCCCTTCACTCCAGAAAATCGCAGTGCTTCTGCACATGCGCGGCCAGACCCATGGTGTGCTCGCGTACCAGCCGTTCGGCGAGGTCGGCGTTGCGCTCCTCCAGGGCCTTGATGATGGCGCGGTGGTCGTGGATCGAGCGTTCGGCCCGGTCCTCCTGGCCGATGGTCAGCTTGCGGATCGCCCGCATGTGGATGAACAGGTTGTCGGTGACGTCCTGGATCAGCTTCGACCCGCTCAGCTGGATGATGCTCTTGTGGAAGGCGATGTTGGCGTCGGAATATTCGCTGACATGATCCTTCGGGCTGCGCTGCTCGAAGCTGCCGAACAGATCCCACAGCTTGTGGATTTCCGCCGCCGGGGCGTGCTCGGCGGCCATGCGGGCTGCCATGCTCTCCAGCGCCGCCCAGACCTGGATCATCTCGATGATCTCGGTCTTGGTCTTGCGCACCACGAAGATGCCGCGGCGCGGCTGCAGGCGGATGAAGCCCTCCTGCTCCAGCAGGGTCAGCGCCTCGCGGATGGGAGTGCGGCTGACGCCGAGCTTGTCGCTGAGCTGCCGCTCGTCCAGCCGGATCTCGCGGTCGTGGTCGTAGATGTCCATCTCCGTGATCGCCTGCTTCAGCGCGTGATAGACCTGACTGCGGAAGGTCGTTCCGGTGTCGAGGGGCTGAACGTTGAGAGCGGGAACGGTCATGAAATGGATGTCCTTATGTCTCGCCGGCTGTTGCGGCGCGCCCGGTCAGGCTCCGGCCGATCAGGCGCGGGCGCTGGTCCTTCGGTGTTTTCGTATCCTACATACCAGATGCTTGCAAGGCGCTGAAATGTCCAGGGGGGCGCGGCGGAAGCCCGCCTGATTTCAACCGGGGCGCGACGGCGCGGTTCTGCCCGCCGCCACCGCAAGCAGCGGCCCCAGCGCCTGCGGATCGCGCATCGCCAGCCCCATCACCGCCACCCCGGCGGCACCGGCGGCAAGGCAATCCGCCACCGCCTGCACCCCGTCGATTCCCCCCAGCGCAACCACGGGCACTCCCCGCCCCGCCCATCGCCGCAACCCCGAGATGCCGAGACACGGCCCATAGCCCGGCTTGCTGGCCGACGGGAAGACCGGCGACAGGGTGAGATAGTCGACCTGCCCGCGCGCCCGCTCCACCAGATCGGCACCGTCCGAGTCGTGCCCGGACAGCCCGATCAATGCCGCCGGTCCCAGCAGCGCACGCGCCGCCGCCGGGTCGGAGCCTGTCGGCAGATGCACCCCGTCCACCCCCGCTTCCGCCGCCAGCGCCGCGTCCCCGTGCAGGGTGATCCTGGCCCCCCGGGGCCGCGCCCGCTGGAGCAGCACGCGGGCCAGAGCCAGACGGTCGGCATCGGCCAAGTCCTTGTCGCGCAAGGACAGCCAGCGCAAGCCGGACGCGAAGAGGCGGTCCGCCAGCTCCGGCAGCGGCAGGGTTGAGAGGTGCCGGTCGGTGATCGCCAGCAGCGGCGGCACGGGCACGGGCATAGGTCCAACTCCCTCCAATTCGGCCGAGCACGATCGCAAGGCTTAGCCAATTCGGCCGGATTCCGGATCCGGAGTTTTCCGATCCGCGGAAATCTGACGGAATCCGCTGGATAAAAAGCGGATCGCCGCGGCGCGGCAAAATGCTTTGTATTGACACTGTTCGTCAAACTGATGATCGTTAAGGCGGGCATGGGGCATTTGGCATGCCAGCAACTATAAGTTGTCACCGAGCCGCCCCGTCCCATGGCCTTCTCCGGACCAGACACCAAAAAGCGCACGGCAAAGCCACGAAAAAGCAAAAGGTCCGGACGTCCGAACAGGTCTTGTCGGGTGAAAACGGGGAGGAAACACATGGTGCGTGAGATGCACGGCAACACCGCCCAGGTCGCGCCCTGGGGCGGGCGCTGGATGCAGCTGGCCATCGGCATCGTCTGCATGTCGATGATCGCCAACCTGCAATATGGCTGGACCCTGTTCGTCGAGCCGATCGACGACAAGCATGGCTGGGGTCGCACCGCGATCCAGGTGGCCTTCACCATCTTCATCGTCACCGAAACCTGGCTGGTGCCGGTGGAGGGATGGTTCGTCGACAAATTCGGTCCGCGCATCGTCGTGGTGGTCGGCGGCGTTCTGTGCGCCCTGTCCTGGGCGCTGAACGCGGTGGCGGATTCGCTGACTCTGCTCTATCTCGCCGCAGTGATCGGCGGCATCGGCGCCGGCGGCGTCTATGGCACCTGCGTCGGCAACGCCCTGAAATGGTTTCCCGACCGCCGCGGCCTTGCCGCCGGCCTGACCGCCGCCGGCTTCGGCGCCGGCTCCGCCCTCACCGTGGTGCCGATCGCCACCATGATCGAGACCTCCGGCTTCGAACAGACCTTCATGGTCTTCGGGCTGGGCCAGGGGCTGGTGATCCTGGTGCTGGCCTGGTTCCTGGCCGACCCACCGATGTCGGGCTATGCCCGCGGCACCGCGACCGCCGCGGCCGAGCGCCGCCACTTCACCCCGCAGGAGATGCTGCGCACCCCCGTCTTCTGGATCATGTACGCCATGTTCACCATGGTCGCCGCCGGCGGGCTGATGGTGACGGCGCAGCTCGGCCCCATCGCCGCCGACATGGGTCTGGTCGATGCGCCGGTCAGCATGCTGGGCCTGACCCTGCCGGCCCTGACCTTCGCCCTGTCCATCGACCGGGTGATGAACGGCATCACGCGGCCGTTCTTCGGCTGGGTGTCCGACCATATCGGCCGCGAGAACACCATGTTCATCGCCTTCGCCATCGAAGCAGCGGGCGTGATGGCGCTCAGCGCCTATGGCGCCGACCCGCTGGCCTTCGTCATCCTGACCGGCCTCGTCTTCTTCGCCTGGGGGGAGATCTTCAGCCTGTTTCCGGCCTGCTGCGGCGATACCTTCGGCTCGCGCTTCGCCGCGACCAATGCCGGGCTGCTCTATACCGCCAAGGGCACGGCGGCCCTGCTGGTCCCCATCGGCAACCTGATGGTCGAGGCGACCGGCAGCTGGCAGACCGTCTTCTACAGCGTCGCCATCGTCAATGCGCTGGCCGCCTTCCTCGCCCTGTTCGTCCTGAAGCCGCGGCGCGCCCGCTACATCGCCGCCGCCACCGGCACGGCACCGCGCCTGACCACCCGGCTGGCCGACTGACCGCAGCCGGAAGGACGCCTGTTCCGGCGCATCTGCCCTTGGGGCCGGATCGGACGGCAAGGAATCACCGATGGAAGCGGTGCGGCGGGCCAAGGTGCCGCACGGCTTTCCTTCCGGCATTTCAAGGCTTTGCGTGCTACGCTCCACGGACAGGTTCGAACGATGGATGAGGAATGCGATGAGCACGCGCCCACAGGCCGTTTCGGTGACGCATGTCGAAGGCGAACGCACCCGTGTCACCGAATGGCGTCTGGTGCCGGGAGCCGAGACCGGTGCCCATGTCCATGGCTATGACTATGTGATCGTGCCCATCACCTCGGGTGCCTTCACCATAATGGATCCGGACGGATCGGAGCGGCAGTTCCCCTTGGAGCCGGGACGGTCCTACTTCCGCAAGGCCGGCGTCAGCCACAATGTCCTCAACAACGGCACCGCGGACATCGTGTTCGTCGAGGTCGAACTGCTCCAGGAAGGCTGAAGCCGGCCGGGCAAGCGCCTTATCGGTCGGGGGGCGCGGGAATCCGGGCGACGAAGCGCCCTTTGACGCCCTCCGGCCAGTCCCTGTACGCAACGACCCCGCTGTCGGTCGCGCCATAGGCCCGCAGATAGCCGACGAGCGCTTCGACGGCCGACCGCTCGGGCGGCAGATCGCCGAGAACATAGCCCATGCGCCCCGGCGAACGGATGTGGACGACGCAGGGGCGGCGGCAGCTCATCAGGCAGCGCATGGTGCCGACACGGACCTCGTCGGCGCCGGCGGAGGCGAGAACCCCCTCGAGCAGGGCGGCGAACATCGCTCCGGTCCACCCGGTCTCCGGCTCCGCCGCAGGTCCGGTGCCGGACCCGGTTCCGGGCTGCCGGCAGGTTTCGCAAACGATCACCTCGATGGACATGGCTGGTCAGTCTCCGGACTGGATCATGGTTGGACATTGGGGAAGCACCACCGGGATGTCGGCGGCCCGCGTCACGGCGAAGGGCGCGGAGGAAGCGCTGCTCATGGATTGGAATCTCCCGGAAATGGCGGGTCAGACGCGCGCGGACAGGCCGGCATAGGCCGAGCGGTCCGGCGCGGCGGCCGCAACCCCGAGACCGGACGCAAAGCCGACCGGGGCGAACCGCAGGCGCAAATGCTTGATGGAACGGCTTGTCTGCATGCTCTGCCACGTCCTGCTGCAGGCATGGAGGCGGGTTCGGACAAGCGGTGCGGCCGCAAAGCCACCCGTCCGGGGCCACACATCCATGCCGGCCCCGGAGACCGGAGCCATTGAACGGGCGTTGCCGAACGGACGCCACGACGCGAGAACCCGCGCCTGGAGAACCATTCACCCGCGACATGCTTCAGGGAGGATCGATCATCCCGGACTCCGGCCGCGGCAACGCCAATGGACGCGTCACCACGACGGGTTTCCGCACCTTCGACACACCCCGATCGAAGGCAGAGTGACGCTGTCGGAGGCAGGTCTCCTGGCTCGCGGGTCGTCATCCGGCACCGCCTTCCCGACCGGGATCCATGGATCTCCGGTCAGTGGCTCGTTGGCACCGACTCGCCGCTCACAGTTGCGGGGACAGCCACGGCTTGCATCAGGCCTGGACGCCTGTCGCTTCCGTCGTTCCCTTTTAATCTCCCGGCTTGCACCTGGGAGAACCGCCGACAATGCCTGTGGTGATAGAGGCAGGCCGCGGCCCTGTCAACCGCCGGCCGTTCGGGCCATGCGGACCGGTCGGGATGCCGGTTCTCGCCGCCGGGATCGGCCGCACAAAAGCGCTCTTGTCTATCACGTTATGATATAACATAACGTATGCGAGACACTGATCCCCATGGACCGCATGAGCAGCCTTTCCCACTCCCTGGCTCCCGTGACAACGCCCCATCCCCAGCGACGGGAAGGGGATGGTCACGTCGCCCTGTGCCGCACATCCGGCGCGCTGTCCGCAATTCTCCGGTCCGGCGTGACTCTGGCCGTGTGGCAACGCCGTCTGCCGGCCGGAATTGCCGCCCAATGCGCAAGGCTGGGAACGGTCGACCGTCCGTCCTTCCGTCTCGCCACCACGGCAGAGGATGCGGCGGAGGATCTGGCCGCGGCCCTGCCCTCCCGCTGGATCGATGGGCCGCTGCTCCGCGACATCGTCCGCCTGGTGCAGGTCTACACCGACATCGTCGGATGCCCGGCGATCCGGCTGCGGCTCGACAGCGTGGCCGATGACGGTTGCCGGTTCTTCCATGTCGACCATGTCGGCCTGCGTCTGCTCTGCACCTACCAGGGGAGCGGAACGCACTGGCTGCCGAACGGGGCCGTCATCCGCTCCGCCCTGGGCCGGGGCGACAACGATGCCGTGCTGCCGGACCCCCGCCATCTCCGCACGCTTCGCGCCGGTCACGTCGCACTGTTGAAAGGCGAGGAGTGGCCCGGCAACCGGGGGCGGGGTCTCGTCCACCGTTCGCCCCCCGCCGACCCGTCCGGCGCGCCGCGTCTGCTGCTCTGCCTCGACCATGACGACCATTGACCGCCCGCGCTCGCCGTTGGCCGCCTCCGCACCGGCACGGGTCGCCGTGGCCGCCCTCCTCTGCGCCCTCCTCTGGCTGGCCGTCTTCTGGGCGCTGGACTGGACGATCTGACATGACGTTCTTCAATCCCGATGCGATGGCGCCGCCGCTCATCCGCCTGACCGACCTTACCCTGGGATACCGGCGGCACCCGGCGGTTCACCACCTGAGCGGCGGCTTCCGGGACGGCTCGCTTACCGCCGTGGTCGGCCCGAACGGCGCCGGCAAGAGCACCTTGCTCAAGGCGATGGTCGGCGCCTTGCGCCCGCTCGACGGCCGGGTGACGCTGCATGGCCTGACCGCCGCCGACATTGCCTATCTGCCCCAGCAGGCCGAGATCGAACGCGATTTTCCCATCGACGTGCTCGACACCGTCCTGCTTGGACATTGGCGGCGGGTCGGGCTTTTCCGGTCCATCGGGCGCGCATTGATGCGGCAGGCGGAAGAGGCGCTGGCCGCGGTCGGCCTGTCCGGCTTCGAACGGCGCCCGATCGCCGCCCTGTCGGCCGGCCAGTTCCAGCGCGTGCTGTTCGCCCGCCTGCTGCTGCAGGATGCCCGCCTGATCCTGCTCGACGAGCCCTTCACCGCCATCGACGCCAGGACGACCGCCGACCTGCTCGATGTCGTGCGCCGCTGGCATGGCGAAAGACGCACCGTGGTCGCCGTGCTGCATGACCTGGAGCAGGTCCGCAGCCATTTTCCCGACACGCTTCTGCTGGCGCGCGAGCCGGTCGCCTGGGGCAGCACCGCCGATGCGCTGGCCCCCGCCAACCTCATCCGCGCCCGCGCCATGGCGGAATCCTGGGATGACAAGGCCGCCCTCTGCCGGAGGTCCGCGCCATGACCCTTTACGACTTCGCGGTCGGCCCCTTCCTGGAATTCGCCTTCATGCGCCGCGCGTTGGCCGCCTGCCTGGCCCTGTCCCTCGGTTGCGGCCCGGTGGGGGTTCTTCTGGTGTTGCGGCGGATGAGCCTGATGGGCGACGCCATGTCCCACGCCGTGCTACCCGGCGCCGCCATCGGCTTTCTCGCCGCCGGCCTGTCCTTGTGGGCGATGAGCATCGGCGGCTTTCTCGCCGGGCTGGCGGTGGCGCTGCTCGCCGGGCTGGTGTCGCGGGTCACCGCCTTGCGCGAGGATGCCAGCTTCGCCGCCTTCTATCTGATCTCGCTGGCCGGCGGCGTGCTGATCGTCTCGCTGCGCGGCAGCAACGTCGACCTGATGCATGTGCTGTTCGGCACCATCCTGGCGGTGGACGACGCCGGTCTGCTGCTGGTCGCCGGCATCGCGACCGTCACTCTGCTGACGCTGGCTCTGCTCTACCGCCCGCTCGTGGTGGAATGCTTCGACCCCGGCTTCCTGCGCACGGTCGGCGGCACGGGAGGGCGGCTGGGCGCGCTGTGCCACCTGCTTTTTCTGGTGCTGGTCGTCCTCAACCTCGTCGGCGGTTTCCAGGCGCTCGGAACGCTGATGGCCGTGGGGCTGATGATGCTGCCGGCCGCCTCCGCCCGCTTCTGGGCCGAGGGGATCGCCACGCTGGCGCTGACCGCCATGGCGCTGGCCTTCGCGTCGGGCATCGGCGGGCTGCTGCTGTCCTTCCACCTCAACCTGCCGTCGGGACCGTCCATCGTCCTGGCCGCCGGGGCCGGCTATCTGCTGTCCCTGACGATGGGTCCCATCGGCAGCCTGCGCACACGCTGGTTTCCCGGCCGGCATCTGGAGGCCTGATGTCCATGGCCCCATCCAAGGAGAACTCCCCGATGAAACGCATATTCGCCGTTTCGCTGACGGCGGCGCTGGCGCTGCTCGCGCTTCCCGCGCTGGCCGAACCGGTGAAGGTGGTCGCCACCTTCACCATCCTCGGCGACATGGTCCGCCAGATCGGCGGCGACGAGGTCGCGGTGACGACCCTGGTCGGCCCCGACGGCGACGCCCATGTCTACGAGCCGACCCCCGCCGACGCCCGTGCGCTCGGAACCGCCAACCTCGTCGTCGTCAACGGTCTGGGGATGGAGGGCTGGATCGACCGGCTGGTCAAGGCCTCCGGCTACAAGGGACCGGTGACCGTCACCAGCACCGGCGTCAAGCCCATCGCCGGCGAGGAGGAGCATGACGAGGCGGGGCACGAGGAGCATGGTCACGGCCACGCCCACGATCCGCATGCCTGGCAGTCGGTCGCCAACGCCAAAATCTACGCCGACAACATCCTGAAAGGTCTGGTCGCGGTGGCTCCGGCCAAGGCCGACACCCTGCGGGCGAACCATGCCGCCTACAAGGCCAAGCTCGACGCGGTGGAGGCGGAGATCAAGGCCGCGCTGAAACCGATCCCACGCAAGGACCGCAAGATCGTCACCTCGCACGATGCCTTCGGCTATTACGGCAAGGCCTACGGCGTGACCTTCCTCGCCCCCGTCGGCATGTCGACCGAAGCGGAGGCGTCGGCCGGCGACATCGCCAGGCTGATCCGCCAGATCAAGAAGGAGAAGATCAAGGCCGTCTTCGTCGAGACCATCGCCGACCCGCGCCTGCTGGAGCAGATCGGACGGGAGACCGGTGCGCGCATCGGCGGCCGGGTCTATTCCGACGCGCTGTCGCCGGCGGACGGGCCGGCCGCGACCTACATCGACATGATGCGCCACAATCTGAGTCAGTTCACCAAGGCGCTGGCGCCCGCGTCCTGACGGTGCGGTGGGACGGGGTGAGGATTGTCCCCGTCCCGTCCGGCTCCGTTCGGCCCCTGTCACGGCCGATGTCACGGCGCCGGTTGGGGCTGTGGGTCCAGCGGCCTATCGCTGCAGTTCTACGCCGCGATTCAGTAGGGACTTTGATGGGGGCCGGATGACAGGTGCGGGTGTGCAAAGCCGGTCGACATGATGGGCGGGACCGCTACCCATCAACGGCCCCATCATTGAAACGCGCATCCCGGCGTTCGACGACGAGCCGCAGAGGTATTGCTGCGTCGTCGGGAGCGTTGATTTTGTCTGACTTCTTGATGCGCGGCGAAGCGGCGCGAGTGCCAAGATGGCGGAGGGGATGGGATTCGAACCCACGATAGGGCTTTAAACCCTATGACGGTTTAGCAAACCGTTGCCTTCAGCCACTCGGCCACCCCTCCAGCCAGTGCGGTGTCCCGTGGGGCACCGCTGGCGTGGGGAGGTTTCTAATGGCCAGCCGTAGCCTTGTCAACGCTTACGGAGGCCAAAATCCGCTTTTCCCGAAAAACGATAGGAAGGGACAAATCTGTATAAAATTTTAGGTACTTTTTAACGGTCGTCGGTTATGATGCGACCATGAGCAACAAAAAACCCAACAGGAAGCCTGGGTGACGCTCAACTCCGTCGTGCGAGGTCGATTCCGAAAGGCCCGCCCCACAGGACAGTGACGCCGCACCCCGATGCCGTGGAGGATTCGATGACCCTGTCACGCCGTTGCGCCGAAACGCTGATCGACCTCGTCGAGATCAAGCTGAGCTGCCTGGAGATCACCGACCGCGAAGACCAGCGGGAAAAGGAACTGCTGCAGCGGTGCGTTCAGGAACTGAATGCCGAACTGCGCGGCGAGAACGGGGCGCTCGCCAATTTCGCGGCTCCCAAGCGCCGCGGCCGCCGGCCCAAGCATCTCCAGTTCCACGAGCTGCACGTCGCCTGATCCGTCTCCCCGTCCGGCCACCGGACTTTTGCCGCCGGATCAGCTCGGTACCGGTTCCTCGGCCGGCGTCGGCTGAACCGCCGGGGCTTCGCGGGGCAGAAGGATGGTGAAGCGGGTCCCCTGCCCCGGCCAGGACTGGACGGACACCGTTCCGCCCAGCGGGCCGGTGACCGTGTTGAACACGATGTGCAGGCCAAGACCGGAACCGCCCTGCCCCCGCTTGGTGGTGAAGAAGGGGTCGAACACCTTCGACAGATGCTCCGGCGCGATGCCGGCACCGTCGTCGATGAAGTCGATTCGCACCCGCTCGGCTCCATCGGGCTGCGCAGTGATCCTGATCGTACCGGTCGGCTTGTCACCCGTCCGGTCGCCGTCGCCATAGGCATGGACGACGGCATTGATCACCAGATTGGTCAGCACCTGCCCCAGCGCGCCGGGAAAGCTGTCCATCGTCAGTTCGTCGTCGCACTCCACCGCCACCTTCAGGTTGGTGCGCTTCAGCCGCGGACGGAGCGAGAACAGCAGTTCGCGGATGTAGCTGCCCAGCTCGAACACCCGCCGGTCGCCGGAAGACTGGTCGACCGCCACCTGCTTGAAGCTCTGCACCAGCGAGGCGGCGCGGTCGATGTTGGCCATCAGCAGGCGGCTGCTCTCGCTCAACCCGTCCAGGAACTCCAGGAAGTCCGACCGGCGCAGCGTGTTGCCGGTGAAGCGGTCGCGCAGGATCTGCGCCTGTTCGCCGATATGGCTGGCCGCCGTCAGGCCGATGCCGATGGGCGTGTTGATCTCGTGCGCGACACCCGCCACCAGCTGGCCGAGCGAGGCCATCGTTTCGGCCTGGATCAGGCTTTCCTGTGCCTCGCGCAGGTCGGCAAGCGCCTGTTCCGCCTCCTCCCGCGCCTGGACCATCGCCGACTCGGCGGCCTTGCGGTCGGTGATGTCGTAAAGCCAGGTCAGTAGAGCCGCCTCACCGTCCAGTTCGATGCTGTTCCAGGACGACAGGACCCAGACGACGCTGCCGTCGGGCCGGCGGAAGCGGATTTCGGCATTGCGGAAGGGACCTTCGCGGTCGAATCGGGCGATCAGCGCGTCACGGTCGGCAGGATCGGCATAGAGATCGGCCACCGGCGTACGCATCAGCTCGGACCGGTCGCGCCCCATCAGCCGGACGGATTGGGCATTGCAGAACAGCCAGCGGCCGTCGCGCGTGGTGACGTTGACCGCGATGGGCGCCGCCTCCATGATCTTCAGCAGCCGTTCCTCGCTGGCGCGCAGCCGTTCCTCCTGCCGGCGGGCTTCGGTGATGTCGGTCATGATGCCGGCATAGCGCACCGCCCGGCCGGTCTCGTCGCGAAAGGCGCGGCCCTTGGCGGCGATCCACACCCAGCCGCCGCCTTCGTGCCGCAAGCGATAGGAATAGGCGTAGCTGGTGGTCTCCCCCGCCAGATGCGAGGCGATGTGGGCCAGCACCCGCTCGCGGTCGTCGGCGTGCAGCCGCTTCTCCCAGAAATCCGGCGGCATCGGCGGCCGGGCGCGGTAACCCAGGATGCGCGGGAAGGTGTCCGACCACCAGCAGGTGCCGGCCACCAGATCGGCATCCCACACCGCAGCGCCGGTCGCCTCCAGCGCCATCTCCAGCCGTTCGCCGATGTCCGGTTCATGGATGGCCGGCTTTGGCGCGGCGTTCCGGCGGGCGGACCGGCGCCCGGCATACAGGCCCAGCAGCACCCCCAGAAGACCGCCGACGGCGATACCCGCCAGCGCCACCATCTCCGGTTCTGCCGCCATGGAACCTCCGCCGTTTCCAGCACTGTGGCGATAACAACCGGGAAAATTCAACTGGGGCTTTGCCGCATCGCGGCGTGGCACCCAAGAAAGAAAGCCTCTCACACGGGCGAGAGGCTTTCTTTCGGACAGTAGGGCGATTGCGGTCCGTCGAACGGGTGCGGGCGCTTACCCCTTCAGCTTCTTGGTCAGGATTTCGTTGACCATCGCCGGGTTGGCCTTGCCCTGCGTCGCCTTCATCACCTGACCGACGAAGAAGCCGAACAGCTTGTCCTTGCCGCTGCGGAATTCGGCCACCTTGTCGGGGTTGGCGGCCAGGACGGCGTCGATCGAGCCCTCGATGGCGCTGGTGTCGGTGACCTGCCGCAGCCCCTTCTTCTCGACGATGTCGGCGGCCTTCTCGCCGGTCTCGAACATCGTCTCGAACACTTCCTTGGCGATGCGGCCGGAGATGGTGTTGTCGGCGATCAGGTCGATCAGCCCGCCGAGATTCTCGGCCGACACCGGGCTCTCCTCGATCTCCTTGCCGGCCTTGTTCAGATAGCCGAACAGCTCGCCGGTGACCCAGTTGGAGGCCAGCTTGGGATCGCGGCCCTTGGCAACCGCCTCGAAATAGTCGGCTTTCGACTTCTCCGAGACCAGCACGCCGGCGTCATAGACCGACAGCTTGTAGTCCTCGATGAAGCGGGCCTTCTTGTCGTCCGGCAGTTCGGGCAGCGACTTCTTGATGTCCTCCACCCAATCCGCATCGAGTTCCAGCGGCAGCAGGTCGGGATCCGGGAAATAGCGGTAGTCGTGCGCCTCTTCCTTCGACCGCATGGAGCGGGTCACGAACTTCGTCGTGTCCCACAGGCGGGTCTCCTGGTCGATCTTGCCGCCTTCCTCGATGATCTCGATCTGGCGGCGCGCCTCATACTCGATGGCCTGCATGACGAAGCGGATCGAGTTGACGTTCTTGATCTCGCAGCGGGTGCCGAAGGGGTCGCCCGGCTTGCGCACCGACACATTGACGTCGCAGCGCATGGAGCCTTCCTCCATGTTGCCGTCGCAGGTGCCGAGATAGCGCAGGATAGACCGCAGCTTGCGCACATAGGCGCCCGCCTCCTCCGAGCTCCGCATGTCGGGTTCCGACACGATCTCCATCAGCGCCACGCCCGACCGGTTCAGGTCGATGTAGGTCTTGGACGGGTGCTGGTCGTGCAGCGACTTGCCGGCGTCCTGTTCCAGGTGCAGGCGGGTGACGCCGACCGTGCGGCTGGTGCCGTCCGGCAGGTCCAGCACGATCTCGCCCTTGCCGACGATCGGCTGCAGGAACTGGCTGATCTGATAGCCCTGCGGCAGATCGGCGTAGAAGTAGTTCTTGCGGTCGAAGACCGAGTTCAGGTTGATCTGCGCCTTCAGGCCCAGGCCCGTGCGGACCGCCTGTTCGACGCAATATTCGTTGATGACGGGCAGCATGCCGGGGAAAGCGGCGTCGACGAAGCTGACCTGGCTGTTCGGCGCGGCCCCGAATTCGGTGGCGGAGCCGGAGAACAGCTTCGCGTTCGAAATCACCTGGGCATGGACCTCAAGCCCGATCACCACTTCCCAATCGCCCGTTTCACCCTGGATGTACGACATCGTTCCGCTCTTCGACGTTCACGGCACGGGACGGGCCGTGGACCGCCACGATAACGGGCGCCCCGGCCATACCCTTGGAATCCTGTTTCTTCTAACGCCCTTTGCGCCCGCGCGCACGCTTTATCGCGCTGCGGCTTTTCTACCCCCATTGTGCAGTCCGCCACGGACGCTCCGTTAACCCTCGGGCAAGCTTTGGCCGCCACGCTGAACGGGTCGAGCGGGGAGGTCGTGATGTCGGTTCAGGCGCTGGGGCGGAAGATCGGGTTCGGTGTGGCCCTGGGCGGGCTGCTGGTGGCGGGCGCCGCGTTCAGCCATGCCGCCACGCAGCCGGCCGCCACGCAGCCGAGCTCCACTCACCGGGCCAGCGTCTCGCTCACCCCGGTGACCGTCAACCCGGCGCCCGCCGCACCGGCCTCTGCCGAATTCCCCGACGCCATCCTGTCGCGCAGCGACCAGGGCGAGGCCACGGTCCTGCGGTTGGACGGCATCATCACGCCGGGGGCGGAGCGCCGCTTCGTCGATGCCCTGCACGCCCTGCCTGCACGCCATCCGGTGGTGGTCGAACTGTCGAGCCCCGGCGGCTTCACGGCGGCGGGATATCGCATGATCGACGCGGTGCTGGCCGAGCGTCAGGGCGGCCGCCCGGTCGCAACCCGGGTGCGCGACGGCGACTCCTGCGAAAGCATGTGCGTCGGCCTCTATCTGGCCGGCTATCCCCGCTATGCGGCCCCGCGTGCCGAGTTCATGGTCCATGCCCCGCGCATGGCGGAGAACGGCCGGATGACCATGCGGTCCACCCAGGCGATGGTGCAGCGGCTGGTGTCGCTGGGCGCCTCCCCGGCCTGGATCCAGCGGGTGACGGCGGCCGGTGGCTTCTCCGGCGCCCGTGACTACCGCGAGACCGCCGACCGCCTGACCGCCGACGGCGCCAACATCGTCACCGACCTGCTGCGCTGACCGGGTCTTCGGCCACCATCTCCGGCGAGCGGCCGACGATCCGCTCATAGACCTCCGGATCGGTCGCCCCCTCGGTCCCGAACACCAGCACGCGGGCGTCGGGCGCGAGGCCGAGGGCGAGCCGCACATCCTCATGCGCGGCGGCGCAGAGCAGCCCGGCCAGCCCGGCCACACCCGACTCGCCCGCCACGATCGGCCGGCCGCCATGCTTGCCTTCCGCCAGCTTGCGCATGGCAGTGACGGCACCCTCGTCGGGAATCGTCAGAAAATCATCGGCGCCACGTTCCAGGATCGCCCAGGCCAGCAACGAGACCTCGCCGCAGGCCAGCCCGGCCATCACCGTGTCCAGGTCCCCCTCCGACCGCATCGGCCGGCCGGCGACGGCACTCTGGTACAGGCAGTCGGCGTTGTGCGGCTCCACCACCACGAAACGCGGACGCTGGCGGCCCCAGCTTTCCCACAGATGGCCGCAGACCGCCGCCGGCAGACTGCCGACGCCGCCCTGGACGAAGACATGGGTCGGCCGTTCGCTGGCGGGAAGCTGGGAGATCGCCTCCTCCACCATCACGGTGTAGCCCTGCATCACGTCGCGCGGGACATCCATATAGCCGGTGTATGAGGTGTCGGAGACGACGAACCAGCCCTGCTCGGCCGCATCGGCGGCAGCCCGGCGCACCGCATCGTCATACGACCCGTCGATCACCACCACCCGCGCCCCGTACGCCTCGATGGCCGCACGGCGCCCGGGCGAGCAGGCGGCCGGCACGTACACCACGCAGTTGCAGCCGAACACCTGCGCCCCCCAGGCCACCGAACGGCCGTGGTTGCCGTCGGTCGCGGTGGTCACGGTCAGCGTACGCGTCACCCGGGCATAGCGGCCGACGACGAGATCGAGCGCCGTCACCGGCACGCCCGGCACCCGCGCCGTCACCTCCCGCGCCAGCAGCCGCAGCACGGCGTACGCCCCGCCCAGCGCCTTGAAGCTGCCCAGGGCGAAGCGGGCGCTTTCATCCTTGTACCAAATCCGGTCGATCCCGGCCTCCCGCGCCAGGCCCGGCAGGGAGCGCAGCGGCGTCGGGGCATAGCCGGGCCAGGCGCCGATCTCCGCCATCGCCTCTTCGAAAGCGGCGCGGCTCAGGATCGCGCGTTCGGACGGGCCGTAGGCCCGTTCATGGTCGGCGCGGGGGTTCGAATGGAGGCGCGGCAGGCAGGAGGAGGGGGAGACCGCTTGGTGGGGCATGGCTTGGCTCTCCGGGCCGGCCGGTGAGCGCCGTCGTCCGCGACGGCACATCCCGCGACCGCGCACAACGAGACCAGATGCCATCGCCCGCCGTCAAGACTCCAGCGTGAGCGCGGCTGCTACCGAATGAAGCATCGCCAAGGTGGAAGCGCGGCGCTCAACGCTTCCATTCGCGGCTGGACTTGATGAAATCGGTCAGGGTGACGCCGATCTTGTCGTCGATGATCGCCACTTCGCCACGGGCGACCAGAACGCCTTCGACATAGACGTCGGTCGGGTCCTTCAGATGGCGGTCGAGTTCGACGACGGCGCCGCGGCCCAGCTTCAGCAGGTCGCGGACGCGCAGCATGGCGGTGCCGATGACGACCTTGATCTCCACCGGTGCGTCGCCGATGGCGAAGGACGAGGCATCGCCGTCGTTGGGATCGGGCGCGCCGAGCAGGTCGTCGATGTTGGCCATGGATGTCCAAGCTCCCACGCCGCAAAGGGGCGCCAATTACACGAACGTTCTACTCTACACCCCGACCGGGTAGCCGGGCAACGCCACCGACCGGCGGGCTTTGCGACAAGATTGGGCTTTCCCCGCCCAGGCGCTTCGCCCACACTGTCGGCCCGCCCGCCGCGGCGGGCATCGCCGGCCTGCAGGACCATTCGTTGCGGTCAGGCAACGACTGAGGCAACGCATGGGCAACGACCAACCGGAACCGGATTCGCCGTGATGACCGACAGCAGCATTTCTCCGCTTGTGGACATTTCCTGGCTGAAAAGCCGGCTCGACAGCCCAGGAATCGCCGTCCTGGACGTACGGACCCCGCCCAGCGGCGGCTTCGTTCCGGGAGCGGTTCATTCCGACTACGCAACGGCCGGCTGGCGGACTGTGGTCGGCGGCGGGGCGGGGATGCTGCCTGAACCGGCGGTGCTGGAGGGGCTGATCGGCGGTCTCGGCATCGGCAACGGCGACCATGTGGTTCTGGTGGCCGCCGGCGCCAATGCGTCGGACATGGGCAACGCCACCCGTGTCTATTGGACCTTCAAGATGCTGGGCCATGACGCGGTGTCGGTGCTGGACGGCGGTTTCGCCGCCTGGACCGCGGCCGGCGGCGCGGTGAATCCACTGCCGGCGGACCGCAAGCCGGCGACCTTCACCGCCCGTCCCCGCAACGACCTGCGCGCCACGCTGGATGACGTCGAGGCGGCGGTGAAGGCCGGCGGCACGCCGCTGCACGATGCCCGCTCCGCCGAGCAGTTCGCCGGCAAGGCCAAGAGCCCGCAGGCCCGCGCCGCCGGCACCATCCCCGGCGCGGTGAACCTGGACATCGCCCCGCTCTTCTCGGCGGCGGAGCATCGCTTCGCCTCGGCCGAGACGGTGAAGGCGATGGCCGACCAAGCCGGGCTGCCGCTGCAGGACCAGCCCATCACCTTCTGCAACACCGGCCACCTCGCCTCGGTGTCCTGGTTCGCGCTGAGCGAAATCGCCGGCGTTCCAGGGGTCCGGCTCTATGACGGCTCGATGTCGGAATGGAGCGCCGATCCGGACCGCCCGCTGCAGAGCGAGGGCTGAGTCACGACCTGGTGCTACGGCGGCGCAGACGGCCGAGGTCGCTGCGCCGCACCAGCCCCAGCAGCACGGCCGCGACGGCATAGACCGCCAGCCCGACCACCGCCAGCACCAGCAGCCCGCCCAGCCGCTCGAACAGCCCGGTGGCACCCAGCCACGGCGCCAGCCGTTCGGTCGCCAGCCACAGGGCGCCGGCCATGGCGGATGCTGCGATCACCATGCGCGGCAGGTTGCGGGTCAGGCGCGCATCGGCTCGGAACAGGCCGCGGCGGTGCAGCAGCAGCGCCAGCAGGCCGGCATTCACCCAGGCGCCGACGGAGGTGGCGACCGCCAGCCCGACCTGGGCCAGCGGCCCCATCAGCGCCAGCTTCAGCGCCACGTTGATGCCGACCGCCACCAGCGCCACCCGCACCGGCGTCGCCGTGTCCTGGCGGGCGTAGAAGCCGTTGACCAGACTGCGGATCACCACGAAGGCCGGCAGGCCCAGCGCATAGGCCTGCAGGGTGAGCGCCGACGCGGCGGCGTCCGACGGACCGAAGGCGCCGCGCTGGAACAGCACCGACAGGATCGGCGTCCCCGCCACCAGGAAGGCGATGGCCGCCGGCAGGGTCAGCACCAGCGACAGCTCGATGGCGCGGTTCTGGCTGTCGACCGCGCCGGCCTCGTCACCGCTCTTGATCCGCTTGGACATTTCCGGAAGCAGAACGGTTCCCACGGCGATGCCGATCACCCCCAGCGGCAGCTGGTTCAGCCGGTCGGCATAATAGAGGTAGGACACCGCCCCCGTCGGCAGGGCCGAGGCGATCAGCGTGTCGGCGAACAGGCTGATCTGCGTCAGGCCGGATCCCAGCGCTGCCGGCCCCAGCACCGTCAGGAAGCGCTTTACGTCGGTGGACAGGCGCGGCATCACCGGCCGCAAGGTCATGCCCGCCCGCCGCGCATCCCAGGCCAGATAGAGGAACTGCGCCACGCCGGCGGCCAGAACGCCCCAGGACAGCGCGTGGCCGGCGCTGGGCATCAGCGGCGTGCCGACCACAAGGGCCGCGATCAGGCTCAGATTCATCAGGATGGGGGAGGCGGCGGCGGCGCCGAAGCGGCTCATGCTGTTCAGCACCCCGCCATAGAGCGACACCAGCGAGATCAGCAGCAGATAGGGGAAGGTGATGCTGGTGAACAGCACGGCCAGCCGGAACTTCTCCGGGTCGTCGGCGAAGCCGGGGGCGAAGACCGTCATGAATTGCGGCATGAAGGCCAGAACCGCCAGCAGCAGCACCAGCTGCACGATGACCAGCAGGGTCATCACCTCGTCGGCGAAGCGGCGGGCGGATGCTGCGCCGTCCTGCACCAGCTTGCCGGAGAACAGCGGCACGAAGGCGGAGTTGAAGGCGCCCTCCGCGAACAGGGCGCGGAAATGATTCGGCAGCCGGAAGGCGACGAAGAAGGCGTCGGCCACCGGCCCGGCGCCGAGCAGCGCCGCGGTCAGCACGTCGCGCAGGAAACCGAGCACCCGGCTGGCCAGGGTCAGGCCGCCGACGGACAGGATATGACGGAACACGATGGCAGAGTCGCTTCTGTGATGCGGATGATGCCCGGCGGCATCCTAGCGATGCGACCGCGTTCGTCATAGGATCGCGGCCCGCATTCGTCCAGAACCCATCTCCGACCTCACCGGACAAAGGCCCCAGACATGCCGCAGCAAGCCCTCCCCCTGACCTATCTGGAAGCCGGCGAAGCCAATGGCGGAACGCCGATGCTGGTTCTGCACGGCCTGTTCGGCTCGGCCCGCAACTGGCAGACGCTGGCCCGCCGCTTCGGCGAGAGGCACCGGGTCTATGCGCTGGACCTGCGCAACCACGGCGGCGCACCCTGGGCCGAGGGCATGAGCTATCCTGAGATGGCGGACGACGTGCTGCGCTTCCTGGACGACCGCGGATTCGCCCGCGCCACGGTGGTCGGCCATTCGATGGGCGGCAAGGCCGCCATGGCGCTGGCGCTGGCCCATCCCGACCGGGTCGAGCGGCTGGTGGTGGCCGACATCGCCCCCGTCGCCTACACCCACACCCACGCCCCCTATGTCGCCGCGATGAAGGACGCGAAGCTGGAAGGCGTCACCCGCCGCCCGGAGGTCGAGGCCCAGCTGGCCGACGCCGTGCCGGAAGCGCCGCTGCGCTCCTTCCTGATGCAGAATCTGGTGCTGGAGAACGGCGTCTTCTCCTGGCGGATCAACCTCGATTCCATCGGCGCGAACATGGAGGGGCTGATCGGCTTCCCCGATTTCGCCGGTGCCCGCTATGACGGCCCTGCCCTGTTCATCGGCGGCGGCGCCTCCGACTACATCCGGCCGGAGCATCACGACGCCATCCGCCGCCATTTCCCCAAGGCGGAAATCCGCATGATCGAGGGGGTCGGCCATTGGCTGCATGCCGAACGTCCGGCCGAATTCGCGGCCCTGGTGGAGGGTTTCCTCTGATTTCCGCGGCGAAACTCAGCATTTGCGCAGAGTTGTAAGCCGAAGCAGATATTGCATCGCCCGGACGTCGGGGCTATCAAGCCTGCGCGCCTTAAAACGCGGCCTGCGAGACAACGCGGCTGCCATTCCTCGAAGGATCGACCGATCATGAGCGTCATCACCGAGATTCACGCCCGCGAAATCCTGGACAGCCGCGGCAACCCGACCGTGGAAGTCGACGTTGCGCTGGACAGCGGCGCCTTCGGCCGCGCCGCGGTGCCGTCGGGCGCCTCCACCGGCGCCCATGAAGCCGTCGAGCTGCGCGACGGCGACAAGGGCCGCTTCGGCGGCAAGGGCGTGCTGAAGGCGGTCGAGTCCGTCAACGGCGAGATCTACGACGCGCTCGCCGGCCTGGACGCCGACGATCAGCGCGCCATCGACCTCGCCATGATCGACCTGGACGGCACCGAGAACAAGAGCCGGCTCGGTGCCAACGCCATCCTGGGCGTGTCGCTGGCGGTCGCCCGCGCCGCCGCCGAGGATGCCGGCCTGCCGCTCTACCGCTATGTCGGCGGCGCCTTCGCCTCGCTGCTGCCGGTGCCGATGATGAACATCATCAACGGCGGCGCCCATGCCGACAACCCCATCGACATCCAGGAATTCATGATCATGCCGGTGGGCGCCGAGACCGGTGCCGACGCCATCCGCATGGGTTCCGAGATCTTCCAGTCCCTCAAGAAGAAGCTGAAGGACGCCGGCCACAACACCAATGTCGGCGACGAGGGCGGCTTCGCCCCCAACATCGGCTCCACCGACGAGGCGCTCGGCTTCGTCATGAAGGCCATCGAGGCTGCCGGCTACAAGCCGGGCGACGACGTGATGCTGGCGCTCGACGCCGCCTCGACCGAGTTCTTCAAGAACGGCAAGTATGAACTGGCCGGCGAAGGCAAGTCGCTGTCGCCGGAGCAGATGGTCGCCTACTGGTCCGATCTGGTCGGCCGCTTCCCGATCATCTCGATCGAGGACGGCATGGCGGAAGACGATTGGGAAGGCTGGAAGGCGCTGACCGACGCCATCGGCAACAAGGTGCAGCTGGTCGGCGACGACCTGTTCGTCACCAACCCGAAGCGTCTGGCCCAGGGCATCCGCCAAGGCGTGGCGAACTCGATCCTGGTGAAGGTCAACCAGATCGGCACGCTGTCGGAGACGCTGGAAGCGGTCGATATGGCGCACAAGGCCGGCTACACCGCCGTGCTGTCGCACCGCTCGGGCGAGACCGAGGACAGCACCATCGCCGACCTCGCCGTCGCCACCAACTGCGGCCAGATCAAGACCGGCTCGCTGAGCCGTTCGGATCGTCTGGCCAAGTACAACCAGCTGATCCGCATCGAGGAGCAGCTGGGTGTGGCCGCCCGCTTCGCCGGCCGCGGCATCCTGAAGGCCTGAGTGCGGTAAGTTGAAAAAGCCCCTCTCCGGGTTGCCGGAGAGGGGCTTTTTTATTGGCTGGAGTGTGGGCTTCGATTGCCCCCTCCCTAACCCTCCCCCGCCTTCGGCGGTGGAGGGGACTGTCGCCGCTTCGCAAAAGGCACCCTCTCCCGCGAAGCGGGGGAGGGTCGGGGTGGGGGCAAGCGAACGCCGACCCTCACTCCCCGACCAGCGCGCCGATCATCTTGCGGACGGCGGTCATCTGGAAGCCGCCCTTGCGGGCGAAATCGTAGCCGGTGTAGCCGAACCAGTCCCAGCAGGCCTTGGGGTTGGAGGTGGGCTTGGCGGCGCCGTCGATCTGCGGGTACAGCACGACGATGTTGTTGACGTCGGCCCAGCGGTTGTAACCGGCATGCACGGCGAAATGATCGCCGATCAGGTTCGATGCCATCTGGCAGCCGTGGAAGGCGACATGGATGCGGCAGGTCTGCTTGCCGCCCTCGCAGGCTTCCGGAACATAGACATAGCCGGTCTTGGCCATGCCGCTGCGGCTGGTGTCGCCGACGAAGGGAGCCTGGTTGAACAGCTGCGGCTGGCGGGCCGCGGCGGGAGCGTTCGGGATCTTGGCGTCGGCGTAGAAGAAGCGGACGATGGCGCCGGCCTGATCGTACTGGCAGTTGTTGATGTATTCGCTCTTCTCACCCTCTTTCGGGATGAAGTCGCAGGCGGCGCCATAGCCGTCGGTGATGTAGGCATGCGCCGCCTTGGGCAGCT
The DNA here is from genome assembly GCF_000283655.1 of Azospirillum lipoferum 4B. Lineage (NCBI taxonomy): Bacteria > Pseudomonadati > Pseudomonadota > Alphaproteobacteria > Rhodospirillales > Azospirillaceae > Azospirillum > Azospirillum lipoferum. The sequence goes on along the minus strand of NC_016585.1, from coordinate 279,246 downwards.
TCACATAGGTGAAGTTGGCGTCCGTCACGCCCAACGCCTTGTAGAACCGCTCGGTGGCGTCGGCGACCGGACGTTTCACCGTGATATCGTTGTCGCCGTTGAACAGGTAGATCTTCGACTGCGCCATGTTGGACAGCGGGTCGATGTCCTTCGACGTCTCGCGGGCCTTGGCATTGGCGACCAGCGCGTCGACATTCGGCGCGCCCATCGCCACGTCCATGCAGCGCTTCAGCGCCACCACTGCCGGGGCGATGCCGCCTTCCGACACTTCGGCACAGTCATAGGGACCGCCGGCGACGATGCCGGCCGCCTTGACCAGACCCGAATAGGCGACCTGGAACTGGCCTGCCATATAGGCGCCGGAGGAAATGCCAGACACCGTGGTCTGCGCCGGATCGATCTTCAGCTTCAGATCGGCCAACTTGACTTGAGCGCTGCTTTGGGCGGCGGCGGGAACAGACGCCAGGACGACGAAGGCCGCCAGCGCCGATTTCAAAATGACTTGGCTGGAAATGGTCATGGGAGGGTCACCTTTGCCCTGCAAGAGTTGTCAACATCGCATGGACAGCGGCGATCTGTGCCCCGCCCTTCGTTGCGTAATCCGTCCCCGTCGTGCCGATCCAGTCCCAGCAGGCAATCGGGTCCGCCGAACGGCGGGGTGACAGCTGCGGGTAGAGCACGATCAGATTGTTGTTGGCCGCCCAGCGGTTGAAGCCGGCGCCGGTGGTCACCGCGTCGCCAACCTCCGCCGCGGACTGGCGGCATCCGTGAAAGACGATATGCACCGCGCAAGCCGATCCCCCCGCACAGGCCGGCGGCACAAAGACGTAGCCGGTCGGCGCCAGCCCGGTCCGTTCCGGATCGCCGAAAGGGGTCTGGTCGAAGGGGCTGGCCGCCGGCAGGTCCGGGGCGGGCGGGTTCAGGCCGCCATAGATGTGCGACAGAATCCGTCCGGCCTGGTCGTAGTCGCCGCAGGCATTGACGTAGGGGCTGCGGTTGGCGTTGCAGTCGTTGGGTGCGCCCGGCGAGATGAAGCCGTTGCCGGCCTCCAGACCCGCATCCAGGCGGATCCGGTTCGCCGGGACGCGGGCGGCGCGGTAGAAGGCCTCCGCCTCCTCCACCGCCTTGCGGTTCACCACCATGTCGGCACGGCCGCTGAACAGGTAGACCTGGGCCTCCGGCAGGCGGTCGAGAGGATCGATCGCCCCGGCGGCGGCCAGCGGCTGCGCCGCCTCGTACAGCGACTGCCCGCGCGGCCAAAGCGCGTTGCCCTGCATGCAGGACGCCGCCAGCAGCGGATTCTCCGCGGCACAGAGGAACGGACCGCCGGCAACCAGGCCGACGCCGGTGATCTCGGTGGAATGGGCGACATGGAACTGGAGCGCCATGAAGGCACCCGCCGCCAGACCCGATGCCGAAGTCTTCTCGATGACGACCTTGCGCGGCAGAAGCGGAGGCGCCGGTTCGCCGGCCATGGCGCCCGGCCAATCGGCGAAAGCTGCAAGCAGCGTCAGCGCTGCAATCCATGCAACCAGGATATTCCGGGCCCGCCGATACGATGCCACCTGCTACGCCTCATCCGCGATGATCACTGCGGAAGGTAGCAAGGCAACGGTATTTGTCTATCGAAAAGGATCAGGCCCCATCCGATGCACGCACATGCAGGATGCTTTGCAACCTGCCCGGCCGCGGACGGGGCCGAATGGCGTTCGGCGGCCATGGGAAAGGCCGGCGGAGCCCCCGCCCCTCCGGCCTTCCGTCATCGGCCGTCGAATCGGCGGCGTCAGCCGCGCAGATAGGCCAGCACGTTTTCCGGCGAGGATTCGCCGTAGGGATCGCCGTTCTCGCCCTCGTCGTTGATGCCGGGCTCCTCGAACCACTTCTCGACAACGCCGTCCTTGACCACCATGGCATAGCGCCAGGACCGGAAGCCGAAGCCCAGATGATCCTTGTCGATCAGCATGCCCATGCGGCGGGTGAAATGGCCCGAGCCGTCGGGGATCAGCTTGACCTTCTTCAGGTTCAGGCTCTTGCCCCACTGGAACATGACGAAGGCGTCGTTGACGCTGAGGCAGTAGACCTCGTCGACGCCGAGATCCTTGAACTCGTCGTAAAGCCGTTCGAAGGCCGGGCACTGCTCGTTGGAGCAGGTCGGCGTGAAGGCGCCGGGCAGCGAGAACAGGACGACGCGCTTGCCCTGGAACAATTCGTCGCTGGCCACGTCCTGCCAGCGGAACGGGTTGGGGCCGTCCACGCTTTCGTCGCGCACACGGGTCTTGAACACCACCGAGGGGACCTTGCGCCCTTCCATTCTCATCTCCGGATATGGTTTCGACTGTGTCGGCCAATGGGGTGAGCCGCGCCGCATCCGGACCGGCCGGGTCCGACGCCGGCCACGATACCGGCTCCGTCCGCCTCGTCCAACCGGCAATAAGTCATGCACCCCCTTCCGGCAAAATGCCGCAAGACGGACCGTAAGAGCAGGTAAGTCCGGGGTAGAGCTGCGCAAAAGTGGTGGCATCCCGTGGCAATCCTGTGACGCTTCCGAATGTTAATGTCCCATTTACCAAGATCGCGTTCCCTGAGCCCGCCTGCATCCAGTGGGCACTGCGCCGACCGGTGACAATTGGAGGGCTGTTTATGCCTATTTCGACCAAGTCCAACACTATGCAAGGGACCGGTATCGATAAGCCGGAGGCGGCTTTCAACCGCTCTTATTTTACCAGGGTACTTGTTAGTGCATTTATCTTCAGTGCCACCATCAACGCGCTGATGCTGGCCATGCCGCTTTATTCGCTTCAGGTGTTCAGCCGGGCCATTCCGTCCGGCAATTACGACACCCTGATCATGCTGACCCTCATCGTGGTCATGGCGCTGACGCTGAGCGGCGTGCTGGAGATGGTGCGGTCGCGCCTGCTTGCCCGTGCCGGCAACGCGCTGGAGGTGCGGTGGCGCCGCCGGCTGACCGCCGACGCGCTGGACGCCGCCGGCCGCGGCCGGCCGGACAACGGCCCGCTCGCCGACCTGATGGAGCTGAAGGCCGCCTTCGCCCGTCCGTCGCTGCCGGCGCTGATGGATCTGCCCTGGGCGCCGCTCTACGTCATCGGCATCTACGTGATCCATCCGATGCTGGCGCTGGTCCTGGTCGTGTCGATGGCGATCATGGCGGTGATGGGCTGGATCGGCTATGTGGCCGTCAAGGACGTCAACGACGAAAGCAAGCTGCCGGCCGGCCGCGCCCAGAAGCTGTTCGAGGCCCTGGCCTCCCGCTCCGACACCGTGCGCGGCCTGCGCATGGGCGACACCGCGCTCGATGCCGTCAACCGCGACTTCCTGACCGCCAGCGCCCTGCAGAACCAGGGCTATGAGCGCAGCGCCTCCATCGGCGCCGCCACCAAGTGGGTCCGCATGGTCCTGCAGATCGCCGTGACGGGCATCGGCGCCTGGCTGGTGATCGAGCAGCACCTGTCCTTCGGCGGCATGATCGCCACCTCGATGCTGGTCGGCCGCGGCCTCGCCCCCATCGAACAGACCGCCGGCGCCTGGGGCGGGCTGGTCCGTTCCGCCCAGGCCGTCCGCCGCCTGCTGCCGCTGCTGAAGCGCCTGTCGCGTGAGCCGGAGCGTCCCGCCGTCCCGGTGGAGAGCGAACGCCTGACGGTGGAGAATCTGCTGTTCGTCTCCCCCCGCGACCAGAAGCCGATCCTGCGCAGCGTCACTCTCTCCATCGAGCCGGGCGAGACCGTCTGCATCGCCGGCCCCAACCGCTCGGGCAAGTCGGTCCTCGCCCGCCTGCTGGCCGGTGTCGCCCTCCCGTCGGCGGGGACGGTGCGGCTTGGCGGCCTGTCCGTCGCCACCCTGACCCCCGACGCTCCCGAACAGGGCATCGGCTACCTGCCGCAGCAGGTCGATCTCCTGCCCGGCAGCATCGCCGACAACATCGCCCGCTTCACCACAGCCACCCGCGAACAGGTGGAGGAGGCCGCCAAGTCCGTCGGCATCCACGAGTGGATCGAAAGCCTCCCCATGGGCTACGAGACCGAGGTCAACGACCCGCTGTCCCCGATCACCGGCGCCAGCGCCCGGCTGATCGGCCTTGCCCGCGCCGCCTTCGGACAGCCGCCGCTGATGGTGCTGGACGAGCCGACCGCCGGCCTGGACGAGCTGGGCATCAAGGCCGTCCGCGCCTTCGTGGCGGCCGCCAAGCAGCGTGGGGCGACGACCATCGTCATGACCCACGCCCCGATCTTCGTCGACATGGCCGACCACACCTATGTCCTGAAGAACGGCATGGCGATGGAGCTGCCTCGTCCGGAGCAGCAGCAGGCACAGCCCGGTGCCGTCAACCTCGCCCGCCTCCGCAATCTCGGCCCTCAGGCCGGTCCGTCCGCCACCACGGCAGGGGCCGCCGGCTGACCGCCGGCACCGCCCCCAAGCCCTGAGCATCCGGCCCCGTTCCCCGGCTGGCGACGCCCGACCCGACAGAGCCAAGGAAGTCCCATGACCACGATGACCACCGGTTTCCCCACCCCGCTCTCCTCCGACACCGGTCCCGAGACCCCCGCCGGCAAGCCGTCGCGCAAGACCGCGACCATCACCTCGATCCATGCGCTGCGGGCGGCGATGCCGGAAACGGGTGTGCGCAGCCTGCTGCTGGGCGGCTTCCTGGTCCTGGCGGTCGGCTTCGGCGGCATGACCGGCTGGGCGGCGGTGGCCCCGCTGCACAGCGCGATCAGCGCCGTCGGCTCGCTGGCCCCGGAAACCGGCCGCAAGGTGGTGAAGAACACGGAAGGCGGCGTGATCAGTGCCATCCTGGTCAAGGAAGGCGACCGGGTCGAGGCGGGTCAGGTCCTGATGCGGCTGGACAGCACCGAGGCGCAGACCCGGCTGGAAATGCTGAACGTCGCGCTGTTCGACACTCTGGCGTCGGAAGCCCGCCTGACCGCCGAGCTGTTCGAGAAGCCCGCCATCGAGTGGCCGGCCGAACTGGCGGCGCGCCGCGCCAATGAGCCCGCGGTCGACACTGCCATGCAGAACCAGGAGAAGCTGTTCCAGGTCCGCCGCAACCAGCTGGAGACCGAAACCAAGCTGACCCAGGACCGCATCGCCACGCTCGGCGACGAGGTGAAGAGCCTGGAGAAGCAGCGTGCCTTCCTCGCCCGCGAGATCAAGCTGTCGGACGAGGACATCGAGATCACCCAGGGCCTGCTGGACCGCGGCAACTCCACCCGCACCAAGCTGGTGGCGGCGCAGAAGGAGAACGCCCAGCTGCACGCCCAGGACCATGAGCTGGAAGCCCGCATGTCCCAGTCGCGCCAGCAGGCGGTCGAGGCACAGGGCGATCTGATCCGCCGCCGCAGCGACTTCCGCGAGAAGGTGCTGATGGAGCTGGAGAAGGCGCGCGGCGACGCCCAGAAGCTGGCCGAGCAGATCCGCGACGCCAGGAACCGCCTGGACAACCGCACCATCAAGGCGCCCGACGCCGGCAACGTCGTGATCTACGGCCACCCGGCCGTCGGCGGCACCATCACCGCCAACGAACCGGTGCTGGACATCGTCCCCGACGACAAGGCCCTGCTGGCCGAGGTCCGCATCCAGCCGAAGGACATCAAGTCGATGGCCGTCGACCTGCCGGTGAAGGTGCAGCTGACCGCCTATGACAGCCGCGTCGTCGGCACAATCGACGGCACCGTGTCCTACGTCTCGGCCGACCGCCTGACCGACACCGCCACCCGCCAGGACTATTATCTGGCCCGCATCCGCCTGAAGGACGCCGATTCCCACGAAGTCGGCCACCTGAAGATCAAGGCCGGCATGCCGGTGGAAGCCCGCATCGTGCTCTCCCCCCGCACCCCGCTGGATTATCTGATCCAGCCGCTGAGCCAGTCCTACGTGAAGGCGTTCATCCAGGAGTGATGGGTTCTTGAGGGGGAAGGCGCTTTGCCCCCTCCCCGACCCTCCCCCACCTTCGGTGGGAGAGGGTGCCTTATGCGAAGCGATGACAGTCCCCTCTCCCGCGGAACGCGGGGGAGGGTTAGGGAGGGGGCATCGTCAGCCATCCCCTCCCTACACACACAAAAAGCCCCCGGCCATCCCGCCGGGGGCTTTTCATCTACCCAACACCCTCAACCCCGTCCCGGCCGCAAATCCGGCTTCGGCGGGACCGGCAGCGGTTCCGGCACCGGGATCGCCTCCGTCTGCTCCTTGGTGCGGCGCGATGCCGCACGGTCCTGGGCCAGACGGTCCATCGCCTGCCGGCGCTCCGCCTCCGTCGACAGATCGGTCGGGCGCGGGGGAACGGTACCCAGATTCGGATATTCCGTGCGCTCGCCGGTCATATTCCGGATGGGCGACGTATTGTCGCTGACCGGCGAGGGCTGGCCGGTGACGGCGCCCAGAAGGCCGGTGTCCAGCGCCCGGTCGCTGCAGGCCGTCAGCCCGAAAACCATTGGCATTACAAAGATCAGGGAGCCGAACACCCGTCCGACCGCCGCGATGCCCCGACCGACCTCCTGTCTGCCCGTCACCATCATCCTTCCCCGTGTCTGGCCGCGACGCCGCACTTGTGCGACGATCCGTGAAATGAAATGTTCACACCAGCGGTGTATGAGAGGTTCCGGATTTCTCCCGCACCGCACCAGAAGGCCGGACCGCCGCACGCAACCCACAGCGACATGGTGCAGAACGCCCCCTGAAAACATCGACCGCAAGCCTGTATAGCCGCCCGTCCGCAAGGCCCAAAGCCCTATCTGGTACAAGCCGGGCACTGTGGATGACGGTGACCGACACGACGTGACCGACGACGCGACACCCGCCCAAAGAAGAAGGACCGTGCTCATGGCCGAGACCAAGGCCCCCCCCCAGGCTTCCACCCCGGCTTCCCCCCAGGTGCCCGACGTCAAGCTCCCCGACCCGGTTGAGATGTCGCGGGCGATGACCCGCATCGCCGAACAGAGCCAGCGGCTGGTTTCCGAATTCCTCGCGCGCCAGGCCTCCGACGGCGCCGGCCCGAAGAGCCCGGATCCGATGGGCGTCGGCCATGCCTTCCTTGAGATGACCACCCGCATGATGGCCGATCCGGCCAAGCTGATGCAGGCGCAGATGACGCTGTGGCAGGATTACCTGACCCTGTGGCAGCGCACCACCCAGCGCTTCTTCGGGCAGGAGACGCAGCCGGTCATCGCCCCGGCCAAGGACGACCGCCGCTTCAAGGACGCCGCCTGGGACGAGAACACGCTGTTCGACTTCATCAAGCAGTCCTACCTGCTGAGCGCCCGGTGGATGCAGTCGACCGTCAATCAGGTCGAAGGGCTGGACGACCACACCGCCAAGAAGGTCGATTTCTACACCCGCCAGTTCGTCGACGCGATGGCGCCCTCCAACTTCGTCATGACGAATCCGGAGGTCCTGCGCGCCACCATCGAGAGCGGCGGCGAGAATCTGGTCAAGGGGCTGGAGCATCTGCTGAAGGATCTGGAGCGCGGCAAGGGCGAGCTGCGCATCTCCATGACCGACTACGACGCCTTCCAGCTGGGCAAGAACATCGCGGTCACGCCGGGCAAGGTCGTCTTCCAGACCAGCCTGATGCAGCTGCTGCAGTACACGCCGACCACGCCGGACGTGAACAAGCGCCCGCTGATGATCGTGCCGCCCTGGATCAACAAGTTCTACATCCTGGACCTGCGCGAGAAGAACAGCTTCATCAAGTGGGCGGTCGACCAGGGCCACACCGTCTTCGTCCTGTCCTGGGTCAACCCGGACGAGACGCTGGCGGCCAAGGGCTTCGAGGACTACATGGTCGAAGGCCCGCTGGCGGCGCTCGACGCCATCCAGAAGGCGACCGGCGAGAAGGACGTCAACGCCATCGGCTATTGCCTGGGCGGCACGCTGCTCGCCTCGACCCTGGCCTATATGGCGGTCAAGAAGGACGACCGCATCAAGTCGGCCACCTTCTTCACCACCATGCTGGACTTCGCCGAGGCCGGCGAGCTGTCGATCTTCATCGACGAGGAGCAGCTGACCTTCATCGAAGGGCAGATGGCCGAGCAGGGCTATCTCGACGGCGCCAAGATGGCGACCACCTTCAACATGCTGCGGGCCAACGACCTGATCTGGTCGTTTGTCGTCAACAACTACCTGCTGGGCAAGGACCCGTTCCCGTTCGACCTGCTGTACTGGAACGGCGACAGCACCCGCATGCCGGCGGCGATGCACAGCTTCTACCTGCGCAACATGTACCAGAAGAACATGCTGGCGCAGCCGGGCGCGGTGTCGCTGAAGGGCGTTCCGATCGACCTGACCAAGGTCAAGGTCCCGGCGCTGTTCCTGTCGGCCCGCGAGGACCACATCGCCCCGTGGAAGAGCACCTACAGCGGCGCCCAGCTGTTCAGCGGCCCGGTCAAGTTCGTGCTCGGCGCCTCCGGCCACATCGCCGGCGTCGTCAACCCGCCGGCGGCCAACAAGTACTGCTACTGGACCAGCGACAAGCTGGCCAAGACCTCCGACGAGTGGCTGGAGAAGGCGACGCAGACCCCCGGCTCCTGGTGGCCGGAATGGAACAAGTGGGTCGGCCAGTTCGCCGACGGCAAGGTCCCGGCCCGGCAGCCCGGCGACGGCGCCCTCCCCGCCCTGGAAGACGCCCCCGGCTCCTACGTCAAGGTCAAGAACGAGTAACCTTGCGGCCGCCCGATTATCCGCACGGAAAACCCCCGCCCCTCCCGGCGGGGGTTTTCCTTTCCGGGCCAATCCGATAGTGTTACGCATGCGCATGTTAAGGGTTTGTTTGCCCTTTTTACGCCACCTAAGGCCTGCGCATATTCGCACGCCCCGGGGATCCGCCGTTCATGCCATCCGACGCCCAGACTGCAACGATGGGAACCGCCGCGATGGCGAACGCCGAACCGGTCAAGCTCGCCGAACGCTACGAAATCCAGCCCGGCGCGCCGATCCCCCTGCTGAATGCCGTCGGCGGCAACGCCTTCACCGCCAAGGCGCTGCGCGAGAAGCGGATCGAGCCCTTCGCCATCATCTGCCACGGGGCGATGCTGCCGCGGATGGACATCTGCTCCACGGTGGGCAGCCTCGACAACGCCACCCACATGCGGCTGCTCGATTGGGGGCTGGTGGACTGGCCGCAGGACCGCGGGCGGCGCTATTGCCTGGTGTTCGAGCGGCCGGGCGGCAAGCGGCTGATGGGATCGCTGCACGACACGCTGGACCCGATGCCGGAAGACCAGCTGACCCGCCAGATCGTCCACCCGCTGGTGTCGGCGCTGAAGGAGCTGTCGAGCCGCGGCGTGGTCCATGGCGCGATCCGTCCGACCAACCTGTTCTACCGCGATCTCGCGGGCGGCGGGCTGATGCTGGGCGACTGCGTGTCGACGCAGCCCGGCTACGGCCAGCCGGTCCTGCTGGAGACGATCGAGCGTGGCATGGCCAACCCCGCCGGCCGCGGCACCGGCATCGTCGCCGACGACCTCTATTCGCTGGGCGTCACCCTGCTGATCCTGGCGCTGGGCCGCAACCCGCTGGCCGGGCTGGACGACGACGCCATTCTGCAGGCGAAGATGGAGCGGGGATCCTATCCGGCCCTGGTCCAGCAGCACCGGCTGCCGCTGGCGATCAACGAGGTGGTACGCGGCCTGCTGGTGGACGATCCCAAGCAGCGCTGGACCCTGAACGACCTCGATTTGTGGGTGGCCGGCCGCCGGCTCAGCCCGAAGCAGCCGCAGATTTCCCGCCGCGCCGCCCGGCCGCTGGAGTTCCAGGGGGCCGAATACTGGCACTGCCGCACGCTGGCCCGCGCCTTCGCCCGCCATGCCCCCGCCGCCGCCAGCGTCATCGAAAGCGGCGAGCTGGACAAATGGCTGCGCCGGTCGATGGGCGACGAGGTGCGGGCGGAGGCGGTGAGCAACGCCATCCAGACCGCCTCCAGCGGCAAGGGCGGCAGCCAGGGCGACCGGCTGGTGGCGCGCGTCTGCATCGCGCTCGACCCCACCGCGCCCATCCGCTACCGCGGCCGGGCGATGATGCCGGACGGCATCGCCACCATGCTGGCCGACGCCTTCATGCGCGGCGAATCCCCCCAGGCGGTGGCGGAGGTGATCGCCAACCAGCTGCCGATGTTCTGGGTCAACGTCCAGGCCGACTTCAAGCCGGAATTCGTGCCGCTGGTGCAGACCTACGACCAGCTGCGCGGCTTCCTCGACCGCTCCTCCCACGGGCTGGGGGTGGAGCGCGTGCTGTACGAGATGAACCCGACGATGCCTTGCATGAGCGCCCTGGTCGCCAAGCAGCTGCCGACGACGCCGGCGGAGTTGCTGCGGGCGCTGGACTGGATCGCCGCCGGGGGCGAGCGGCACAAGGACCCCATCGACCGCCAGATCGCCGCCTTCCTCGGCGCCCGCAACAAGCGCGGGGACGAGCTGCTGTTCACCCAGCTCGGCAGCGGGGTGGAGCCGATGCGGCGGGTCATCGCCATGCTGACCATTCTGTCCGACATCCAGGCCCGCACCGGGGTGGACGGGCTGACGCATCTGGCCTCCTGGGTTGTGGCTCTGCTCGATCCCGCCTTCCGCCGCTTCCACAACCGGCCCCAGCAGCAGGAGGTGCGCAAGATGGCCGACGCCGCCGCGCACAACGGCCGGCTGACCGAACTGCTGAAGGTGGTCGACGATCCCGAGGCGCTGCGCCGCGACCGTCTGGAATTCGAAGCGGCGCAGATCGCCTATCGCGAGGCGGATGCGGAGATGGACAAGATCCGCCACACCATCTCCGACCGCAATGCCATCATCGAGACGTCGGGCCGGCAGGTCGCTGCCATCGTGTCGAGCCTGCTGTCGACCGTGCTGGTCGCCGGCATCATCCTGTTCTTCGCCTTCTGACCGGATCTCATAAAATCTGAATCGACGGGGGGATCGCCATGGCGCGCAAGAGAAAGAAGAAGGGCGGCGCCCTCACGCTGATCCTGCTGATCATCCCGGCGGCGCTGATCGTGCTGCCGACCACCATCCTGTTCGGGGTGGGGATGATCCCGACCATCGTTGCCTATGTCATCGACCGCGATCCCGACAAATCGGCGCCGATCACCGTCGGCGGGCTGAATTTCTGCGGCTGCATGCCCTTCGCCATCGATCTGTGGAAGCACCAGCACACCATCGGCGCCGCCGCGAAGATCTTCGCCGACCCGCTGGCCTGGCTGGTGATGTATACCGCCGCCGCCGTCGGCTGGGGCCTTTATTACGGCATCCCGCCGCTGGTCGCCGGCATGGAGATCACCCGCGCCGAAAAGCGGGTGGAGGTTCTGAAGCAGAAGAAGGTGGCGCTGGTCCAGGAATGGGGGCCGGACGTCGCCGGCGACTATTTCGACGAGTCCGGCGGCCTGGAACCGGGCGCCGAAGCGGAAGGCGCGTGAGGGAACCCGATTCTCGCGGCAGGCCGCCCTTGCAACCGGGGCCGGCGGCGGGGCATGATCGGCGATATGGTCCGCGAGGTCGGCCAAGGGGTCGGAATGTTCAGCGTCAGCCAGGATGAAGCCGCCGCCATTCAGAAGGCGTTTCACGAAAGCGGCGAATGGGCGGCGGTCGTCGAATTGCGGCGGCATTTCCCCATTCAGGACAATGTGAACGCCCTGAACGCCGTACGGGCCATCGTCAGATGGGCCCGGCCGCCGCATGCGGCTCCCGCCGATACGCCGGTCTGACCGGCGTCAGCCGACGATGCCCGCCACCGCCCGCGCCACCTCGGCGTGGATCGAATCATGCTGCTTGAACTCCTTCGCCGTCTGGGTCAGGTAGCTGGCGACCAGCAGCGGCGGGCGGTTCTCCGGCCAGAGGATGGCGATGTCGTTGGCGGTGCCGTTGGTGCCGGTTCCGGTCTTGTCGCCGACGCGCCAGCCGGCCGGCAGCCCGGCGCGCAGCCGCTTGTCGCCGGTCTTGTTGGCGATCATCCAGTCGGAAAGCTGCCGGCGGGAGTCCGGACGCAGCACGTCGCCCAACAGCAGCCGTTCCATGCTGCGCACCATGGCGGCGGGGGTGGTGGTGTCGCGCGGATCGCCGGGAATCGCGGTGTTCAGCGTCGGCTCGTTGCGGTCCAGACGGGTGGTCTTGTCGCCGATGCCCCGCAGGAAGGCGGTGAGGCCGGCCGGGTCGCCGACGCCCGGCAGCAGCAGGTTGGCCGCCACATTGTCGCTGAGCGTCATCGCCGCCTCGCACAGCTCGGCCACCGTCGGCGGCGTGCCGTTCAGCCGGGTTTCCGCGAAGGGCGCATAGGGCACCAGATCGGCCGACGTCACCGGAATTCGCCGGTCCAGCCGTTCCCTGCCCTGATCCACCCCCTTCAGCACGGCGGCAGCCAATAGAAATTTGAAGGTGCTGCACATCGGGAACCGCTCGTCCACGCGCCAGCCCTGCAGCCGGCCGCTTCCGGTGTCGAGCATCGCGACGCCCAGCCGTCCGCCGGTCCGCTCCTCCAGCACCGCCAAACGCTCCGCCAGCCCATCGGCCGCAGAACCCTTGCCTTTCGCCGCCTGCGCCGCGGTTGCGGAGAACAGCAGCGCCCCGCCCGTCGCCACCAGGAAACCCCGTCTTCCGATCATTGCGACCACTTTCCTTGCCGTTGCGATGGCCGGACGATAGAAACCGGGCGCCGCACGGGCAAACGAGGTTTCCTCGCGGAAGCCACAAATAAAACTAATGGCGGAAGAGCTTCCCCGGTCCGGCGGCGCCATGGCACCCTATGGGCCGCCAGCGATGGGCGAAGGGAGCAGGCGGATGCCGTTGCGTCAGGACATGGAGACCGGCCGGTTCGCGGCGCGGGCCGAGGATGGCACCGTCCATTCGGTCGTCGAGGTCACCAGCTACATCCAGATGGTCACCTTCCGCGGCCCCGCCGGCTGGGTGCCGGAAGGGAAGAGTTACCGCCTGGACGGCGGCGAGGCGGTGGAGGAGACGGCGGACGGCGGGTTCCGCATCGCCGCGACGGGGCTGGCGCTCCGGCGGATCGGCTGAGGGCCTGCGGCCTCACGCCGCGGCCGTGGCCGCGACAAGGGCGTAGGCTGTATCCCGCCACAGATGTTCAAGGATTCTGAGCGGCGGCACTGTCCCACGCCTGCTCTCAACGGCCGCGGGGCGAAGGCCATCGACTCCGTCCAGCCCTGAGAGCCAAACAATCCCGCCGATTCTCATCATTTCATCGATTTTTTGAAGCGATCATCGCCAGAAATCCTGCATCTATATTTTATGTAGTTAAACTACATTACGAATTCCAGAGCCATAATATGATCAATGCTTAATTTATGATCATAGACTTCCCAGCACATGATCCATATCAATCATTCGCCAAGTGGTATGACCACTCTTGCGAACCCATCAGGGACGATGTAGGTTTCCTACATACCGCATGGAACCGCGATATGGCGGGTTCCGGGCCCGTTTGCCGGCCGCATGGCGACACCCGACGGGAGACGCCCGATCATGGTTACGACTGTCAAATCCCTCACCGACCTGAACGCCCTGATCTCGCGGGTGAAGGCGGCGCAAGCGCGCTTTGCCGAGTATCCGCAGGAGAAGGTCGACCTGATCTTCCGCAGCGCGGCGCTGGCCGCCGCCGACGCCCGCATTCCGCTCGCCAAGATGGCGGTGGCGGAGACCGGCATGGGCGTGATGGAAGACAAGGTCATCAAGAACCACTTCGCCGCCGAATACATCTACAACAAGTACAAGGACGACAAGACCTGCGGCGTGCTGTCGGAAGACGACGACGCCGGCATCCTCACCATCGCCGAGCCGGTCGGCCTGATCTGCGGCATCGTCCCCACCACCAACCCGACCTCCACCGCCATCTTCAAGGCGCTGATCGCGCTGAAGACCCGCAACGGTCTGGTGCTCTCCCCCCATCCCCGCGCCCGCAGATCGACCTGCGAGGCCGCCCGCCTGGTGCTCGCCGCCGCGGTCGAGGCCGGCGCGCCCGAGGACATCATCGGCTGGATCGACGAGCCCTCGCTGGAGCTCTCCAACGCCGTCATGCACCATCCCGACATCAACCTGATCCTCGCCACCGGCGGGCCGGGCATGGTCAAGGCCGCCTATTCCTCCGGCAAGCCCGCCATCGGCGTCGGCGCCGGCAACACCCCGGCCGTCATCGACGAGTTCGCCGACATCAAGCGCGCGGTGGCCTCCATCCTGATGTCCAAGACCTTCGACAACGGCGTGGTCTGCGCGTCCGAACAGTCGGCGGTGGTGGTCGATGCCGTCTATGACGCGGTGCGCGACCGCTTCGCCCATCACGGCGGCTACATCCTGTCGGCCCGCGAGGCCGACGCGGTGCGCAAGGTTCTGCTGACCGACGGCCATCTGAACGCCGACATCGTCGGCCAGCCCGCCCACGCCATCGCCGCCATGGCCGGCCTCACCGTGCCGTACGCCACCAAGGTGCTGATCGCCGAAGTCACCGACATCGCCGACAGCGAACCCTTCGCCCACGAGAAGCTGTCGCCCACCCTGGCGCTCTACCGCGCCAAGGACTTCCCCGAGGCCTGCGACAAGGCCGCCGCCCTGGTGGCGCTGGGCGGCATCGGCCACACCTCGGTCCTCTACACCGACCAGGACCAGCAGGCCGAGCGCATCCGCCATTTCGGCGACAAGATGAAGACCGCTCGCATCTTGATCAACACGCCGTCGTCGCATGGCGGCATCGGCGACCTCTACAACTTCCGCCTCGCGCCGTCGCTGACGCTGGGCTGCGGGTCCTGGGGCGGCAACTCGATCTCCGAGAATGTCGGGCCGCAGCACCTGATCAACAAGAAGACGGTGGCGAAGAGGGCGGAGAACATGCTGTGGCACAAGCTGCCCAAGTCGATCTATTTCCGCCGCGGCTGCCTGCCCTTCGCGCTTGAGGAGCTGCGCGGCAAGAAGCGCTGCCTGATCGTCACCGACCGCTTCCTGTTCGAGAACGGCCATGTCGCCGACAGCGTCCGCGTGCTGAAATCGCTGGGGCTGGAGGTCGAGACCTTCTTCGAGGTCAGCGCCGACCCGACTTTGGCGGTGGTGCGCAAGGGCGTGGCTCTGGCCAATGCCTTCCAGCCCGACGTGATCCTGGCGCTGGGCGGCGGCTCGCCGATGGACGCCGCCAAGATCATCTGGGTGATGTACGAGGCGCCCGAGGTGGCGTTCGAGGATCTGGCGCTGCGCTTCATGGACATCCGCAAGCGCATCTACACCTTCCCCAAGCTGGGCGTGAAGGCGCAGCTGGTGGCGGTGCCGACCACCTCGGGCACGGGCTCCGAAGTCACGCCCTTCGCGGTGGTGACCGACGAGCGCACCGGCACCAAGTATCCGATCGCCGACTACGAGCTGACGCCGACGCTGGCGATCATCGACGCCAATCTGGTGATGGACATGCCCAAGGGCCTGACGGCGGCGGGCGGCATCGACGCGGTGACCCACGCGCTGGAGGCCTATGTCTCGGTGGTGGCGAACGAGTACACCGATGGGCAGGCCTTGCAGGCGCTGAAGCTGCTGAAGGAGAACCTGCCCTCGGCCTACCGCAACGGCTCGAAGGACCCGAAGGCGCGGGAGCTGGTGCACAACGCGGCGACGCTGGCCGGCATCGCCTTCGCCAACGCCTTCCTGGGGGTGTGCCATTCGATGGCGCACAAGCTGGGGGCGGAGTTCCACATTCCGCACGGCATCGCCAACGCGCTGCTGATCGCCAACGTGATCCGCTACAACGCGGCGGACATTCCGACCAAGCAGACGGCGTTCAGCCAGTATGACCGGCCCAAGGGGGTGGCGCGCTATGCGCAGATCGCCCGGCACCTGGAGTTGGGCGGCAGCCGCGACCATGAGCGGGTCGAGAAGCTGATCGGCTGGGTCGAGGAGCTGAAGCAGGCTTTGGAGATCCCGGCCTCGATCCAGGCGGCGGGGGTGCCGGAGGCGGCGTTCCTGGCGCGGGTCGATGCGATTGCCGAGGCCGCCTTCGACGACCAGTGCACCGGCGCCAACCCGCGCTATCCGCTGGTCGCCGAGATCAGGCAGCTGCTGCTCGACAGCTACTATGGACGCGCCTATGCCGAGCCGTCCGCCCAGGATGCCGCTCCTGTCCAGGCCCAGGCCCAGGCCCAGGCGAAACCCGCCGCGCGCAAGGATGGCGGTGCCCGCAAGGAAGCGGCGCTCGCCAAGTGACAGCGGGATGGGGGAGCCCGCCAAACCGGACTCCCCCGCCCTGCTCCAACCCGTCTCATCCAAGGATCAAAACCATGAGCAAAGCGATCATGTGGGCCGAAAGCGACGCCCGCGGCTTCCAGACCGAATGCCTGTTCAACGAAGACAACCGCAGCTACGAGGTGCTGGTCTGCGCGCGCGCCATGGGCGTCGACCGGGCGGAGAGCTTCCCGGTGGTCGAGGATCCCGGCCTTGGCATGAGCGCGGACGACCTGCACCGCTCCATCCGGCTGGCCGACCGTCTGGTCTCGGAAATGGAACGGTCGCTCGGCGACTGCTGACCGGCCGGTGCATCCTGTGGCATAAGGGGCCAACCACGCCACGGGATATCAGCCGGATATGATTCGTTTCGACAATGTCAGCAAGCAGAATGGTCACCGCATTCTTTTCCTGGAGGCCTCTGCGGCGCTGAACCGGGGTGAGAAGATCGGTCTCGTCGGTCCCAACGGTGCGGGCAAGACCACCCTGTTCCGCATGATCACCGGCGAGGAGCAGCCGGACGGTGGGCAGGTCGCCATCGAGAAGCAGGTCAGCATCGGCTATTTCAACCAGGATGTCGGCGAGATGTCCGGCCGCAGCGCCGTGGCCGAGGTGATGGACGGCGCCGGTCCGGTCAGCGTCGTCGCAGCCGAACTGGCGGAGCTGGAAGCGGCGATGGCCGACCCGGACCGCGCAGACGAGATGGACGCCATCATCGAGCGCTACGGCGAGGTGCAGGCGCGCTTCGACGAGCTTGGCGGTTACGAGCTGGAGGGCAAGGCGCGCGAGGTTCTGGCCGGCCTCAGCTTCAGCCAGGAGATGATGGACGGCGATGTCGGCGGCCTGTCGGGCGGCTGGAAGATGCGCGTGGCGCTCGCCCGCATCCTGCTGATGCGGCCCGACGCCATGCTGCTGGACGAGCCGAGCAACCATCTGGACATCGAAAGCCTGATCTGGCTGGAAGGCTTCCTGAAGGGCTATGAGGGCGCCCTGCTGATGACCTCGCACGACCGCGAGTTCATGAACCGCATCGTCACCAAGATCATCGAGATCGACGGCGGAACGCTGACCAGCTATTCCGGCGACTACACATTCTATGAAAAGCAGCGGGCGCTGAAGGAGAAGCAGCAGGAAGCGCAGTTCGAACGCCAACAGGCCATGCTGGCGAAGGAACTGAAGTTCATCGAGCGCTTCAAGGCCCGCGCCTCGCACGCTTCCCAGGTGCAGAGCCGGGTGAAGAAGCTGGACAAGATCGAACGCTTCGAGCCGCCCAAGCGCCGTCAGGTGGTGACCTTCGACTTCCCGCCGGCCCCGCGCTCCGGCGACGACGTCGCGGTTCTGAAGAACGTGCACAAGGGCTATGGCAGCCGGGCGATCTACCAGGGGTTCGACCTGACCATCCGCCGCAAGGAGCGCTGGTGCGTCATGGGCGTCAACGGCGCCGGCAAATCGACGCTGCTGAAGCTGATCGCCGGCGCGACCGAGCCCGACGCCGGCACCGTCACCGTCGGGGGCAGCGTCAGGATGGGCTATTTCTCCCAGCACGCCATGGAACTGCTGGACGGCGACCAGACCATCTTCGAATCGCTGGAGGCCCATTTCCCGCAGGCGAGCCAAGGGTCGCTGCGGGCGCTGGCGGGCTGCTTCGGCTTTTCCGGCGACGATGTGGAGAAGAAGTGCCGCGTGCTGTCGGGTGGCGAGAAGGCCCGGCTGGTGATGGCGATCATGCTGTTCAACCCGCCGAACTTCCTGGTGCTCGACGAGCCGACCAACCACCTGGACCTAGACACCAAGCAGATGCTGATCGCGGCGCTGGGGGCATATGAGGGCACCATGCTGTTCGTCTCGCACGACCGGCATTTCCTGGCCGCGCTGTCCAACCGCGTGCTGGAGCTGACGCCGGACGGCATCCACCAGTATGGCGGCGGCTATACCGAATATGTGGCGAGCACCGGCCAGGAAGCGCCGGGCCTGCACAGCTGATCCGAAAGCACCGGGAGTTTGGACGGGAGCGCCGGCCGCCGGCACGACGCTCCCGCCTGTGTCACGCCGCCTTGATCGACGACAGGAACTGCTCCACTTCGAGCCGCAGGGTTTCGGACTGCCGGGCCAGTTCACCGGCGGCCGACTGGACCTGACCAGCGGCGCTGCCGGTCTCGCCCGCGGTCTGCGTCACCTGGGTGATGTTGTCGGAAACCTCCTGCGTGCCGACCGCGGCCTGCTGCACGTTGCGGGAGATTTCGTTGGTCGCCGCCCCCTGCTCCTCGATGGCCGCCGCGATGGCGGTGGAGATGTCGTTGATGCTGGTGATGGTGCCGCTGATCCCGCCGATGGCGGCGACGGCGCCGGAGGTAGCGGACTGGATCGCGGCGATCTGGCTGGCGATCTCGTCGGTCGCCTTGGCTGTCTGGGCGGCCAGCGACTTCACTTCCCCGGCGACGACGGCGAAACCCTTGCCCGCTTCGCCGGCCCGCGCCGCCTCGATGGTGGCATTCAGCGCCAACAGATTGGTCTGGCTGGCGATGTTGGTGATGAGGGCCACAACGTCGCCGATGCGCTGGGCGGCATCGGCCAGGCCGCGCACCGTGTCGTTGGTCCGCGACGCCTCTTCCACGGCCTGCCCGGCGATGCGGGTGGAGTTGGCGACCTGCTGGCTGATCTCGCGGATCGAGCTGCTCATCTGCTCCGTCGCGGTGGCGACGGTCTGCACGTTGGCGCTGGTCTGCTCCGCCGCCGCCGCGACGGCCCCGGCCTGGGAATTGGTCTGCTGCGCCATCGCCACCATGCTCTGCGCCGTCGCGTCCAACTCGGAGGCGGCCGACGACACGGTGCGCAGGGCGGAAGCGGCCGCACGGTCGAAATGGGAGATCAGCTGCTCGATCTTCTCGGTCCGGCGCTGCTTGGCCGCCTGCTCCGCCGCCTGCTCCGCCGCCATCCGGTCGGCCTGCACCAGCCCGTCCTTGAACACCTGGACCGCGCGGGCCATGGCGCCGAGCTCGTCACCCCGCCCGGTGCCGGTGACCTCGGTCGACAGGTCGCGGGCTGCAAGCCGGCTCATCGTGCCGGTGATCGCCTGGATCGGCCGCGACACCGTGGCGATCATCATCCAGGCAGCCCCCAGGCAGACCACCATGGTGATACCGAGCGCCACGACGATCAGGATTCTGCTGCTCAGATAAATCTGCTCGCCGATGGTGGCCGCCTGGGCTCCGTTCCTGGTGTTGAACTCCGTCAGTTCGTCCAGCACCTTCTTGGCCGCCCGGTACGCCGTGCGTGAGTCGCCACGATAGAGCGCCGCCGCCGCCTCGTTCTGGTTCCCGCGGGAGAAGGGCAGAAGCTTCTGCTGGCTGATGGACAGGTAGCTTTCCCAGAGCGTGACGAACTTCCGGTAAGTCTCAGTTTCCCATCCCGGTGTCAGGAGCGCCGCATAGGCCTGCTTTGCCGTTGCAAGGTCGCTCAGCGCCACCTGCATGGTGTCTTCCTCGACCTTCATGTCCTCGGCCGTCAGCGAGGAGATGTGGGCGCCTTCGAGAATCCGGTAGAAATCGAAAGCCGCACGCAGCTGGCCGATGGTCTTTACGCTGGGCAGCCAGTTGTCCCGAACTTCCGCCGCTTCGTGGTTCACGCTGGACAGCCGCTCGATGGCGAAGACGCCGAGGCCGAGAGTGAACAGCATGACCAGGGCAAAGCTGACCAGCGCCTTGGCCCGGATGGTGGTGTCGGTGACCCATGACATTCGTCTGTCTCCCCCTGTTGACGTCTATGCACGGTCCAGTTACGGAAATAACCACTCCATAATAAAAGACATACCATTTCAAAGCGAAGATTGAAGCTAAGGGAAACCCTGATTTCACGACAGCGCTTTCATATTATTACATTCCAGCAACAGGGTAGAGCTTCATTTCGAACTCGCAGAAAGACAATTCCGATTGATGCAAGAAAAATTGCGCAAAGCCGGAATTTCGCTTCTTTTGCGTTCGCTTGCCACAACGACGCATCGCTCTGTGACGATCCTTTGTTCCTCAGACCGGCTTGGATCGGTCCCGGCACCGATTGCAGGTCGCGTGCCCCCGGTTCGACTCCGGGCAACCGATTCGCACCTCTGCCGCTCGTCTGACGAACCGTTCACGCTCCGAACATCGCCGTTGACCAAACCTGTATTATAGATCATACAGGTTCCTGTCTGATGCAGCGACAGAAGCCGGTTTCCAACGGACAGGGGGAGGCGGAGCACCGTGAAGTCGGCGGTCGAACCTTTGAAGGCGCGCAGGATCTATCTGCTGCTGCGCGACCGCATCGTCGCCGGCGAACTGCCGCCGGGCGCGCGCCTGCCGGGCGAGCCGACGCTGGCGGCCGAACATGCCGTGTCGCGGGTCACCGTGCGCCGTGCGCTCGACCTGCTGGAAAAGGAAGGGCTGGTGCAGCGCAAGCCCGGCTCCGGCACCTTCGTGCACGACACGCGCACCGTCCGGCCCATCGTCGCCGACCTGTCCAACGTGCTGTCGCACCTGATCGACATGGGGCGCAGCACCGACGTGAGGCTGCTGTCCTTCGGCTATCTGGTACCATCCGACACCATCGCCGCGAGCCTGGGGCTGCGGCCGGGGGAGCGGGTCCAGCGGTCGGTGCGCGTGCGGCTGATCGACGGGGAGCCCTTCTCCTACCTGACCACCCATGTGCCGGAATGGATCGGCCTGACCTATTCGGAAGCCGAACTGGCGGCGCGCCCGCTGCTGGAACTGATCGAACGGTCGGGCGTGGAAACCGACCGGGCAACCCAGGCGATCAACGCCACGCTGGCCGGGCCCGAGGCCGCGGCGGCGCTGGATCTGGAGATCGGATCGCCGCTGCTGACGCTGACCCGCATCGTCTACGAGCCGTCGGGCCGCGGCGTCGAGCATCTGCACGCGCAGTACCGGCCCGACCGCTACAGCTTTCACATGGATCTCGTGCGCACCGGCAACGACGGCGAACGGCGCTGGAGCCCGGCGCTGGGCTGGCCGCGCAGCAGCGACAAGAACAAAGCCGACAAGACCAACAAAGGCAAATCGGGCGAAAAGCCCACCCGCGCGCCGCGGGTCATCAAACAGAGGAGTTGAGCGTTATGGGACGTTCGGTTCAGGACCCCGCGCTTTGCGGGATTTCCCGCCGCACCGTGCTGAAGGCCGGTGCCGCAGCCGCCGCCTTCGCCACGGTGCCGGTGGCCGCCCCGTCGATCCTGCGGGCGCAGACCCCGGCGGTGAAGATCGGCATCCTTCAGCCGGTGACCGGCGCGCTGGCCCATGACGGCGACCTCGGCCGTCTGGGGGCCGAAATCGCGATCAACGAGATCAACGCGGCCGGCGGCATCAAGTCCCTGGGCGGCGCCAGGATCGAGATGGTGTTCGGCGACGCCCGGTCCATGCCCGAAGCCGGCACGCAGGAGGTGGAACGCATGCAGGCGGAAGGCGTGTCGGCCATCGTCGGCGGCTTTGCCAGCCCGATCTGCCTCGCCGCGTCGCAGGCGGCGGCACGCTACGACCTGCCCTATCTGGTCGATGTCGGCGTGTCGGACCAGATCATGGCGCGCGGCCTGACCAACACCTTCCGCTTCAGCCCCGGCTTCGGCAAGGTCACGCAGGTGGCGCTCGACAACCTGACCGCCATCAACGAGCGGGCGGGCAAGCCGGCCAGGACGGTGGTGCTGGTGCATGAGGACGGGCTGTTCGGCTCCGGCCTCGCCAAGCTGCTGCAGACCGAACTGCCCAAGCGCGGCTTCGAGGTGCTGGAAACCATCGCCCACCCGACGCCGGCGCGCGACATGTCCAACGTGGCGCTGCGCATCCGTTCGCTGAACCCGGATCTGGTGATCCCGTCGAACTACTACGGCGAGTTCGTGCTGCTCGCCCGCACGATGCAGCAGCAGCGCATCAAGCCGAAGGGCATCTACGCCATTCTCGGCGGGGCGGCGTCGAACGGACGCTTCGTCAAGGAATTCCCGCAGGCGGCCCAGAACGTCATCGACTGCAACCACTGGCACGATCCGAAGAACCCCAAGGCGCTGGCCCTGCGCAAGGCGGTGGAAGGCCAGGGCAAATCCTTCGCCTACAATGTGCCGCTGAACTATTCGAACCTGCTGCTGCTGGCCGACGCCATCGAACGCGCCGCCTCCACCGACCGCAAGAAGATCATCGAGGCGCTGAACGCCTCCAGCTTCGCCGGCCACATCATGCCCTATGGCCCGACGAAGTTCGTGAACGGCCAGAACGAGGGCGCCACCCCGATCAACACCCAGATCCAGGGCAGCGACATCAAGGTGATCTTCCCCGAAGCATTCGCCGAGGCGAAGGCCAACTTCCCGGCGGCCTGATTCCCTTTTTTCGCCGTCGCACCTCCGCAGTCCCCTTGCCCGTCCAGGCTTGGCCGCGAACCGGCCGCCCGAACGGGCGAGGGGGTCATTCCCCTCATGCGCGGGCTGCCATGTATTCACCTCAGATCATCCTGGAAGCGGCGCTGAACGGTCTGATGACCGGTGCGGTCTATGCGCTGATCGCACTCGGCCTGACGCTGATCTACGGCGTGCTCCACATCATCAACTTCGCCCACGGCGCGCTGCTGACCTGCGCGATGTTCGCGGTCTGGGGCGCCTGGGCCGGGCTGGGGATCGACCCCTATCTGGTCATCCTGCCGCTGGTGCCGCTGATGTTCGCGCTCGGCTACGGCCTGCAGCGCTTCGTCGTCGGGCCGGCCAGCCATGGCGACGACGGCAACATCCTGCTGGTAACGCTGGGCCTGTCGATCATGCTGGAGAATGTGCTGCTGGCGCTGTTCCAGTCGGACACCCGCACGCTCGACACCGACTATTCCTTTCAGGTGGTGGCGCTGGGGCCGCTGCTTCTGTCCTACCCGCGGGTGATCGGGCTGGGGATGGCGGTGGCGGTGACTGGGCTGTTGTGGCTGGTGCTGAACCGCACCGACACCGGCAAGGCGATCCGCGCCGTCGCCAAGGAAAAGCTGGGCGCCAATCTGGTCGGCATCGACGTGCCGCACATCTATGCCGTCACCTTCGGGCTCGGCTGCGCCTGCCTTGCCGTCGCGGCGGGGCTGCTGATGCCGACCTTCTACGTCAACCCGCGCATCGGCGGCGCCTTCGTGCTGGTCGCCTTCACCGTGGTGGTGCTGGGCGGCATGGGCTCCATCCCCGGCGCGCTGCTGGGCGGCCTGTTCATCGGCGTGGTGGAGAGCCTGTGCGGCCTGTTCCTGGGCGACAGCCTGGGCCAGATCGGCATCTTCCTGATCTTCATCGCCGTGCTGCTGGTGCGGCCGACCGGACTGTTCGGAGCCAAGGCATGACCGCGCGCGACCTGATCCCGATCGCCGTCCTGACCATCCTGGCCGCCCTGCTGCCGCTGGTGGTGACGTCCAGCACGGTGCTGAACTTCCTGGTCTTCACGCTGATCGTATCGCTGGGCGCGCAGGGCTGGAACATCCTGGGCGGTTTCGGCGGCCAGTTCAGCTTCGGCCATGCCGCCTTCTTCGGCACCGGCGCCTATGTGACGGCGATCCTGCAGCTGCGCTATGGCGTCAACGCCTGGGCCGGGCTGGTGCTGGCGACGGCGGCGGGCGGAGCGGTCGGCTGGACCATCGGTTTCCTCAGCTTCCGGTCGGGCCTGCGCGGCTCCTACTTCGCGCTGGTGACGCTGGCCTTCGCCGAGGTGTTCCGCATCCTCGCCAATGCCGCCTCCTTCACCGGCGGTGCGGCGGGGCTGCTGATCAAGCTGGACGTCCGCGCGGTCAACTTGCAGTTCGACGACCGCGCCGTCTTCTATTGGCTGGTGCTGGCCTTCGTCGCCGCGGTGCTGCTGCTGACGCGCTGGATCCAACGGTCGCGCTTCGGGGCGCAGCTGGTTGCGGTGCGCGAGAACGAGGACGCCGCCAAGGCGCTGGGCGTCGACAGCCTGAAGGTGAAGCTGCGCGCCATCGCCCTGTCGGGTGGCGTGACGGCGCTGTCCGGATGCCTCTATGCCCAATACTTCCTCTACATCGACGCCAACATCGCCTATGGCAGCTGGATTTCGGTGGAGCTTCTGCTGGCCCCGATCATCGGCGGCGTCGGCACCGTCTTCGGCCCGGTGGTGGGGGCGCTGACCCTGCACGGGCTGGGCGAGGTGGCCAAGCAGTTCGCCGGCCGCATCCCCGGCATCGACCTGATCGTCTTCGGCGGCGTGCTGGTGCTGGCCGTCGCCTTTGCCCGCGGCGGCATCCTGGGCCTGCTGGAGCGGCTGCGCGACCGCGGCCGCGGGATGGTGGCGCGCGGACCCAAGGAGGTTTCCCATGCTGGCCGTTGACGGCGTCTCCAAGCGTTTCGGCGGGCTGATGGCGGTGGACAGCGCGACGCTGGCGCTGGAGCCCGGCGGCATCATCGGGCTGATCGGTCCGAACGGGGCCGGCAAGACCACTTTGTTCTCGATGATCTCCGGCTTCATCGCCCCCACCGACGGACGCATCCGCTTCGAGGGCACCGACATCACGTCCGAGGAGCCGCACCGAAGGGCGGAGCGCGGCATCGGCCGCACCTTCCAGATCGTCCAGCCCTTCGCCGGGCTGACGGTGTGCGAGAACATCGCGGTCGGCGCCTATCTGCGCCATGCCAAGCGGGCCGACGCCACCGCCAAGGCGCGCGAGGTGGCGCGCCGTGTCGGGCTGGGGCCGGAGCTGGACCGGCCGGCCGGCGGGCTGACGGTGGCCGGGCGCAAGCGGCTGGAGCTGGCCCGCGCGCTCGCCACCGAACCGAAGCTGCTGCTGCTGGACGAGGTGCTGGCCGGGCTGAACCCGTCGGAGATCCGCGACATCATCCCGGTGATCCGGGGCATCCGCGACGAAGGGGTGACGATCCTGATGATCGAGCACGTCATGCAGGCGGTGATGAACCTGTGCGAGCGCGTCTATGTGCTGGCCCAGGGCCGCATGATCGCCGAGGGACCGCCCGCCGCCGTCTGCGCCGACGCCCGCGTGATCGAGGCCTATCTCGGCCACGGCGCCGCCGCCCGGCTGAAGGCGGAGGGGGCGGCCCATGGCTGAGCAACTTCTGGAAATCCGTGGCCTGAAGACCGGCTATGGCGCGACCGAGGTGCTGCGCGGCATCGACATGGCGGTTCGTGACGGCGAGATCGTCACCGTGCTCGGCTCCAACGGCGTCGGCAAGACGACGCTGAACAAGGTGCTGTCGGGCGTGCTGCCGGCCTGGACAGGCGAAATCCGCTTCGGCGGCACCCGCATCGACGGCAGGTCCGCCGCCCGCATCGTGGAAGAGGGGCTGATCCAGGTGCCGGAAGGCCGCAAGATCTTCCCCAACCTGTCGATCCGCGAGAATCTGGAACTCGGCAGCTACCGCCGCGGCAAGCCGAACCGGGCGCGGAACCTGGAGCGCATCTTCGCGACATTCCCCCGGCTGAAGGAGCGCGAGGCGCAGTTCGCCGGCACCCTGTCGGGCGGCGAGCAGCAGATGCTGGCCATCGGCCGCGGCATGATGGCGGAGCCGCGTCTGCTGATCCTCGACGAACCCTCGCTCGGCCTTTCGCCGCTGGTGGTGGAGGAGATGTTCGGGCTGATCCGCAAGCTGAACGCCGACGGGCTGGCGATCCTGCTGGTGGAGCAGAATGTCGTCCAGTCGCTGGAGGTCGCCCGCCGGGCCTACATCCTCGAAAACGGCGTCTTCGCGCTGTCGGGACCGTCCGACGAGATCGCGCGCGACCCCGAATTGAAACGCACCTATCTCGGCCTGTGAGCGATGCCCGCTCCGGCCCTCTCCCGACATCTTCCAACCCTGACCCGGCGGTGCCGCGACCGTATCGCGGACCGGCGCCGGGGGGAGCGCTTGACATGACCGTCCCCAGCATCAGTTTCCGGGACCGATTGGCCCAGGACCGCGTCGTCCTGGCGCCCGGCGTCTACGACGCCTTCACCGCTTCGATGGCGGCGCGTGCGGGTTTCGAGGCGTTGTATCTGTCCGGTGCCGCCATCGCCTACACCCGGCTCGGCCGGCCCGACATCGGGCTGGTTTCGGTCAGCGAGGTGGCGGACACCATCGCCCTGGTGCGCGACCGGGTGCCGACGCCGCTGATCGTCGATGCCGATACCGGATATGGCAACGCGCTGAACGTCCAGCGCACCGTGCGCATGTTCGAGCGGGCCGGCGCCACCGCCTTGCAGCTTGAGGACCAGAGCTTTCCCAAGCGCTGCGGCCATCTGACCGACAAGGCGGTGATTCCGGCCGGCGAAATGGCCGGCAAGATCAAGGCGGCGGTCGATGCCCGCGCCAGCGAAAACACCCTGATCGTCGCCCGCACCGATGCGGTGGCGGTGGAGGGCGTCTCCGCGGCGCTGGACCGCGCCAGGCTCTATGTCGAGGCCGGCGCCGATGTGCTGTTCGTCGAGGCGCCCAAGAGCCGGGAGCAGCTGTCCGCCATCGCCGCCGATCTGGGCGGCATCCGCCCGCTGCTGGCCAACATGGTGGAGGGTGGGCAGACGCCGATCAGCTCCGCGGCGGAGTTGGGCGCGCTGGGCTATCGGCTGGTGATCTTCCCCGGCGGCATCGTGCGGGCGCTCGCCCGGCAGGCGCAGGACTATTACGCCTCGCTGGCGCAGCACGGCACCACCCAGCCATTCCGCGACCGCATGTTCGATTTCAACGCGCTGAACGACCTGATCGGCACGCCGGAGATGCTGGCGCTCGGCGAAACCTATAAGGACTCTGGCCCCGCGAAGCGGGAGGACGCAGCATGACCACCAGAAACACAGCAATCGATCCCGTCACGCTCGCCGTCCTGAAGGGCCGGCTGGAGCAGATCGCCGACGAGATGGACGCGACGCTCTACCGCTCCGCCTTCAACCCGATCATCGCCGAGGCGCGCGACGCCTGCCACGGCCTCTACCATGCGGAAACCGGAGCCACGCTGGTGCAGGGCACCAACGGCCTGCCGATCTTCGTCGGCGCCATGGCCTTCGCGGTCAAGGCAGTGATCGACAAGGTGGCGCGCGAGGGCGACCTGCATCCCGACGACATCTTCCTGTTCAACGATCCCTATGACGGCGGCACCCACCTGAACGATTTCCGTCTGGTGCGGCCGATCTTCCGCAATGGCCGGCTGTTCTGCTGGATGGCGTCGGTCGGCCACTGGCTCGACATCGGCGGCAATGTGCCGGGCAACTTCAACGCCCGCGCCACCGACAGTTTCCAGGAGGGCGTGCGCATCCCGCCGGTGAAGCTGGTCAAGGCCGGCGTGATGAACCATGATTTGCTGGCGATCCTCGCCGCCAATTCCCGCGTGCCGGTGTCGAACTACGGCGACCTGAACGGCCAGCTGAACGCGCTGGATCTCGGCGTGCGCCGCTTGACCGAACTGCTGGACGAGCATGGCGAGGAGACGGTCGCCGCCGCCTTCGACGCCTTCACCGCGCGGGCCGACGCGCTGATGCGCAGCGCCATCGGCAAACTGCCGGACGGCGTCTACAGCTTCGAAGACTATCTCGACAATGACGGCATCACCGCCGACAGGCTGCTGATCGCGCTGGACCTGACCATCGCCGGCGACCGGATGACGCTGGACTTCTCGCGCTCATCCGCCCCCTGCGCCGGGCCGCTGAACATCGCCTATTCGACTGCGGTGGCCTGCTGCTACGTCGCGCTGAAGCATGTCTTCACCGACGTGCCGGCCAATGCCGGCTGCCTCAACCCGATCACCTTCGTCATCCCGGAAAGCACCCTGCTGGCGGTCAAGCCGCCCAAGCCGGTCGGCGGCTATACCGAGACCATCCTGCGCGTCATCGGCGTGGTGTTCGGCGCCTTGGCCCTCGCCGACCCGGCCCGCGCCACCGCCGCCCCCTTCGGCACCATCAATGCCCTGTCGCTGGCCGGCTACCGCAAGGACGGCTCGCGCTGGGTCATGTTCTCCTTCTTCGGCGGCGGCCTGGGCGGCAATCCGGAGACGGACGGGCTGAACCACGCCAACAACCCGATCTCCACCGCCACCATTCCGCCGGTGGAAATCCTCGAAGCCGCCTATCCGGTGATGTTCACCCAATGGGCTCTGCGCCCGGACTCCGCCGGGGCCGGCCTGCATCGCGGCGGGCTGGGCGCGGTCTACGAGATCGAGGCGCTGACCGACGCCGACGTCTTCCTGCTGGGCGAGCGCGGCGTCTTCGCCCCCTTCGGCGTGGCCGGCGGCACCCCTGCGGCGTTGAACCGCTTCACCTGGCAGAGCGACGAGGGCGAGAAGTCGCCACCGCTGGCCTCCAAGGTCACCGACGTGAAGATCCGCGACGGCCAGCGCGTGCGGCTGGAGACGCCCGGCGGCGGCGGCTGGGGCGACCCGAAGCGGCGCGATGCGGAGGCCGTGGCCCGCGACGTGCGGCTCGGCTATCTCGGCCGGGAGGCTGCGCGCACCGCCTATGGCGTGGCACTGACCGACGACGGCGCGCTCGACATCGCCGCCACCGCAAGCTTGCGCGAATTCCCCGCCGCCTGACGATTCCGGGATCCAAGACCATGAGCAACGGTATCTCCAAGGGTGCAATCGTCGGCGTCGATGTCGGCGGCACCTTCACCGACCTGTTCCATTACGACGAGGCGCGCGGCAGCTTCCGCACTGCCAAGGTCCCGTCCAACCGCGGCGACGAGGCGGTCGGTTTCCTCGCCGGCCTGCAGAGCTTCGGTCCGGTTGCGGAACTGGGCTCCATCGTCCACGGCACCACCGTCGGCACCAACGCTCTGCTGGAGCGCAAGGGCGCCAAGGTCGGGTTGATCACCACCGCCGGCTTCCGCGACGTGCTGGAGATGCGCCGTCGCGACCGACGCCACACCTGGGGCCTGTGGGGCGATTTCGTGCCCGTGGTCGACCGCGACATGCGGCTGGAGGTGGCGGAGCGCACGCTGGCGGACGGCACCATCCGCACCGAGATCGACCCGGAGGAGGTCCGCGCTTGCGCCCGCAAACTCGCCGACCAGGGGGCGGAGGCGCTCGCCATCGTCTTCATCAACGCCTATGCCAACCCGGCCAACGAGCTGGCGGCGCTGGCGGCCGCACGCGAGGTCTGGCCGAACGCCAACCTGGAATGCTCGTCCCGCATCCTGCCGGAAATCCGCGAATTCGAACGCACCTCCACCACCGCGCTGAACGCCTATCTCCAGCCGGTGGTCGGCAGTTATCTCGCCAAGCTCGACAACGCACTGGCGGGGGAGGGGTTCGGCGGCCGCTTCCACATCGTCCAGTCGAACGGCGGCGTGATGTCCACCGACACCGCGCGGCGCCTGCCGGTGCGCACCGCCCTGTCGGGGCCGGCGGCGGGCGTCATCGCCGCGGCGGCGATCTCCAAGGCGGCGGGTTTCCCCAACGTCATCACCGGCGACCTCGGCGGCACCAGCTTCGACGTGTCGCTGGTGGTGGAGGGGCACACCATGCTTGCCGCCCAGACCACCATCGATTTCGGTCTGGTCGTCCGCACGCCGATGATCGAGATCACCACCATCGGCGCCGGCGGCGGCTCCATCGCCGGGGTCGATCCCGGCGGCATGCTGCAGGTCGGGCCGGAGAGCGCCGGTTCCAGGCCGGGGCCGGTCTGCTACGGCCAGGGCAACACCCGCCCGACCCTGACCGACGCCAATGTGCTGCTCGGCCGCATCAATGCCGAGCGCCCCATCGGCGGCAAGCTGGCGCGCCTCGACGTCGATGCAGCCCGCACCGCCATCGCCACCCATGTGGCGGAGCCGCTCGGCCTCGACGTCATGGCGGCGGCGGAAGCGGTGGTGCGCATCGCCAACAGCAAGATGGCCGGCGCCATCCGCCTCGTCTCCATCGAGCGCGGCCATGACCCAGCCAAATTCGCCGCCGTGCCCTTCGGCGGCGGCGGGGCGCTGCATGTCGGCGCGCTGATCAAGGAGGTCGGCTTGAAAGCGGCGCTGGTGCCGCGCTTCCCTGGCGTGACCTCCGCACTCGGCTGTGTCATCGCCGACATCCGCCACGATCAGGTGCAGACGGTGAACCTGCCGCTGGCGGGCATCGACGCCGGATCGCTCGACCGCCGCATGGTGGAGGAGGCGGCAGCGGCCCGCGCCGTGGTGGAGTCCGCAGGGCTCAGCGTCGAACGCATCGACCTCGTTTTCGAACTCGACATGCATTACATCGGCCAGACCCACACGGTCGCCGTGCCGCTGCCGGTGTCGGTGGAGAACGGCACCACCGGGATCGACGAGGCGACCATCCGCGCCGCCTTCGAGCGGGCCTATCAGGCGTCCTTCAGCCGGCTGCTGCCGGGCGTCGGCGCCAAGATCGTCAATCTGCGCACCGCCGCCATCGGCCGCCGTCCGCATTTCGACCTCTCCACGCTGGCTCCGGCCGCCGGGACGACGGTGGAGGGCGCC
This sequence comes from Azospirillum lipoferum 4B, assembly GCF_000283655.1. NCBI lineage: Bacteria > Pseudomonadati > Pseudomonadota > Alphaproteobacteria > Rhodospirillales > Azospirillaceae > Azospirillum > Azospirillum lipoferum. Next base: position 248,652 of record NC_016585.1, on the reverse strand, counting down.
TATGCCGGGTCGCGGCCGGTGTGGTTCGACGGGGCTTGGCACGAGACTGCCGTCTACAACCGCCTCGACCTGCCGGTCGGCACGGCGATCCAGGGGCCGGCGATCCTGGAACAGCCGGACGCCACCACCGTCATCGACCCTGACCTGTCCGCCCGCGTCGACGGCTACGGCAACGTCATCGTGGAAAGGAGCGCCCGATGAGCACCACCGGGATTCCTGTCGAGCGCACCGCCCTGCTGGTCTGCGACCTTCAGAACGACTTCCTCCATCCCAACGGCGCCTATGGCCGCGCCGGACAGACGGCGCCGGAGATCCTGGCGCTGCCGGAGCGGGTGAAGCCGCTGGCCGACCTGCTGCGCTCGCGCGGCGGCTGGGTGATCTCCACCAACTTCACGCTGGTGCCCGGCCGCGGCGGCGAGCCGATGATCTCGCCCCACCTGAAGACGCTGCGCCCCTTCCTGGCCAAGGGCGACTTCAAGCCGGGCAGCTGGGGGCATCGCACGGTGGACGCGCTGCAGCCCGTCGATGTGGAGGTGGAAAAGGTCGCCTATTCCGCCTTCTACATGTCGCGGCTGGAATGGGTGCTGGCAAAATGCGGGGTGGAGCGGCTGCTGGTCTGCGGCATCGTCACCAATGGCGGCGTCGCTTCGACCGTGCGCGACGCCCATGTCCGCGAGTTCGACGCCATTCTGCTGGAGGACGGCACCGCCGCCTTCAGCCGCGAGGTGCATGAGGTCTCCGTCGCCGCCCTGCGCCCGATCTGCCGGGTGGCGACCGTCGCCCGCATGATGGTGGAGGTGGCAAGCTCATGAGCCGCATCCTGCCCGCCGACGGCGTGGAGTTCGAGTTCACCGTCCCCGTGGTGGTGATCGGCGGCGGGGCGGCCGGCATGGTCGCGGCGCTGGCCGCCCACGAGCAGGGCGCGGGCGTACTGGTGCTGGAACGCGATGCGCTGCCCCAGGGCTCCACCGCCCTGTCGGCCGGGCTGGTCCCGGCGCCGGGCACCCGCTGGCAGCGCGACGCCGGGATCGAGGACAGCCCGGAACGCTTCGCCGCCGACATCATCGCCAAGGCGAAGGGCGAACCCGACCCGGCCGCGGTCGCCCGCGTCGCGCAGGCCGTAGGGCCGGCGCTGGAATGGCTGGCCGACCGCTACGGCCTGCCCTTCTCGGTGGTGGACAATTTCAGCTATCCCGGCCACAGCGCCCGCCGTATGCACGGGCTGCCCAGCCGGTCGGGAGCGGAGCTGATCGACCGCCTGCGCGGTGCGGTGGAGACCGCCGGCATCGACGTGCTGTGCGAGGCGCATGTCACCGCGCTCTATGCCGACGGCGCGCTGGTTCGCGGCGTCGAGATTACCCGTCCGGACGGCAGCGTCGAGCGGGTCGGCTGCGGCGCACTGATCCTCGCCTGCAACGGCTATGGCGGCAACAGGGCGCTGGTCGAGCGCCATGTGCCGGAACTGGCCGACGCGCTCTATTTCGGCCATCCCGGCAACCAGGGCGACGCACTGCTGTGGGGCGAGGCGCTGGGCGCCGCCACCCGGCACCTGTCGGGACACCAGGGCCACGGCTCCGTCGCCCATCCCGCCGGCATCCTCGTCACCTGGGCGACGATCACCGAGGGCGGCGTGCAGGTGAATGCGCAAGGCCAGCGCTTCTCCAACGAGGCGCAGGGCTATTCGGAACAGGCCGCCATCGTGCTGCGCCAGCCCGACGGCATCGCCTGGACCGTGTTCGACGAGCGCATCGCCGCCATCGCCCGCCAGTTCGAGGATTTCCGGCAGGCCGAGGCGATGGGCGCGGTGCTGAGCGCCGACACCCCCGCCGAGCTTGCCCGGCTGATGAGGATCGACGCGGACGCCCTCACCGCAACGCTGGCAGACATCGACCGGTTGAAAGCGACTGGCGGAACCGACTGCTTCGGCCGCGACTTCACCGGCGCGGCCCCGTTGGTCCCGCCCTACCGCGCCGTCCGCGTTACCGGCGCGCTGTTCCACACCCAGGGCGGGCTGGTCGTCGATGACGAAGCGCGCGTTCTGGACGGCAATGGCGCGCGCCTGCCCAACCTCTATGCCGCCGGCGGGGCTGCCTGCGGCGTGTCGGGATCCAAGGCGTCCGGCTATCTGTCCGGCAACGGCCTGCTGACCGCGGTGGCGCTCGGGCGCATCGCCGGCTCCGCCGCAGCAAGCGCCGCAAAGGAGGAAACCAACCGATGACCTCGCAGCCACGCAGCCTGTTCGAAAAGGTCTGGGACGCCCATGTCGTGGCGACCCGGCCCGACGGTCAGGCCCTGCTCGCCATCGACCGTCATTTCCTGCACGAGGGCTCCTTCCACGCCTTCGGCATGATCGACCATGCCGGCCGCAAGGTGCGCCGGCCGGAGCTGACCTTCGCCGTCGCCGACCATTACGTGCCCTCGCACAGCCGGGCCAAGCCGATTGCCGACCCCGAGATCGCCAACATGGTGACGATGCTGGAGGCGAATGCCGGCCGTCACGGCCTGCGCCATTTCGGCCTGCACGACCCGGCGCAGGGCATCGTCCATGTGCTGGCGCCGGAACAGGGGCTGACCCTGCCCGGCCTGACCATCGTCTGCGGCGACAGCCACACCTCCACCCATGGCGCTTTCGGCGCGCTGGCCTTCGGCATCGGCGCAACCGAGGTGTCGCATGTGCTGGCGACCCAGACCCTGTGGCAGCGCCGGCCCAAGACCATGCGGATCACCGTGGACGGGGTGCTGGGGCCGCATGTGACGGCCAAGGACCTGATCCTGGCGGTGATCGCCGTCATCGGCGCCGACGGGGCCGCCGGCCATGTCATCGAATATTCCGGCAGCGCCATCCGCGCCCTGTCGATGGAAGGCCGGCTGACCGTCTGCAACATGTCGATCGAGGCCGGCGCGCGGGCCGGCATGATCGCCCCCGACGACACCAGCTTCGCCTGGATCGAGGGACGGCATTACGCCCCCAAGGGCGCGCTGTTCGACCGGGCCGTGAAGCATTGGCGGACCCTGCCCAGCGACGACGGCGCCGTCTTCGACCGCGAGGTGACGCTGGACGCCGCCGCCATCGCCCCGGCGGTGACTTGGGGCACCAGCCCGGAAACCGCGGTGCCGGTGACGGCGGCGGTTCCCGATCCCGGAGCCGAGGCCGACCCGGTGCGCGCCGGCCAGATGCGCAAGATGCTGGATTACATGGGTCTCGCCCCCGGCATGGCGCTGGAGGATGTGCCCATCGACCGCGTCTTCATCGGCTCCTGCACCAATGCCCGTCTGGAGGATCTGCGCGCCGCCGCCGCGGTGCTGCGCGGCCGTCGCGCCGTGGTGCCGGGGCTGGTGGTTCCGGGCTCGGTCCCGGTGCGCCGTCAGGCGGAGGCTGAGGGGCTGGACCGCGTGTTCATCGACGCCGGTCTGGACTGGGGGGAGCCCGGCTGCTCCATGTGCGTGGGCATCAACGGCGACCTCGTTCCGGCGGGGGAGCGCTGCGCCTCCACCACCAACCGCAACTTCCCCGGCCGCCAGGGGCCGAACGCCCGCACCCATCTGATGAGCCCGGCGATGGCTGCCGCCGCCGCCGCGACCGGCAGGCTCACCGATGTCAGAAAGCTGGATGTCCGCAAGCTGGGAGCGTCATAGAATGGACCCCTTCGTCACGCTGACCGCGCTGGCGGTGCCGCTCGACATCGCCAACATCGACACCGACCAGCTTCTGCCCGCCCGCTTCCTGAAGAAGCCGCGCAGCGCCGGCTACGGCAACTTCCTGTTCCATGACGAGCGCAAGCCGGGCTTCCCGCTCGACGACCCGGCCTATGCCGGTGCGCGCGTCCTGGTGAGCGACCGCAATTTCGGCTGCGGCTCCTCGCGGGAGGGGGCGGTCTATGCACTGGTGGATGGCGGCTTCCGCTGCGTCGTCGCGCCCAGCTTCGGCGACATCTTCGCCGCAAACGCCGCCAAGAACGGCCTGCTGACCATCACCCTGCCGGAGGATGCGGTGGCGACGCTGCGCCGCCAGCTTCAGGAGAAACCGGGTGCCGTCGTCACGGTCGATCTGCCGGCCCAGACCTTGACTGGCCCGGACCGGCGGGCGCTGTCCTTCGCCATCGACCCCTTCAAGAAGGAATGCCTTGTCGAGGGCCTGGATGACGTGGCGCTGACCCTGCGCCATCAGGATGCCATCGACGCCTTCGACCGGTCGGACGCCCAGGCCCGGCCGTGGGTGGTGCCGGGGGTGGTGCCGGGGGCCTGAGAAGGGCTCCCGGACCTCAGTCTCAGCGCGGCAAGGGCGTGCCGTTGACCGCGTGGTAGCTGCGGATCACCTGGCTGTCGTCCATCGACCCTTCGCCGCGGCCGGAGGTCGCCAGGAACATCTGATGGGCGACGGCGGCCAGCGGCAGGGCTGCCTTGGCGTCGCGCCCGGCCTCCAGCACGATGCCGAGATCCTTGACGAAGATGTCGACGGCGCTGGTGATGCCGGGCTCCGCCTCCAGCATGCGGGGCCCGCGGTCCTTCAGCATCCAGCTCGATGCCGCCGACCCGCTCATGATTTCCAGCAGGACCTTCAGATCGACGCCGACCTTGGCGGCCAGCGCGAAGGCCTCCGCCACCACGGCGATGTGGACACCGCACAGCAGCTGGTTGACGGTCTTCACCGTGGCACCCTGCCCCGGCCTTTCGCCGACGTGGAACACCTTGTCGCCCATGGCGGCCAGGACCGGGCGCACCCGCTGCACCGTCTCCGCCGGAGCCGCCGCCATGATCGACAGCGTGCCGGCGACCGCACCCACCACCCCGCCGGAGACGGGGGCATCGACGAAGCGGCGCCCGGCCGCCTCCACCCGCTGCGCCAGGGCGGCGACTGCGCCCGGCGGACAGGTCGCCATCAGGATCACCGCCGCGCCGGCCGGCAGGGCCTCCAGCGCGCCGTCGGCGAAGAGGGCGGCGTCGGCCTGGGCGGCATTGACCACCATCAGCACCAGCGCGTCCGCCCCCGCCGCGGCCCCGGCGGCGCTGGAGGCGCTGGTCCCGCCCACGCTCTCCAGCGCCTGCACGCTTTCGGCCCGCATGTCGAAGCCCCGGACCCGGAAGCCCTTCGCCAGCAGATTGCGGGCCATGGGCATGCCCATGGAGCCGAGGCCGATGAAACCGACTGTCGTCATCGCTTGAATGTCCTTGGAATGGGCCTTGGATGGAGGTACGGCCGGCTCAGTACAGGATCGTCGCCGGCACGTAGGACACCAGCCCCAGCACGATCAGCGCCACCAGATAGAAGGGCCACAGCTCGCGCACGATGGCGCCGATGGGCTCGCGGGAGATGGCGGCGGAGATGAACAGGGTGGTACCGATGGGCGGAGTGAACAGGCCGATGCTGAGATTGACCGCCATCATGATGCCGAGCTGGATCGTGTCCATGCCGATGGCGCTGCCGACCGCGACGAAGGTGGGGCCCAGCAGCAGGATCGCCGCCGGCAGGTCGAGGAACATGCCGACCACCAGCATGATCAGGTTCATCGCCAGGATGATCAGCCACGGCTCCTTCAGCACGCTTTCCGCATAACCGGCGACCGCGTTCGGGATGGCTTCGGTGATCAGCACATAGCCGACGAGGTTGGAGGCGGCGATGACCAGCATGACCACGCCCGTGGTCACGACCGTTCCCATCAGCGCGGCGTAGATGCGCTTCACCGTCAGGTCGCGGTAGATCAGGATGCTCACCAGCAGGGCATAGGCGACGGCGATGACGCTGACCTCGGTCGGGGTGGCGATGCCGAAGCGCAGCAGCACCAGGATGAAGGCCGGCATCAGCAGCGCCGGCAGCGCCGCGACGGTGGCGGTCCCCAGCGCCCGCAGCCCGCCCTCGCTCTTCAGCAGGGGGAAGTTGCGCATGCGGCCGCTGACATAGCAGACGATCATCATGCCGCCGGCCAGCATCAGGCCCGGCAGGATGCCGGCGAGGAACAGCGAGGCGATGGAGGCGTTCGACACCGCCGCATAGAGGATCAGCGGGATCGAGGGCGGGATCAGCCCGGCGATCACCGACGAGGAGGCGGTTGCCGCGGCGCCGAAGGCGGCGGGATAGCCCTCGCGCTTCTGCCAGGGGATCAGCATGGAGCCCAGCGCCGACGCCTCGGCCACGGCGGAGCCGGACACGCCGCCGAAGATGGTGGAGCCGACGACGGTGACCTGCGCCAGTCCGCCGGGATAGCGCCCGACCAGCGCGGCGGCGAAGCGCACCAGCTTCTGGCCCAGCGTGCCGCTCATCATCAGCGCGCCGGACAGGATGAAGAAGGGGATCGCCAGCAGCGGGAAGCTCTGGGTCGGCTGGAACAGCTTGATGACGGAGATGACGGTGGGAACGGAGCCCATCGTCATCACGGCGGCACCGGAACTGATGACCAGCGCATAGCCGACTGGAAAGGAGAGCAGCAGGAGAAGGGCGAAAACGGCGACCATCACGACGGTCATAGCTCTTCCTCCGACACATGGGCGCGGACGGACCGCGGATCCTCGGCGATCAGAAGGCGCAGGAAGGTGGTGACGGCGGTCAGCCCGACCCCGACGAAGCCGGCGATCAGCGACAGGTAGGCCCAGCGGGCGCTGACGCCCGTCACCGGATAGACCTCGCTGCCGGTGATCTCGATGACGGCGAGGCCGATATAGGCGAGATAAAAGAAGGTCGCTGCCACCACCACCTGCATCGCCAGCAGCAGCGACCGCGCCGCGGTGCGCGGAAGCATGTCCAGCAGCAGCGTGACCGAGATGTGCGCGCCCTTCTGTGCCGCCAGCACCACACCGCCCATCACCAGCCAGGGGAACAGCAGGTTCGGCAGCTCCGACGGCCAGCCCATGCCCTGGGTGGTCAGATAGCGGACCACGACCTCGGCCCCCAGCGACAGGAACAGCACGACCAGGGACAGGATCGCCACGGCCGCGGCGCTGGCGGAAATCGCGCCGTCCGCCGCCTGGAGAAGGGTGGCGGGAAGTCCCGCCACCTCATGCTCCCGCTCGTGGGAAACCGTCATCACGGCGCCGCCCCGGCCGCAGCTTCCTTGCGGACCAGCGCCACCAGCTCGGGGAACTGCTTCTCCCACTTGTCGTAGACCGACTTGGTCTTGGCGACGAAGGGCGCCGGATCCACCGTGTTGAACTTCACGCCCGCGTCCTCCATCTTCGACCGCAATTCCTTGTCGGCCTTGGCCGACATCTCGCGGTTCAGCTTGCCGGCTTCCGCCGCCGCCTCCAGCACCGCCTGCTGATCGGCCTTCGAGAAGGTGTCGAACACCATTTTGCTGGCCAGCAGCGGGGTCGCCTCATACTTGTGGCCGGTCAGCGAGATGTATTTCTGCACCTCGAACAGCTTGGAAGAATGGATGTTGGTCAGCGGATTCTCCTGCCCGTCCACCACGCCCTGCTGGAGCGCGATGTAGAGTTCGGAGAAGGCCAGCGGCGTCGGGTTGGCGCCCAGAGCCTTGAAGATGTCGACGGTCATCGGATCCGGCGGCGTGCGGATCTTGATGCCGGCCAGATCCTCCGGCTTGGTGATCGGGCGGGTGTTGTTGGAAACCTGGCGGATGCCGTTGTCCCACATCGCCAGCAGCACCAGACCCTTGGTCTTCGACGCGTCGTCCAGCTTCTTCGCCACCGGGCCGTCCAGCACCTTCCAGGCCTGCGGCAGCGACTGGAACAGGAAGGGCAGGCCCAGCACGGCATATTCCGGCACGACGCCCGAGGTGGTCCCCTGCGAGTTGGCGCTGAAGGCCAGCGTGCCCAGGCGCATGCTGGTCAGCGCCTCGACGTCGTCGCCATACTGGGCGCTGCCGCCGACCTCGATCTTCACCCGGCCCTGCGTCTTCTGGGCGACGAGTTCCGCGAACTTCAGCGAGGCTTCCGCCTTCGGGTTGCCGGGGGCCGCGTTGTGGGCCAGACGCAGGACCTGCTGGGCCCAGGCGGCGGGCGACGCGACCAGGGCGGTGCCCACCATCAGCGACAAGAGCAGCTTCTTCATCGGATTCCTCTCCCTATGGACGTTTGTTGGTTGATCGGGTCGGCTGAACGCTTGTCTCAGAGCCAGCCCTTGATGCTGGCCGCCATGGCGTCGGTGGAGATGCCGTAGAGGTCGTGCAGGGTCGGCAGGGCGCCGGCCCTCAGGAACTCGTCGGGCAGGCCGATCTGGCGGAAGACCGGGGCGACGCCGCCGCGCAGCAGGGTGCCGGCCACCGCCTCGCCCAGCCCGCCGATGACGGTGTGGTTCTCCGCCACCACCACCATGCGGCCGGTGCGCCCGGCTTCACGCAGGATGGTCTCGGTGTCGAGCGGCTTGATGGTGGGGACGTGCAGCACGGCGACGCCGACCTTGTCGGCCTCCAGCCGCTGCGCCACCTCCAGCGCCCGCATCGTCATGATGCCGGACGAGATGACCAGCACGTCGGCGCCGTCGCGCAGCAGCTTGGCCTTGCCGAGTTCGAATGTGTAGTCGTACTCGTCCAGCACCAGCGGAACGTTGCCGCGCAGCAGCCGCATATAGACCGGGCCGTTATGCGCGGCCATCGCCGGCACCACCTGCTCGATCTCGTGCGCGTCGCAGGGATCGATCACCACCATGTTCGGCATGGCGCGGAACAGCGCCAGATCCTCGGCCGCCTGATGGCTGGGGCCGTAGCCGGAGGTCAGGCCCGGCAGGGCGCAGGCGATCTTGACGTTGCGGTTCTCCTCCGCAATCGTCTGGTGGACGAAGTCATAGGCCCGGCGCGAGGCGAAGACGGCGTAGGTGGTGACGAAGGGCATCATGCCCTCATGCGCCATGCCCGACGCCGCCCCCATCAGCAGCTGTTCCGCCATCCCCATCTGATAGAAGCGGTCGGGATAGGCCTGGGCGAAGATGTGCAGATCGGTGTATTTGGCGAGATCGGCGGTCATGCCGACGATCTCCGGCCGCTGCTTCGCCAGCTCGACCAGCGTATGGCCGAAGGGCGCCGGTTTGGTCCGCTGCCCTTCCGCCGCGATCGAGGCGATCATGGCGGAGGTCTTCAGGCGCGGCTTTGCGGTGGTGTTCGCAACGGTGCTCATGCGGTCCTCCCGGCGTCGAGCGCATCGAGCGCCAGCTGCCATTCGTGCGCGTCGACGCGGATGAAGTGGTTCTTTTCGCGGGCTTCGAGGAAGGGCACGCCCTTGCCCATCTTGGTGTCGCAGACGATCATCCGCGGCTTGGCCTCGGGGTGCGACTTGGCGGCGTCGAAGGCGGCGACCACCGCGTCCATATCGTTGCCGTCCACCCGCTGGACGAACCAGCCGAAGGCCTCCAGCTTGTCCACCAGCGGCTCGAACGCCATCACCTGGGTGGAGGGGCCGTCGGCCTGCTGGTTGTTGACGTCGACGATGGCGATCAGGTTGTCGAGCTTGTAGTGGGCGGCCGACATGATGGCTTCCCACACCGACCCCTCGTCCAGCTCGCCGTCGGAGAACAGGGTGTAGACGCGGCTCGCCGAGTTCTTGCGCTTCAGCCCCAGCCCGATGCCGACCGCGATGCTGAGGCCGAGGCCGAGCGAGCCGCCCGACATCTCCATGCCCGGCGTGTAGCTGGCCATGCCCGACATCGGCAGGCGGCTGTCGTCGCTGCCGTAGGTCTCCAGCTCTTCCGCCGGGACGATGCCGGCCTCGATCAAGGCTGCGTAGAGCGCGATGGCGTAATGGCCGTTGGACAGCAGGAAGCGGTCGCGCTCCTCCCAATGCGGGTCCTCGGGCCGGAATTTCATGGCGTGGAAATAGGAGACCGCCAGAACGTCGGCGATGTCGAGGGCCTGACCGATATAGCCCTGCCCCTGCACCTCGCCCATCAGCAGGGCGTTGCGGCGGATGCGGTAGGCGCGTTCGGCCAGCGGCACATTGTGCCCCAGCGGGGTGGTGTCGAGTGCGGTGTCCACGGAAGGTGTCTCCAGCATTTCGGGATCAGTGGATCAGCATGCCGCCGTTGACGTCGAGCGTGGCGCCGGTGATGTAGGAGGACAGCTCCGACGCCAGGAACAGGCAGGAGCGGGCCACATCCTCGGCGTCGCCCAGGCGGTTCAGCGGGATGCCCTTCAGGATTTCCGCCCGCAGCTCGTCGGTCAGCTTGCCGCCGGTGATGTCGGTCTGGATCAGGCCCGGCGTCACCGAATTGACGCGGACATTGTCCGGCCCCAGTTCGCGCGCCATCGCCTTGGCGAGGCCCAGCACGCCGGCCTTGGCCGCGCTGTAGTGCGGGCCGCCGAAGATGCCGCCGCCGCGCTGCGCCGACACCGACGAGATGCAGACGATGGAGCCGGACTTGCGCTCCCGCATGTGGGGGACGACCGCCTGGCTCATGTAGAGCGTCCCGCGCAGGCTGACGTCGGTCACCGCCTCGTAGTTCTTCGGGCCGATCTCCATGAACTTCAGCGGCTGGGTGATGCCGGCATTGTTGACCAGCACGTCGATGCGGCCGAACTCCTCGACCACGCGGGTCGCGGCGGCGAAGCAGGCGTCGCGGTCGGTCACGTCGCAGGCGTAGCCGCGATGAGCCTCGCCCAGTTCGGCGGCGGCTTCGGCCGCCTGGGCGCCGTCGAGGTCCAGGATGATCGCGCGCCCGCCATGCAGCGCGAAAAGCCTCGCGGTCGCCCGGCCGATGCCGCGGCGCGACGCGGCGCCGGTGATCACGCAGACCTTGTTTGACAGCAGCATGCTCGCTCCCTTTGTCGAAGCAGGCTCCGCCGTGGCGGCCAAAGTCATGCCGCGGGCGGAGCGTCGGTTTCGCTCGGTTGTGGTGATTTCGCTGCGGCCGACCGATGATTCGTTCAGCCGATGATTGAGGTGATCCTATGGTCTTGAGATGAATTCGACAAACGAATAAGATCGCTCATTGTTGAGCAGAATTCATCTAAATGGCGCGATGCGGAAACGGGTCTCGATCAAGGCTTTGCAGGCGTTCGAGGCTGCTGCGCGGCTCGGTTCCTTCGCGACTGCGGCGGAGGATCTCGGACTGACGCCGTCGGCGATCAGCCATCAGGTGAAAATCCTGGAGGAACAGCTTGGCTTGCCGCTGTTTCATCGGGTGCACCGGTCGGTTGCGCTGACCGATGCCGGGCGCAGCTTCGCCACCGAGATCGTCGGCGCCTTCGCCCGGATGGAGACCGCCATCCGCAACGTCACCACGTCCGGCAGCGGAACAGAGATTCTCACCGTCCGCTCGATGCCCAGCTTCGCCACCCAATGGCTGATGCCGCGGCTGAACCGGGTGAAGGCGCTGCACCCGGCCATCGACATCCGGCTTCAGGCCTCGGTCTCGCCCATCGACCTGACGGCGGGCGCGGTGGACGTGGACATCCGCTACAACCCCGGCCCGCCGCCGGCCGGCTGCATGCTGGAGCAGTTCCCGGAAGACATCATCGTGCCGATGTGTTCGCCCGCGCTGGCGGACGGGCTGGTCCCGATCCGCGAGCCGAAGGATCTCAGCCGCCACATCCTGATCCATTCGGAGGTCAACATCGTCGGCTGGCGCGACTGGGCGCGCCGGCACCGCGGCGTGCAGCTGGACATGGACCGCGGCCTGCGTTTCGACCGCTCCTTCATGGCGATCAACGCCGCGGTGAACGGCATGGGGGTGTGCCTGGACAGTCTTCTGCTCGCCCGGCAGGAGCTTCAGTCCGGGCAGCTGGTCGTCCCCTTCCCCACCCGCGGCCTGCGGGCGCAGGGGCATGGCTTCGTCACGCTGAAATCGACCGCCGACCTGCCGAAGATCCGGTTGTTCCGCCAATGGCTGTTCGGCGAGCTGGATGCCTGCCGCCAGTGGGAGGAACAGTATCTCACCTCGCTCGGAACGCCCGCCGCGGGGGATTGACCCCGAACGGCGGGCGGCGGGCGGCAGGCGGAGGCGGTCAGCCGTAGGACTTCGGCTCGATCACGCCGGTGGTGGGGTTGAGGCCGAGGATGGGCAGCTTCGCCTCCTTCCAGGCATTCAGCCCGCCCTTGACGTGATGGACCGTGCCGGCACCGGCCTCGATCATGCGTTGCGCGGCCATGCCGGAACGGCGGCCGGTGCCGCATTGCAGGATCACCATCCGGTCGCCCCACATGGCCGGGAACGCCTTCGGATCGAAGGTGACCAGCGGATAGAGCAGCGCGCCGGGAATGCGCTCCGCGCCATATTCGTAGGGCTCGCGGACATCGACGAGGACGGCCTCGCCCCGGTCCAGCCGCGCCTTCGCTTCCGCGGGGTCGAGGTCGACGATCTTGTGTTCGGTGCTCATGGTACTGCCCTCTCGGTTTTGGACGGGGTGCCGCCGCGAAGCGCGACGTAGATGGCGGGGATGACCAGCACGGTCAGCAGGGTGGAGCTGGCAAGCCCGAACAGCATGGAAATCGCCAGCCCCTGGAAGATCGGGTCGGTCAGAATGAAGGCCGCCCCGATCATCGCGGCCAGCGCCGTCAGCAGGATCGGCTTGAAACGGATCGCCCCGGCCTCCAGCACGATGTCGCGGATCGGACGGCCGTCATTCCCCTTGGGATCGTCGCGCAGATGGCGGATGAAATCGACCAGCAGGATGGAATTGCGGACGATGATTCCGGCCAGCGCGATGAAGCCGATCATCGAGGTTGCGGTGAAGGGCGCCGCGAACAGCCAATGGCCGATCAGGATGCCGATCAGCGTCAGCGGCACCGGGACCAGGATGACCAGCGGCAGCTTGAAACTGCCGAACTGGGCCACCACCAGCAGATAGATGCCGAGGATGGCGACGGCGAAGGCCGCCCCCATGTCGCGGAAGGTGACATAGGTGATCTCCCATTCGCCGTCCCACAGGATGCTGGGCCGGGTTTCGTCCGCCGGCTGGCCGTGCAGCCGCACCTCCGGCGGACGGTCCAGCCCGACGGCGCGCCAGTCGATCTCCGACAGGCGGTCCTGCACCGCCAGCATGCCGTAGATCGGCGCCTCGAAGCTGCCGGCCAGCTCCGCCTGCACCATCTCGGCAAAGCGGCCGTTATGCCGGAAAACCAGATGGGAGGCCGGCTCCCTGGTCATGGTGACGAGGTTGCCCAGCTCCACCGATCCGCGCCGGCCGGGCACCGGCGTCGCCAGCACGCGCTCCGACAGGAACAGGTCCGATTTCGGCAGGCGGACGGAGATCTCCATCGGCAACCGCCCGGCGCCGCGATGGGAATAGCCGACCGGCACGCCGCCGAGCAGCGCCTGCAGCGTGTCGTAGACCGCCTCCTCCTCCACGCCGAAGAAATCCAGGTTGCCGTGGTCGAGGGCGAAGCGCAGGCGCTCCCCCGGCTGGCGGACGGTACCGTCGATATCGACGATGAAATCGACCTGCCGGAACGCCTCGCGCACCAGAGCGGCGGTCTTTCGGCGGGTGTCGGCATCCGGGCCGTAGACCTCGGCCAGCAGCGTGGACAGCACGGGTGGCCCCGGCGGAACCTCCACCACCTTCACCACGGTCCCCGCCGGGAAGGGCACGGCGGCAAGCCGCCGGCGCAGGTCGATCGCCACCTCGTGGCTGGAACGCAACCGTTCCGTCCGAGCCGCGAGAGTGACCTGCAGGTCACCCTTGTCCGGCTGGCGGCGCAGATTGGATTGGCGGACCAGGCCGTTGAAGTTGAAGGGAGACGCGGTGCCGGCATAGGCCTGGATGCCGGTCAGCTCGGGCAGGCCGGCGATGCGGTCGGCGGCGGCGAACAGCGCGCGCTCCGTATCCTCCAGCGACGCACCCTCCGGCAGGTCAACGACCACCTGAAGCTCCGACTTGTTGTCGAAGGGCAGCAGCTTGACGGTCACGTCCTTGCTGTAGAACAGCAGCAGCGAGGCCAGCGTGGCGACGCCCACCGCCAGCAGGAAGATCCAGGCCGACCGCTTGCTGCGCACCACCGGCCGCGCCGCCGCCAGATAGAGCCGGCCGAGGCGTCCGCCATGGCCGCCCCCATGATCGCCCCCATGATCGCCATGCGCGGGCGGCATCTCGCCGCGGCGCAGCTTCACCATCAGCCAGGGCGTCAGCACCATGGCGACGAAGAAGCTGAACAGCATGGCGGCCGACGCATTGGCCGGGATCGGGCTCATGTACGGCCCCATCATGCCGGAGACGAACATCATCGGCAGCAGGGCGGCGACCACCGTCAGGGTGGCGACGATGGTGGGGTTGCCGACCTCGGCCACCGCCTCGATGGCGGCCTGGATGCGGGAGCGGCCGTCGCGCATCGACCAGTGGCGGTCGATGTTCTCCACCACCACGATGGCGTCGTCCACCAGGATGCCGATGGAGAAGATCAGCGCGAACAGGCTGACGCGGTTGATGGTGTAGCCCATCGCCCAGGAGGCGAACATGGTCAGCAGGATCGTGGTGGGGATGACCACGAAGACCACCGCCCCCTCGCGCCAGCCGATGGCCGCAGCCACCAGCAGCACGATGGACAGCGTGGCGAGCGCCAGATGGAACAGCAGCTCGTCCACCTTCTCGTCGGCCGTCTCGCCATAGTTCCGGGTGACGGCGACCTCCAGCTCCTGCGGCAGACCTGCGGAGCGCAGGGAGTGCAGACGCTCCAGCACATGGTCGGCGATGACCACGGCGTTGGCTCCCGCCCGCTTGGCAACGGCAATGGTCACCGCCGGCACGCGGGTCAGCCCGCCCTTGCCGTCCGGCACCATGTGCCAGGCCCGCGCCTCCTCCGGCCGGGCACCGACGATCACGTCGGCGACGTCCTTGACATAGACCGGGCGCCCGTCGCGCGTGGTCAGCAGCAGCAGGCCGATGTCGGGAACGCCCTGCAGGGTCTGGCCGGCCACCACCGGCAGGCTGCCGCCGCGCGAGCGCAGCTGTCCGACCTGGAAGGAGCGGTTGGCGTTCTTCACCTTGTCGACCAGCTGGTTCAGCGTGACACCGGCCAGGGCGAGGCGTTCCGGGTCCGGCTCCACCCGGATCTGGTCCGGCCGGCCGCCGACGATGTAGGTCAGGCCGACATCCTCGGTCTTCACCAGCTCGGCAAGCATGCGGTCGGCCGCCGTCCACAGCGCGTTGTCGTCCCAGCGCGCCGCCGCTTCGGCGCGGGGAAACAGCGTCAGCGTCAGGATCGCCACGTCGTCGATGCCGCGGCCGACGACCAGCGGTTCCGGAATGCCGAGCGGCATGCGGTCGTAATTGGCGCGCAGCTTCTCGTGCACGCGCAGGATGGCATTGTCGGAGGGCGTGCCGACGACGAAGCGCGCCGTCACGACGGCGCCGTCGTCCATCGTCTGGCTGTAGACATGCTCGACGCCGTCGATCGCCTTGACGATCTCCTCCAGCGGCTTGGTCACCAGCTCCACCGCATCGTCGGCGCGCAGCCCGTCGGCGCGGACATGGACCTCGACCATCGGGACGCTGATCTGCGGCTCCTCCTCGCGCGGGAGGGAGAGCAGGGCGACCGTCCCGACCACCAGCGAGGCCAGCAGCAGCAGAGGGGTCAGCGGCGAGCGGATGAAGGTCCGCGTCAGCCAGCCGGACAGGCCGAGCCTCATCGCGCCGCCCCCGCCTTGACGATCACGTCGCCGGGCCGCAAGCCGGACAGGATCTCGATGGCACTCGAACCTTCACCCGGAACCGGGCGGCCGACCTGAACCGGGATCTCGACCCCATCGGCGAGGCGCACCATGTCCAGGCCCAGCCGCCGGGCCAGATAGTCCGGCGGGATGAGAATCGCCTCGCGGCTGCCGGTGGCGACCAGAACCCGCACCCGCTCGCCGACGAAATAGTCGCCGAGACCGGAGACCTCGGCATCCGCCACCACCTGCCCGTCCTCCAGTTCGGGATAGACCCGGCGCACCGTTCCGCGGACGAGGCCCGCCGCTGGGTCCGGCGCGAGGCCGCGGGCGCCGACCAGAACGGGATCCCCTTGCTTCATGAAGCGGGCGTGACGCTCGGGCAGGCGCAGGCGCAGCACATAGCTTTCCGTGGCGATGGTCGCCACCGCCTCCCCCGGCAGCACCACGACGCCGTCGACCAGCGGCACCTGCAGCACCCGGCCGGCCGCCGGGGCCAGCACGTTGCCTTCGCGGAGCTGCTGTTCCACCACGGCGCGGTCGGCCTTCATGGCGGCCATCTGGGCGCGGACGACGTCGAGCGCGGTCGTCGCATCGTCGAGCTTCTGCTGGCTGCCGATGCCGGTGGCGCGCAGCTGGCGGGCACGGTCGAGTTCGATCTCCGCCTGACGCTGCTGCGCCTGGAGCGACTGCAGGCGGGCATCCAGCGCCGCGATCTGCAACGGCAGCTTCGGGTCGCCGACGGTGGCGATCACCTGCCCCACCTCCACCCGGTCGCCTTCCCGCACCGTCAGGCCGGACAGGGTGCCGCCGATCCGGGTCCGCGCCTTGGCCTGACGGACGCTGTCCACCGTGGCGAACACGGATTTCAGATCCTCGACGGGACGGCTTTCGACCGTCATTCGGCCCTCCTCCGCCGCCGCAAGCGGAGCGGAAAGGCAACACAGCAGGAGGGCGAGGATGGGAAGCGCCGGAAAGGCGCTCTTGCGGGTGCACATGATGGGAAGCCCTGGCCTCTGGCTCTCGGTTTGACGCTTGACCTATTAATAAGATAAATCTAATTTAGCGTCAACGAATGCATTGGCGGCCCGCCGGACAAGGCGGCGCCCCGGCCGGACCCTCTTGGGAGTGGACACATGAACATCGACCGCATCGTCATGGCCTTCGCCGGAACCGTCATCCTGGCCGGCCTTGCCCTGTCGCAACTTTACAGCACGGCGTGGCTGTGGCTGCCCGCCTTCGTCGGCGCGAACATGCTGCAGGCCGCCTTCACCGGCTTCTGCCCGCTGGCCATCGTGCTGAAGAAGGCCGGCGCCCGCCCCGGCTGCGCCTTCAACTGATCTCCACCGCTCACAGAAGGATACGGATCATGCACAAGAACTGGCCCGACATGACGGTCGAACTGTCCGGCGCCATCCGCGAACTGCGCGGCGGCGCGCCGGAGGTGATGAAGGCCTTTTCCGGCATCGCCCAGGCGGCGCTTAAGGCGAACGCGCTCGACACCAAGACGAAGGAGCTGATCGCGCTGGGCATCGCCGTCGCCATCCGCTGCGACGGCTGCGTCGCCTTCCACGCCGAGGCCGCGGTGAAGCAGGGCGCCACCCGCGAGGAGATCATGGAGACCATGGGCATGGCCGTCTATATGGGCGCCGGCCCCTCCGTCATGTATGCCGCCCAAGCGTTGGAAGCCTATGACCAGTTCGCCGAAAAGGCCAAGGTCACGGCCTGATCGATGGGACGGGGACGACCATGAACCACCTCGCGCTTCTCCTCGCCGCCGCGACCCTGGCCGCGGCCGGCATCGTCACGGGCGGCACGGCATTGGCGGCGGATCTCGCCGTTTCGGTCGGCCCGGTGCGGGACGCGGCGGGACAGGTGAAGGTCGTCCTGTACGACCGCCCGGACGCCTTCCGCAAGGAGGCGCAGAGCCGCGCCATCCAGACGGTTCCGGCGGTGCCCGGCACGGTGGAGGTGGTCTTCCGCGACCTCCCCGCCGGCACCTATGCGATCATGGCCTATCATGACGAGGACGCGAGCGGCGACCTCAACCGCTTCCTCGGCATGATTCCCACGGAAGGCTATGCCCTGAGCAACGATCCCGAGGTGACCGGCCCGCCCTCCTTCGAGGCGTCGGCCTTCGCACTCCCGGCGGCGGGCTCCAAACTCAAGCTGTCGCTGCGCTATTGAGCGGGGCGGACAGATGCTCGCTTAGGAAGGCCAGGACAGGGGCCATCACCTCCTCCATCCGGTCCACCGTGTCATGGCCGAAGCCGGGCAGGATCGCCAGCCGCCCCAGCCCCTCGGGAAGGGCGGCGGCGATGGCCTCCGAGTCCTCCGGCGGCGTGATGGAGTCGTCGGCGCCATGCAGGACCAGCGTCGGGCAGCGGACACGCGCCGCCGTGTTCACCGGTGCGATGCCGTCGAAGCGCTCGCCGATCACACGCTCCACATAGCGGCAGATCAGCCAGCCCAGCGGCCGGTAAGGCACGCGATGCAGGGCGAGAAAGCGCCGCATGACGATTTCCGGATGACGGAAGGCGGCCAGCGACACCACGGCGGCCGGCTCGCTCAGGCGTGCCGCCGTCAGCAGCGCCGCTGCGGCCCCCACCGAATGGCCGAGCAGGGCGATGCGCCCCGGACTCGCCTCCGGCTGCCGTTCCAGCCAGTCGAAGGCGTGGGCCAGATCCTCGGCGAAGCGCGGCATGGAGGAATGGCCGTCCCGGTCGCTGCGGCCGTGGTTGCGCGCATCCACCAGCAGAACGCCATAGCCCGCCTGCCGCAACGGTGCGGCGACCGGCAGCATGTCCTCCGCATTGGCGCCCCAGCCGTGCATCACCACCAGATGGGGAGCCGGGCCGCCCCCCGGCGGCAGGATGTGCCACGCGAACAGGCGGCGGCCCCGCTCCGTGACGATGGAGGCGGACCGGTACGGCAGGCCGGCGTCGGCGGGCGTCCCGACCTCCGGACGGCAGGGAATGCGGAAGCCGCGATGCACCAGCGCCCGGACGGCCAGCGGAAGTCCGAGCGCCAGCGCCAGCGCGGCACCGGTACCGGGACCGAGACCGGGATCCAGCCAGCTCATGGCGTCTTTCCGGTCATGCCGGCGTCAGTGCCCGTGCGGCGCCTTCCAGGCGAACAGCCCCTGGACCGCATAGGCGAGAATGGTCGCGCCGACCAGCCCCACGCCCCAGATCAGGCCGACCAGCAGCCAGTCCACCGGCCCGCCGGCGTCGGAAAAGCCGGAGATGGTCACCGTCGCCATCAGGCCGAGCGCGGCGAAGCCGCCCAGGACACCGACGATCTCGGACCGGACCAGCCGGCGGCTGACCAGCCCGCCTTCGTGCAGCAGCACGGCGACGAAGGCGGCCAGCCCGGCGATGCCGAGCGCCGGCAGGATCCACAGAAGTGGGCCGAGCATTTCCTGGAACACCACCAGGAAGACCGCGAGATCGAATTCCTTCATGCTGTCGTCCTCCGCTTATGCCTGGCCGCGCAGCATCGACACATAGGTCGGCTTCAGCGCCATGGTCTTCATGACCCAGGTCACCCACAGCTCCTCCAGCGGCGCAATGACGCCGGGGAAGGAGGGAACGAGGTTGTCCTCGTAATCGAATTCCACAAGCATCGCCCGGCCCAGCCGCGTGATCAGCGGACAGGAGGTGTAGCCGTTGTAGACGCTGGCCGAGGTCGTGCCCTGGATGCTGGCGATCAGGTGGTCCACCGCCACCGGCACCTGCCATTTCACGCTGGCCGCCGTCTTGCCCTTCGGAACGCCCGCCACGTCGCCGATGCCGAAGACGTTGGGGAAGCGTTTGTGCCGCAGGGTCGGCTTCTCCACCTCCATCCAGCCGTCGCCGGCCCAGACGCCCTCCTGCCAGCGCAGCGGGCTGTTGCGCACGGCGGCCGGGGCCCGCATCGGCGGGACGACATTGATGAAGTCGTACTTGAATTCGGCCGTGCCGGTCGGGGTCTTGTAGGTGGCGATCTTGCGGCCGGGATCGATCGCCGTCATGACATGGTCATAGGCGACCTTCACCTGCCGGTCGCGGAACAGCATCCGCACTTTCTCGGAGACGATGGGAACGCTGAACAGGCCCTTGTTCTGCGCGGTGTAGATCAGCTCCGACTTGCCGCGCATGCCATGGCGGCGCAGGTAGTCGTCGGTGATGAAGGTGTATTTCAGCGGCGCGCCCGCACATTTCATCTCGGTGGCCGGACGGCCGAACAGGCCGACACCGCCGGTCTCGGCAAAGCGCGCCATCTCCTTCCAGGTCACCACGGCGGCGGCCGGACCGGCATAGACGCTGCCCAGCCCATCCTTGCCGATCAGATCGGTGTTCATGCCTTCGATGGCGGCATAGTCGAGATGCAGTCCCGTCGCCACCATCAGGAAGTCGTAGCGGATGGCCCGGCCCGTGTCGGTGACGACCTTGTTCGCCACCGGGTCGAACTCCGCCACCTGCTCCTCGATCAGGGTGACGCCGCGGGGAAGATAGTCGGCGGTCGTCGAGACGACGTAGCCCTGCGGCTTCAGCCCGGCGGCCACCAGGGTGAAGCCCGGCTGATAATAATGTTCCTTGCGGCGGTCGATCACCGTGATCGTCGCACCGTCCAGCCGTTCGGCAAGGCGGGCGGCGGCGGCCAGACCGGCGGCGCCTGCACCGGCGATGACGATGTGGGCCTTGGTCGCGACCTTCGGCGGCGGCTCCGCCGCCCTGGCGGGTGCGGACACCGCCATCAGCGTCGCCGCGCCGGCACCGGACAGCGCCAGCATCTTGCGGCGGCTCAGCGGAGAATCGAAACCCAAGATCGACCCATCGCGCGGCGGGACTTCCTTCGTCATGCGCTTTCCCCCGGAATTCAGTGTCGTCCGCGCGCCGGCCCGGCATGAGGACGCGCCTTGTTTATAAGAAAAATCTTATATTGCTGGATGGCAATACAATCAAGCGAATTCGGGGTATGCCGGTTATCGCTTTGCAGGTGGCCGCCCTTTGGATTAAGAGCGACAGCCTCACCGGTCCGCAGCCATCCCGAGCAGCCCCCGAATCATCGATGCCGATCGCAGATACCGAAATCGCGGATGTGGCCCGCCTGCTCGCCATCCTGGGCGAGCCGTCGCGGCTGCGCATCGTCCGGGCCGTCTGGGAAAGGCCGCAGGCGGTCAACCGGATCGTCGAAGCGACCGGGCTGAAGCAGGCGAACGTGTCGAAGCAGCTGGGTTGCCTCGTCGAGGCGGGCATCCTCGGCCGGCGCCGCGACGGGGTTTCGGTGATCTACTTCATCGCGCTGCCGCTGGTGCGGGACCTTTGCCGGCTCGTCTGCGCCGGCGTCCGGCAGATCAATGACGGGAAGGCACGGATGCCGCCGAACGAAGAGGTCCAGCGCGTTTAGAGTCCGTCTGGTGCTTATTGAAGCACCAGACGGACTCTAAGCTTATGGTTTTCCGTGTGATTCACGCTTCAAGCGATTCCGCTTGAACCGATCTCACTCTAGGGCGTGTCGTCAGTTGAGCCAGATGACAGCCGACACGAGGTAAACAGCCGCCAAGAAAGTGCTGGCAAGCTTGTCGTATCGAGTTGCCATGGCTCGGAAGCCCTTCAGCTTGTTGAAGAATCGCTCGACGAGATTACGTTCGCGGTACAAGGCGAAATCGGTATCGCGGGCGATCAGCCGATTAGCCTTGGACGGGATGACGGGGACGATGTCGCGCTCCTTCAATGCGTCGATCAGGGCGTCGCCATCATAGGCCTTGTCGGCGATGAGGGCCTGCGGCTCGACCGCGTCGAGCAGAGGGGCGGCTTGGCTGAAGTCAGAGGCCTGACCGGGGGTCAGGGAGATCGCCACCGGGTTGCCCAAGGCGTCCACGATGGCATGGATCTTCGTCGTCAGCCCCCCTCGTGATCGGCCGATGGCTTGGCAGGCGCCCCCTTTTTTCGCGCCCCGGCGCTGTGCTGGTGGGCGCGGACGATGGTCGCGTCGAGCATCATGTACTCGTTGTCGCTGTCCTCGGCCAGGGCTTTGAAAAGGCGCTCGAACACCCCGCTCTCGCACCAGCGGCGGTAGCGGCGGTGGGTGTTCTTCCAATCCCCGAACCGGGTGGGCAGGTCGCGCCAGGGAATGCCAGCCCGGTAACGGTACAGCACCGCCTCGACGAACAGGCGGTTGTCCTTCGCCGTCCCCCCGACATGGCCTACCCGCCCCGGCAGAAAATCCTGGACCCGCTCCCACTGATCGTCGCGCAAAGCATAGCGTCGCATTCGTCGGCCCTCCCGTCAGCCGACCCTCTATGAATCACGCATTCCTACCGCTGGGAATCCCATAACTGACGACACGCCCTAGGAAGCCGGCTTTTCCAGGATGGTCAGCCGGGCCGGCTGGTCGAAGAAGAAGAAGCCGTCGCGCAGGGTCGCCAGCTCGTGGAAGCGGGCGCGCAGGACATCCTCGCCGGCGGCGACGCGGCTCTTGCGGGCCGCATCGATCAGCCCCATCCGGGTGGCGAACGCCTCATAGCCGTCGAAGCGCACGGGGTTGAGATAGACGACCTCCTCCCGCTCGACGAACAGGCCGGCGGCGCAGGCGCTTCTGACCGACGCCAGGGCGGCGGCACGCACCTCCTCCTCGTCCTCGACCAGCCGGGTCAGCTGGAAGAAGGGGCCGTCGGCGATGGGCTCGTTGACCAGCACGAGCCCGCCCGGCAGCAGCACCCGCGCGGCTTCGGCGAGGGCGTCGGCCATATGCTCCACCGGAACATGGTGCAGGCTGTTCATGAAGACGACGCAATCGGCGGAGGCGTCGGGCAGCGGCAGGTCCTGCCCGACCCCCTCGACGTAGCGCTCGTTCCCGGCCGGTTCGGCGGCACGGGCGCGCTCCAGCATCTCGGCACCGCACTCGACGCCGATCACCTGGGCGCCCAGCCCGGTCAGCGCGCGGACGAACCCGCCTTCACCGCAGCCGACATCGGCGATGCGGCGGCCGGCGAGATCGAGGCGCTCGGCGATCACGTCCAGGGCCTTGCGGCGGATGGGCTCGCTCATGCGTGATTCTCCCTTGGCAATCGCCCCATGGTCGCGGGGCAGGCTCGCATATATCGCATGAAGCGGTCCAGCCCGAAGCGGTGGCGCTCAGCCGCCGATGTAGTGCGGCATCAGCTTCGCCTGATCGCCGACCCAGACGCTGCAGCGGCTGTCCTGGTTGCGGAAGAAATAGGCCTTGCCGGGCTGGCGCCGGTTCTGCGGATCGACCAGGTTGGCGCCGCCGGAAAAGGCGACGCCATAGCGGAAATCCGGCGTCGCCGCCCAATAGAGGCCGTCGATCTCCTGCAGGAAGGCGCCGCGCTGGCACAGGTGCGACAGGGTGCGGTCGAAGGTGGCAAGGCCCTTCACCCCCTCCGGCAGGGCGTAGACGCGGCGGCTTTCGGTGCGGCGCGGGCGGGGCGCGTGACCGGGCGGCGGGGGTTCGTAGGCGCGGAAGGGCGGGCGCAGATGGCCGGGGGCGGTGCGGTCGGTGGGCAGCACCTCCTGCGCTCCGGCGGACAGCGGAAGCAGGAGCGCAGCCATCAGCAGGCCCATCGGCAGGGCGGTGAGGAAGCGGCGGGTCATCGTACCGACGGGTTGTTGGCGACGAAGGCGAAATAGGGCAGCCGCCGCACCGCGTCGGCCACCATCAGATAGGCGACGGCGAAGGCGACCAGCGAGCCGAGGAAATAGCCGTAGCCGTACCACGGGAAGCCCAGGCGGCTGAACAGCAGGGTGAAGCCGCCATTGGCTGCCAGATAGACCAGCTGCGCCGTCAGGTTCCGCCCCCGCAGGTCGAAATAGGCCAGGATGACCGTGCAGAACAGGAACATCACCTGGAAGAAGGCGCCCAGCACGCCGAAGCGGAACATGCCGATCTGCTGGTACTGCAGGCCGATGGCGCCGATGATCGTCGGGGCCAGGAAGATGCAGACGGCACAGACCGCCCCCTGCAGGATCACCAGATTGCGGCTGCTGTCCAGCAGGGCGGCGATGATGGATCGGTGGTTGCGCGCGATCTGGTCGAAGGTCGCGTGCTTCTGGATGTCGCGGTAGAAGCCCTGGTAATGCTCGAAGAATCGGGTCTCGATGTTCACCGTGAACAGGGTCAGCGCCGGCAGCGTCGTCAGATAGGCCACGAACATGGCGCCGTCATAGGCGCTGTAGATCGTCATGGCGCCGGAGACGACCTCGCGTTCCGGTGCAAACCACATGATCCATTTGTCGGTCCACACCGCGGCATTGGCGAACAGGCCGATCGACGCCAGGTCCCAATAGCGGCGGAAATAGCTGAGGAAATCGAACAGCCGGCCGACGGGATAGGGATATTCGGCAAGCACCCGCGCGATCAGCCCGAACTGGATCGCCGCCAGCCCGGCGGAAAAGCCCCAGACCATGCCGGCGGCGCCATAGCGGTCGCCCAGCAGCAGCGTGGCGGCCATGCCCACCGCCATGCCGACGCCGAAGGCGACGGTGACCGCCAGATAATCCTTCAGCGCCGACAGGAAGATCGACACCACCCAGATGCCGCAGACCAGGAAGAAGTTCGCCAGCCCGCCCAGCATCACCGGCAGCGGCAGCCCGCTGAACAGCGGATAGAAGGGACCGGCGGTCAGCCCGGCGATGGCATAGGCCAGCCCAAGCGTCGCCAGCAGCATGCCCGGCGCCGCCTCCACCTCCTTGGCATAGATGGCGTCGGCGAGATAGCGGGTGGCGACCATCACCAGCGGCCCGGTCAGGACCACCGAGAAGCAGAAATTGTAGATCACCACCACGCGGAACAGCGTCAGCTGCTCCCCCCCCACCAGATCGCGGCCGAACAGCGTGATGCCGGCCAGCGCCAGGATGGTGAACATCCACGGCCCCGAGGTGATGAAGGCGGAATGGGCGTAGCCCTGCAGCACGCCCAGCAGGTCGTCGCGCCGGGCCAGCCGGCGGAGCGCGAAGCCGATGCCGGCCATCTCAGGCGGCCCCGCTCAGGGTGACGGCGGACTGGTTAGGAATGGAAAGCTGGGGCATCGAATCGTCGGTCCAAAACAGCGGCTTTCAGTTGCGGATGCCCTTCTCCCCTTGTGGGGCGGGGGCCGAAGGAGGCCAAAGGCATCCGTAGGTTTCGCGGGTTGGGATGAGGGGTGGGGCCGGCCGCAAGGCCGGTGCGATCCGGATTTGCGCCCCCTCACCCCAACCCCTCTCCCACAAGGGGAGAGGGGCTTTGTTTGACTGTGGTTGGGGCATGCGATACCGGCCGGGTCGGCATGGCGATGTGCTCGTCATAGATGGCGCGGTAGATGCGGTCGATGGCGACCTTGTCGTAGGACTGGGCGACGCGCCGGGCGATGGCCTGGGCGCAGCGCTCGCGCCACGGGCGGTCGAGCAGCAGGGCGCGCAGTTCCCGCGCGGTGTCGAGCGGGCTTGCCAGCGGCGTCACCGCCCCGCCCGGCCCCAGCGGCGGATCCTCGTCCGGGCGGCCCAGCAGCAGCTCGGCGCAGGACCCGACGTCGGTCGCCACCGTCGGCACGCCGGATGCGCCGGCCTCCAGGATCACCAGCGGCTGCGCCTCGCTGACGCTGGTCAGCGCGATGGCGTCGACCCGGCCCAGCCACTCGGTCAGCTTGACCCGGCCGGCGAAGATCACCGTCTGCTCCAGCCCCAGATGCGCCACGATGGTGCGGCATTCCTCGACATAGCCGGGATCCTCCTCCAGCGGCCCTAGGATCATCGCCTTCAAATCGGGGATGTCCTCGCGCAGGATGGATGCCGCGCGGATGTAGGTCTTCACGTCCTTGATCGGCACGACGCGGCCGATCAGCGCGATGGTCGGCGGGCGCGGCTCCGGGTCGCGCCGGACCTGGGAATAGCCGGCATAGTCGATGCCGTTGGGCACGATCGTCAGCTTGGCCGGATCGGCGCCCTGGCGGCGCTGGAACTCCTGGTTTCCACCGTACAAGGTGATGATGCGGTCGCAGGCGTCGTAACAGGCCTTGGAGTAGCTGGCGAAGGTGTCCAACCACAGATCCCGCAGGTCGCGCTTCTTCCGGTCGAGCACCAGGGAGGTGTCGCCGCCCTCGAACAGCCATTCGGCCATCAGGATCTCGATGCGCCGCTCGTTGGTGTAGATGCCGTGTTCGGTCAGCAGCGCCGGCCGCCCGGTCTCCAGCCTCGCCCGCGCAGCGAACAGCCCGGCATAGCCGGTGGACACGGCATGATAGACGGAGGCCTGCGGCATCGGCACCAGCAGCGTGGCGAACAGCCCGCTCATCAGGGCGCGGCTGCCCCAGAAATATTCCAGGAAGGAGGCGTCCGGCAGGGCGGCCCTGCACATGCGCACCACCATCTGGAAGGCGTGCTCGGAGTTCAGCAGCGCCCGCTTGCCGACCCGGCCGCGCCGCGGCGCCAGCAGCCGCAGCACCTCGGCCACCTCCGCCAGCCCGCCGCCCTGCTGCAGCCGGCCGAGCGGCGTCTCCAGCGCCGCCACCAGCCGCGCCGTTCCGGGCTGCCAGCGCCAGCCGGCGGGCGGGTCCTGGAGATAGACATGGGTCAGGCCGGTGACGTTGGGCGGCAGCTCGTAGGCCAGCCGGCGGGCGCCGCGGTCGGCGACCAGGGCGACGATGTGGAAGGTCAGGTCGGCGTGGGAACGGATCAGGTCATGGGTCCAGGTCGACACGCCGCCCGCGACATAGGGATAGGAGCCCTCCATCAGCAGGCAGACGTCGGCCTTGGGGGCATGGGGCGCCTCGGGCAGGGAAGAGTTGCGGCTCATGCGGCAAGCTCCGTCGCACCGGCTTCCGGGGGAACCGCCTCCGGCGGTGTCGCGGCCGAATCGCCGCGCCACAGCGCGAAGACGTCGCGCAGGGTGTGGGGCAGTTCGGCCTCGTTGCCCAGCAGGTCGGGCCGGCGGCCCGGCAGCGCCCGCAGCTCGGCGAACCGGCCCAGCCGGAACAGGCTTTCGGCGTACCAGTAGAGGATGCGGCGGTCGGGCGTGCGGTCGACCAGCGGCTCCAAGCGCTCCGCCGCCTCCGCCGCCAGTCCGCAGCGCAGCAGCAGCCGGCCGAGGTCGAGGCGGATGCCGTCGTCATCGGGGGCGAGATCCAGGCTGCGGCGATAGCCCTCCAGCGCCTTTTCCCGAATCTCCGCCTCGCGGTTGGCATCCAGCAGCCCGCAGAAGGCGTAATCGTCGAGATGGCGGGCGAGCGCGGCCAGGGCGTCCGCATCCTCCGCCCGGTCCCGCGCGGCATGGTCCAGCGCAAGCCAGCGCTCGTTGAACTCATGCTCCACCCGTGCGGTGGCGGTGGCGGCCTGGACGCGGACGGACGGATCCGCGTCGGCGAGACCGGCCTTCAGCGCTGGGGTGAAGGCGGGGCGGAAATGGCGGGCGACCAGCGCGATCACCGCCTGCTTCTGCTGCGGCGAGCCCATCCACATCACGTCGGTGAAGGACTCGCCGGCGGCGAGGTGCGCGTTCTCCCGCCCGCTCACGATCAGCTCGTACAGCTCGCGCGCCGGGCCGATCTCGCTGTCGGGAAAGAGCGAGAGATACCAGTCCTGGAACCCGGTGGCATAGCGGCTGAACAGCGCCAGCAGCGCCGCGGTCGCCACGGTGCAGGCGGCCCCGACCGGACCCAGCGGCACCATGGTGACCAGCAGAAGCCCGGCCAGCCGCAGGTCGCGCCCACGCCGCACCAGTCCGCGCACCCAAAGCCCGACCAGACCGCAGAGCGCCAGATGCAGCGCCGCGCAGACCGGCAGGCCGAAGGCCAGATCCGAGAGAGCGAATGCCGCCACCGCGGCGTCGAGCAGACCGGCGGACGGCGCCACCAGCAGCAGTTCGCCCACGCCGGCGGACGGCCGGTCGCCGGCAAGACCCTCGGAAGCGGCGGAGGACGGGGTGCTCATTGCGCCGCCTGTCCATCCGCGGGAGCTTCGATCCGCCGGGTGGTGAAGCCGATGGTGATGTCGGCCAGGGCAGCCGGCAGGGCCTGCCGGACGGCACGCTCCAGCTTCGCCTCCACCAGCCGGGCGCCGTCCAGCGGCGTGCCGGCCAGCACGACGCCGAAGGACGTTCCCTGATGGCCGAAATCGCAGGCGAGGTCGGTGTCGCGCAGGCTGCCGCGCACCGCCTCGCCGATGGCGGCGGCAAGCTCCGCCCGCTGGCCCACCGACAGGCGGGATATGCCGACGGGGCGGATGGTGATGGCCGTGGTCTCGAACCCCATGCGGCGCCCGAGCAGCGCCAGGAATTCCGCCTGACGGCCGATGTAGCTGGAGGAATAGAGCGCGTCGTCGGTGAACACCCGCTGTTCGTTGGCGGTGCGGTACTGGCGCGCCTTGGCCAGCGCGGTGCCGATCCATTCGCACAGGATGCGGAAATTCTCGACCGTGTTGACGCTGAGGTCGGTGAAGCCCAGGCTTTCGATCTTCACCATGCCGACGACCTCGCCGGTGTCGCTGCTGGCCAGCGGTCCGGCCAGAATGCCTTCGCCGGCCAGGATGCGTTCGTCCTCGGCCCGGTTGACGCAGACCTGACGCTGGCGGGCGATCACCTGCTGGAACAGGGCGGTGCCGCTGTCGAACCAGCGGGCATAGGTGTCGGTGTCGTCGTCCCAGCCCTCGTTCGTCACCGATTCCAGCACGTCGTTGTTCAGCAGGAACAGCGAGAACTTCTCCGGCTTCATGACGGTGCGCACGAGGTCGGCGACGCCCAGCATCACCTCCCCCTCGTCCAGCCGGTCGATGGACTTGGCGGCCTGATAGAGGGTGAAGACGGTGCGCAGCTGGCCGGCGACACGGGTCTCCAGACTCTCCTTGACCGATTTCAGGGCGCGGTAGGAGCGGGCGATGGCCTCCGCCTCCTGCCGGGCGGCGGCAAGGCCGGCGCGCAGCTCCTCCCGCTCGCGCAGATGGCGCATGCGCAGCTCGCCGAACAGCACGGCGGCGACCAGCCACAGGATCGGCTCGCGCGTCAGGGTGAAGAGATGGTCGTACAGGTCCTGGGTGATGCCGGCGTCCGGCACATTGCCCAGCCGCAGCGCCACTGTCGCGGCCAGCGCCGCCAGAACGCCCTCGTTCGTGCCGTACTGGATCGCCAGCAGCAGGACCGGGATCCAGAAGGGATGCGGCTGCACCCCCTCGAACCGATGGCCGGAGCCGAGCCAGACATCCAGCCCCAGCACCACGCCGAAGAACAGCACGAGTTCCAGCAGAGCCACCGGACGCAGGCCGAACCAGCGGCGGCGGGGCGCACCGTCGGCGGGGATCGTGGCTGCCGGGACGGCGGGGGGCTGGCTGCTCATCGTCGGGCCGGGCCTCAGGGAGTGGCGGCGACCACCGGCCGCAGGCTGTCGATCATGCGCGCCACCACGCGCTGGGCGACGTTGTTGACGCTGTCGCGGCTGAAATAGCCGCGCCCGGCCTCCGACTGGCTGGAGGTCCAGAGAACGGCACCATCGGAGACGCGCACCAGCCGGGCGTTCAGCCCGACCACCGGCTCTTCCCGCAGGCCATGCTGATAGCCGTATTCCGACACGCTGCCGGCCAGCACCGCGTCCACCGCCAGCGCCCGGCCGGCGGCCTGCGCGTCGAGCGGGGCATCGGCCTGGGAGTCGGACGCCGCGGCGGGGCCGGCATCGGCGGACTTCAGCTCCGACAGGCGGCTGCGGACCCGGCCGGCCTCCACCATGCGGACACCGCCGACGCCGTACAACTCGGTGGAGACGAGATCGGCGGCGATCTGGCCGGCATTGGGATGGTTGGTCAGGTTCTCGAACGGCAGAACGGCGACGGTGGCGCCGGCCGGCAGCGCGGCACCCGGCTGGGCGAAGTCACGGCTGTTGATCCGCCCGACGCTGCAGCCCGCCAGCAGCAGCCCGGCCAGCAGCAGCGCGCCGCAGGCTTGTATTCCCTTGGTTTTCATCCCCATGGCCGTCGGCCCCATCGCGTCACGCATCCCCATTCCGCTGTTTCCCTTCCTTTAACCATGAAGACGTTGACACACCGTCAATAACGCCAGACCAGAGTGACGCCTGCGCTGTTCACCGCACTGGCCGTGCCGCGGGCGGTGGAGCGGGCATGGGCGGCGCGAAGCCCCAGTTCCAGCCCCTCCGCCGGCTCCCAAGCCAGGGAAACCGCGCCCTGCGGGCCGCTGCGCCCCCGGCGGTCATAGGCGTAGCCGAGCTGCGCGGCATAGCGGACATAGTCGGCGAGATGGTCCTCGACATTCACCTGGAGCGCGTGGACCTCGCGCGTCGCGGCCGGCAGCGGGATGTAGGCCTGTCCGTCCGCGTTCTGCCGTTCCTCGCGGTGGCCGACATATTCGGCGTCCAGCACATAGGCGACGCTGGCGAGCGGCCCGGCGGCGTTCAGGACGTAGCGCAGGGAGCCTTCCACCGTGGCGCTGCGCGCCAGATCGGCGGCCCCGGCCAGCCCATAGCGGTTGTAGCCGGCGCCGAACGACAGCGACCAGCGCTCCGACAGCCGGTCCTCATGCTGCAGGAAAAGCCGGTCGCGCCGGCCGCCGCCGACGATGCCCTCCAGGAAGGCGAAGCTGGGCTCGCTCCAGGCGAAGCCGGCGCGGGTCTCCCCCTCCTCGTCGCGCCAGCCGTGGGTGTAGCCGGCGCCCAGCGTCCGCGGCGCGGCGTAGACGGACAGGGTGGAGCGCTGCAGCTCCGGCCAGTCATGGACCAGCGCCGCCTCCAGACGGGTGCGCGCGCCGTGGAAGGGCTCCAGCCGGCCGTCGGCGCGCTGGGCGGCATCGACATCCACCTCGCGCCGTTCCAGCCCCCAGGTCAGGCTGGTGGACCGGCCAAGCTCCTGCACGCCGCCGAGACGCGCGATGCGCTGCATGTCGGCGTTGCGCACCTGTTGCCAATCGACGTCGAGGCGGACGCGGTCGGCATTCGCGTACAGAAGCAGCGCCTTGGCCCCGACCAGCGACGGCTCGCCGGGCGTCAGCTCCAGCGCGCCGTCATAGGCCGTCGCCGCCTCGCGCCAGCGGCCGAGCCGCTCCTCCGCCTGACCCAGCAGGGCGGTGGACTGGGCGTCCCGCGGGTCTCGCGCCAGCAGGTCGCGCAACAGCTCCCGCGCCGGCCGGACCTCCCCGCCCTCCATCATCGTCACTGCGCGGAAATAGTCGATGCGGCGCTGCGCGGCACGGTCGGCCGCCTCGGCCTGCGGCGTCGGGCGCGCGGCGGGGGAGCGGCTCAACGCAATGGTCACGCCCCTGGGGTTTGCCGCGATGTCGGCGGCGACGCCGGCTGACGGGACCAGGACGACGCTGTCATAGCCGTAGAGGATGTTGTCGATCCAGGACTCCAGCCGCTCCGGCACGCGGTCGAGCGCCACATCGCCGAGCGGCCGGCTGAAGCGCAGAACGATCTCGCGGCCCTGGCGCTCCACCTCGGTCGCGACCGGAGCGGGCCAGCTCAGGGTGAAGCGGGCGGCGCGATCCTCCCGCACGGTTTCCAGACGGGCGGAGGACGGCGCCGGCTGGGCGTGGATGGGGGTGGCGGCGAGGAGGACGGCGAGGAGGGCGAGCGTGAGCGCTTTCGATCCCCTCTCCCCCCCGCTCACGCGCAAACTTCGTTTGCGCTGACGCGACAGGCGGACCTCCGGTCCGCCGAAAGCGGGGAGAGGATTAGGGTGAGGGGGATACGCGGCTGGAATTCTCGGGAAGTCACGCCACGCATCCCCCTCACCCTCCCCGCGCCGATGGCGCGGGGTCCCTCCCTCTACCCGGGGGGGAGAGGGGGTGGAGTGCGTCAAGGCGCGGAAATCATCACGGAAGGGCCAGGACACGGCGGGCCTCCGGCAGTCGTCCGTTTTCGATCAGCATCGATGCATAGTCCGCCGTCAGCTGCCGGTCGCCGGGATGGCGCTTGCGCAGGGAGTCGAACAGGGCGACGGCCTCGTCGACCTTGCCCAGCCGGTTCAGCAGGTTGGCCTCCGTCAGGACCGCCGCGTCGTCCCGGCCGCCGCGGGCGCGGAGCTGGGCCAGCGCGATGCGGTAGAAGGGCAATGCCGCGGCGGGACGCTTCAGGGCGGTCAGAGTCTCGCCCAGGAAATAATGCGCCTCGTGATCGTCGGGGCCGCGCGCGGTGTAGCGGCGCAGCAGGCGCTCGGCATCGGCAAGGCGGTTCCCGTCGAAGGCCAGCATGCCCAGCTGGCGCAGCGCGTCGGCATCCTCGGGCTTCCTTGCCAGCAGGGCCGTCCAGGCCTCGGCGGCGGCGGCGCGCTGGCCGGTCTGTTCGGCGAGGCGGGCATAGCGGCGCAGCCGGTCGGGCGTGGCGTCCTCGCGCAGGGCGGCACGGACGGCGACCGCCAGTTCCCTGCCCTTGCCGGCCGACGCCAGCGCCTCGATGTAGGGAGCCTGCAGCGCCGGCTGGACCGGCGGACCGGCGGGCGTCGCGAGGCTTGCGGTGACGCGGGCCCCGCCGCCGAGTTCGGCCAGACGGTCGTACCATGCCGCCTGCGCCTCCGGGCCGGCTGCCGCCTTGGCCCGCGCCTCCAGCCAGTCCAGCGCCGCGGCTGGCGGGCGCGGCCCCCACAGATAGGCGAGCTGCCGGAAATCCCCGCTCTGCGGCCCCTGCATCGCGGCCAGCCGCTGCAAAGCCCGCGTCGCCCCCGTCTTGTCGCCGAGCGCCAGCAGGGCGAAGGCCGGTTCGCGACGCCGCTCCACCGGCAGGCGGTCGTCGGTGGCGCGGGCCAGCAGGTAGCGGCGCAGCTCCGCCTTGCGGCCCAGCGTTTCCAGCGTACTGCGGTAGAGCGAATCCTCCGCTTCGGCCAGCGGGGCGGCGGCGGCCTGCCGTTGCAGCAGGGCGGCAAGGTCGGGCAGCGCGTTCGCCTTGGCCGCGGCATCGGCATAGACTGCCAGCCAGACGCCGCCCAGCCGTTCCGCCCGCGCGCGCAGCAGCGGCAGGGCGGCGCGGTAGGCCTTGTGGTCGAGCAGCAGATAGGCGATGCCCTGCTCCTCCGCGTCGCTCAGGCCGCCCTTTGCCAGCTTGGCGGTCAGGTGGCGGGCCAGCTCCTCCGACCGGCCGGCGCCGTCGAGCGCCGCGATGTAGGCGGCTTCGATCTCGGCCCCGCCCCGGTCCAACAGCGGAGACAGCAGCGGCAGCGCCTCCGCCGGTTTGCCGGTCGCGGTCAGGGCGATGGCGAGGGCCAGACGGCTGCGCGGCGAGGGGTCGAGCGCGAAGGCGCGCTGTGCTGCGGCCAGCGCCAGCGGGGCGGCGCGCCGGTCGGCAACGGCCCGTTCGGCGGCGCTGCCGGCGATGTCCTGCAGCAGGGCGACGGGCAGCACCGGCCGGGCGGCCAGCCAGTCGGCGACGGCAACCGGGTCGCCCGCCTTGGCCGCCAGCCTCGCCCAGCCCTGCTCGGCCGCCGGAGAAGGCTTGGCCTGCCGGTGCGCAGCGAACCAGTCCAGACCGGCGGGCGCGCGCTCCAGGTCGATGAACAGGGCCGCCAACTCCTCCAGCTGGTCGTCGGGAACCGCATCGAACGGCGCCAGACGGTCGAAGGCGGCAGCGGCGGCGGCACGGCGGCCGGCGCGGTCGAGAATGCGGATGGCGGCCAGCCGGTCGCCGAGGGTCAGCGCGCTCCCGGCCAGACCGCGCTCCGCCCAGCGCGCGGCGGCATCGGCATCGCCGCGGCCGAGCGCGATGTTCGCCGCCAGCACCGGGTAATCGGCGAGGAACCCCTCGCCCAATTCGCGATGCAGGCGGTCGAGGAAGGGGCGGTCGCCGTCGCGCAGCGCCGTCTCGGCCAGCCCGGCCAGCACCCAATCCGGCGCCAGACGCAGGTCGCGGCCCTTCGCGGCCCGCAACGCCTCCCGCGCCTGCCCGGCATTCATCTCCAGCGCCAGCAGCCGGCCGAACTGGGAATCCTCCACCCGGCCGGACAGCGCCGACAGGCGGGTCCGCGCCTCTTCCCGGCGGTCTGCGGCGATCAGCAGGTCGACGTAGGTCAGCTCAAGTGCCAAAACGGGCGTTCGACCTGTCACCTGCGGCTCGATCAGCCTCACGCCCAGGTCCGGCCGGGAGGCCGCCGCCAGCTGGCTCGCCAGACCGATCATGTCGGCGACGGTCGGCTGCTCGCCGAGCCAGCGCCGGGCGCGGCCGAAGGCATCCTCCGCCCGGCCGAGGTCGATCAGCAGGCTCATCAGCAATTCGCGGCTGTCGGCCCCGATGTTGCCCCGGGCGCGGTCGTCGGCGTGCAGAAGCCGGTCCACCGCGCCGGCATGGTCGCCGCGCGCCGCCAGCAGCGCCGCCAGCTCCTGCTGGGCCTCGACATCCTCGGGCGCCAGCGCGCAGTAGCGGGCCAGCGCTTCGGCCTTCAACGCCATCCGGTTGCGGAATCCGGCGGCATAGGCCAGTTCGCGAT
Source organism: Azospirillum lipoferum 4B (assembly GCF_000283655.1). Lineage (NCBI taxonomy): Bacteria > Pseudomonadati > Pseudomonadota > Alphaproteobacteria > Rhodospirillales > Azospirillaceae > Azospirillum > Azospirillum lipoferum. Next base: position 214,746 of record NC_016585.1, on the reverse strand, counting down.
AGAGGTCGGCGCTGTGCCGCAGCTCCGCCAGGACCGCCAGGTTCTCCAGGTAATCGCCCGGCCGCTGGGCATCCTGGTAGAGGCGGTTCAGCAGCTCGCGCGCCTCGACGGAGGTCGGCTCGGCGGCGACGAACTCCTCGGTCAGCGCGATGGCGCGCTCCACGTCGCCCTGGGCCAGCGACAGGCGGGTCAGCGGCATCACCGTGGCGCCGCCACGGTCGCCGGCGGCATAGCGCTCCTCATAGACGGCGCGGGCGCTTTCATAATCGCGGTCGCGGAATTTCTGCAGGGCAAGCTCGCCGCCGCGCGGGATCAGCAGCAGGCTGGCGCCGATGCCCGCGATCAGCACCAGCAGGACGACGAGGATGTTCGCGCGCATCGCCGCCCTACCCCGCCGCGCCGCCGGAGGGACGAAGGATGGGACGAAGCCGCAGGATCAGCGGGTCGATGCCCGACAGCGGGACGGTCAGGGCCAGCCGGCCGTCGTCATCGGCGGTCGCGCTGCCGGTCCACAGGACGGCGCCGTCGCGTTCCGCGGTGATCGTCCAGGGTCCGGGACGGGGAACCCGCCACACCATGGCCCCCTCGCCATAGCCGGTGGCGGCGACGCGGAAGCCCGCGCCCTCCCCCGTCCCCTCCCCCGCCAGCGCCGAGAAGGCCCAGCGCCCCTCGACCAGATAGGGCACGGGAGCGGGCGGATCGCGGTCGGCCCGGTCGATTTCGGCGAGCGCCACCACCGGCTCCGCCACCGCGGGGTCGAGCGCGACATAAAGGCTGCCCTGGCTGTGGCGCTGGCCCAGCACCCCGGTGGAGCGGGTGAAATCGACCGCGGTGGCGCTGGCCCGGTCGAAGCGCAGCGTGTTCAACGCCCCGCGGTCGCGCACGCGCCAGCGCCGTCCGCCCTCCAGCGGCTCGAACCGGGCGGTGTAGAAACCTTCGGCGATGCGGGCGTAGATGGAGGCGGCGACCGGTGCCAGCTCCGTCGCGCGGGCGGCGGTCAGCACCGAAACCAGCGCATTCAGGCTGGCCGCCTTCTGGCCGCTGTACATGTGGTAATAGACGTTGAAGGGCTTCAGCCGGATGGGAGCGCCGGCATGCCGCATGGTGTTGACCAGATTGCGGTAGCCGTAGAAGCGGTTGGTCCACAGGTCGGTGTAGGTGTTCTCGTTGCTGCCGGCGGCGTAGATCTGGCGTTCCGTCCCCACCGGCAGGCCGACGGGCGGCAGGCCGGTGATGGAGGGGAAATCGGCGTCGAAGCGGGCGTCGCCGCCGTTCATGTTGACGCCGCCCGTCTTGCGCACCGCCGCCAGCGCGTCCTCGAACGGAGAGGTGTCGCCCGACCATTGCACCAGCACCGCCCGCTTGCCGGCCGGGGCCAGCCGGGTGAAGTAATCCAGCGCGCCGCCGATCTCCTGGTCGAGGTCGAAGGGCTGCTGCAGATAGGCGCGCGGAACGGCATAGCGGCCGATGTCCGACACCTCGCCCGCCGTCTCCGCCGCGTGGTCGTCGCTCTTGGTCGGGCGGTATGTGCCGTCGCGGTCGAGGAACGGGGCTTCCTTCTGCCGGCTGTAGTCCTTGAAGAAAATCCACTGGAAGGGATGGGTCCAGGTGTGGCTGGCCGGTTCGACCTGCGGCAGGGCGAACAGTGTCTTCGCCGCCTCGACCGACTGCGGCGTGCCGTTCCAGGTCGGGTCGAGGTCGCCGACGATGGGGGCGACGGTCACCGGCAGGTCGGGAAAGGGCTCGATGGCGGCGATGCGCACCATGTCGGCGGACAGGACCCGCTTGGCGGCATGGGGCGTCACCTCCGTCACGTTGCGCCAGCCGTCGCCGTCGATGTGGCTGAAATAGATCCGCCGGCCCGACAGGGTGGTGACGTCGGGCTTCGGCAGGTCGTCGGTGGCGAAGGCGTTCCGGAAGAAGGCGAAGGGATCGACGATCCATTGCCGCCGGTTGTACTCGGCGTCGAAATAGCGGTCGTAGCCTTCGGCCGCCAGCCCGCCGGCCGGGCCGGTCACCACCAGATGGCTGTCGCTGGCCGGATCGTCCGCCCGCCGCATCACCAGATGGGAGGAGACGCGGGCATCGGTCTTGCGGAACAGCGGATAGCCGGGCAGCACGCCCGACAGCGTCCGTTCGAAACCGATCGTCCCATCGGCCAGTGCCGGCTTCGACCGGTAGGTCAGGTCGGAAAAGCCGTCGTCGTCGCGCAGCCCGAAGCGGGCGAAGAAGCGGTTGGCGAGCGCCAGCGGCACCGGCCTGCCGCCGCGCTCCAGCCGCACCCCCGGCTGGCCCAGCACGGCGAAGCGGACGCCGCGGTCCATCGCCCGCCCCACCCAGTCGATGTAGGCGGCGGCATCGGCGAAGGGCTCGCCGGCGAACCAGGTGACGACGCCGCGCAAGCCCGGATAGCGCGACAGATCGGGCAGGCCGTCGGCGACGTTCCAATAGACGACCGACAATCCCAGATGGTTCAGCGGCAGTTCCACCATGGTGTGGATGCGGCTGAGGCGGATCGTGTCCTCCTCCCGCAGGTCGACCAGCGCCAGGATGGTGCGCGGCACCTCCTGCCGGAAGGCTGCGGCCGCAGGCGGCGCGCTGGCCGCCGTGGCGGGCATGGCCCACGGCAGCAGCAGGCCGAGCGCCAGCGCTGCCGCCACCGCTGTGGCGATGCGCCTCACCGGGCCGGCTCCGGGATCAGGCGGTCCAGTTCGACCGTGGAGACATAGGGGGAAAAGCCGTTGGCCCGCTGCAGATCGTAGATGGCCCGCACGCCCGCCGTGTCGGCTGGATCCCAGTAATCGAGCGTCAGTAGGCCGAGACGCGGGTTCGATGCGCCGGCGGCCTTCAGCGCCTCCACCTGGAACCGGTAATCCTCCGCACTCTGGCGGTGCGGGCGCCTGGCGGCGAAATCCCAGCCGGCATAGACGCTCTCGCCCAGCACATGGGTCAGCAGCGGGGCCGTCTGCGGCAGGATCTCATAGGCGCGGTTCTGCGTCAGGCCGATGTCCGGCCAGTTGCGGCGGATGGCCCGCACCAGCGCCGCCGCGGCGTCGGTCATGCCGCGCCAGCGCTTGGGCTCGGTGCGCTCCAGATGCGGCGGGTTGTCGAGCGTGTCGAGGAAGACGCCGTGGAAGCCTTCGCGCAGGATGGCCGGCACCAGTTCCTCCACCACCAGCTTGACCCAGCGGCGGTCGCGGACATCGACATAGAAGCTGCCGGGCCAGTTGGGGTTCTCCTGGTCCAGGATGCCCCAGCCCTTCACCCGGCCGAACCATGGCCGGTGAGTCTCCACCTCCCCCACGCTGAGATAGCCGAACAGGGTCTTGCCGCGGTCGGCCAGCGGCTGGAGCGGCGGATGGGTGCGGCTGTCCAGGACCAGCAGCCGGTAGGGCTGGAAGGCCGACAACGGAGCCGCATCGGCGTAATAGACCGCCCAGGGAGAATTGGGGGATCGAGTGGCGGAGGATGGAAAAGCCGAAGCCTGGCCGGTCCCGGCGGCCCGCAGCGGGCGGTTGGGCAACGCCAGCGACGCCGCACCCGACACCAGCCCCGCGGCGACTGCGCGCCGCCCGATCAGACCACCGATCACGCCACCCCAACCCCTCTCGACGCTCATCCGACCCGAGCGGTCAACCGAGCCACGCCAGCGTCTCGCGCAGCCCGTCCTCCAGCGCCGTGTCGCAGCTCATGCCGAAGGCGGCGATAAGGCGCGACGGATCGCCGATGGACACCCGGATGTCGCCCGGCCGCGCCGGTCCATACCGGCGGTCGAGCGGACGGCCCGATAGCTCCCCCAGCACCTCCGCCAGCCGGTTCACCGTGGTCGGACGGCCGGTGCAGACATTGAAGACCGGTGCGCCGGACCTTGGAGTGTCCATCGCAGCCGTCAGATATCGCACCAAGTCCTTTACGAAGATGAAATCCCGCACCTGCTGGCCGTCCCCATTGATGGTGATCGGCTCCCCCCGGGCGATCCGGCCGGCGAAGATCGAGATCACGCCGGAATAGGGCGATTTCGGGTCCTGGCGCGGGCCATAGACATTGAAGAAGCGGAAACCGGTGGTCGGCACGCCATGCACGATGTCAGCCACCCGCGCATGCAGCTCGCAGCCCAGCTTGTCGGCGCCATAGGCGGACAGCGGGCGGGTCGCCGCATCCTCGGATAGCGGCATGGCCGGATTGTCGCCATAGACGGCGGCGGAGGAGGCATAGACCACCGGCACCGGCCCCTTCGCATTGGCGCGGCGGGCGGCGTCGAACACGGCGATGGTGCCGGACAGGTTGGCATGGTGGGTTTCCAGCCACGCCTCGCGCGAGCGGTCGACGGAGGCGACGGCGGCCAGATGGAAACAGCCGTCCACGCCGTCACCGTCGGAGCCGGCCATCGCCGCTTCCACCGCCGCCGCGTCGGCGACGTCGCCGACCGTCACCGGCACGGAAGCGGGCAGGTTCTCGCGCTTGCCGGTGGACAGGTCGTCCAGAACCCGCACCTCGTGTCCGGCGGACAGCAGCCGCTCGATCAGGTGCGAGCCGATGAAGCCGCAGCCGCCGGTAACCAGATAACGCGCCATCGCTGCAGCTCCCTCCGCTCTTGCGTGTGTGGTGGTTCTTCCGCAGGCGCCGGCTTGGCGGATCTCACGCCATAGCGGACATCACGGAAGACGGGTGATCCCTGCCTGGACAGCGGTCATGCGGCAGTCAGGAAACCGGCGACGGTGGCCTGGAACTCCTTGGGCTTGATCGGCTTGGAGACATGGCCGTCGAATCCCGCATCGGCCAGCCGGCGCTTGTCGGCGGGGGTGGCGAGGTTGGTGACGGCCAGCACCGTCGTCGCGGCGAGGTCGCCATCGGCACGGATCTGCTTAATCAGCTCAAGCCCCGACAGGCCGGGCATGACGATGTCCATCACCACCAGATCCGGCGCCGTCTCGCGCATCAGCGACAGAACCGACGTGGCGTCGGACGCCTCGACCACGGCGAAACCGCCTTCCTCCAGGCAGCGGACGAAGAGCTTGCGCATCAGCACATTGTCTTCGACCACCAGGATCGTCCGCGTCTTGTCGACCGTGTCCACCATCTTGCCATCCGGACCTTGGTTCCGCGCCCCGTGCGGCCGGCCATGCGGCGCCGGCCGGCGCACAGGACCACATACGGCATATCCATGCGGCATTTCGCATATAACTCATTGTCTACGGCTTTTGGTTTCGCCGGTCAAGCCGCCCACAGCTTCGGAGAGGGGCAGTCACACCGATGGTGTGCGAGGCTTGTTGCAGCCGTGCCATGACTATTGGAGCAGCGCTTTCCTCTGGCGTCACCGGCCCGGTTGAGGCCATCCTCCCGGCAAAGCCGGAGATCGAACGTCCGCAGGATCATCCGGGGGGACCATCCGGGTCCGCAAACCAGGGAGAAAGAGCATCGTGACAGCGCCCTTCATCCTCTACGGCAATGTGAATTCCCAGCCGGCGACCCGCGTGGCACTGTTTTTCCGGCTGGCGGGCATCCCGTTCCAGTACCGGCATGTCGATCTGCGCAACGGCCAGCAGAAATCGGCGGATTATCGGGCGATCAACCGCTTCGGCCGGGTGCCGACGCTGGTGCATGGCGACCATTCGATTTCCGAATCCAGCGTAATCCTGACCTATCTGGCCGAACAGACCGGGCAGTTCGGCGGCCGTGACGAGGCCGAGAAGCTGCGGCTCGCCGAATGGCTGAGCTGGCTGGCCGACGTGCTTCTGCCGGTGCAGCGCGCCCGCGCCGTGCGCAAGTTCAACGGCGACGCCAACGCCCTGCCCTGGCTCGACGCCTCCGCCGCCACCGGCATGAAGCTGTTCGACGAGCATCTGGCCGGCCGCAGCTTCATCGAGGGCGACCGGCTGACCATCGCCGACATCTTCGCCTTCCCCTGGATCGACCTGCTGAACGAATCCGCCATCGAGGCCAAGGACTACCCCAACGTCCAGGCCTGGGCCGACCGCATCCGCGCGCAGCCCGGCTACAAGCCGCAGTACGAGCTGATGCCGTCTGCGGACGCGGAGTGCTGAGGCAAGTGTGACGGGGTGCCGGCGGCAGGTGCCCCCTCCCTAACCCTCCCCCGCTAACGCGGGAGAGGGAACTCCGCCGCTCAAACGCTGACTCTCTCTCCCGCAGAGCGGGGGAGGGTTGGGGAGGGGGCAGAGCTGCGACACTCACCCCCGCGTGTCGTCGATCACCTTGCCGTCATTCGGCAAACTCCCCGGCGCCACGAACTCCACCTTCCCATTCAGCTTGGTCACCGCCGCCAGCGTCTCGCGGATGGCGGCGGCGAGATCGTCTCCGCTCTCCTCCGCTTCGCAGCGCAGCGTCATGGTGTCGCTGGCGTCCTGGCGACCGACGACGAGGCGACCGCGGGAGATCTGGGGATGGCGGCGCAGCACCTCGGCGACCTGACCGGGGTGGACGAACATGCCCTTGACCTTGGTGGTCTGGTCGGCGCGTCCCATCCAGCCCTTCAGCCGCATGTTGGTCCGGCCGCAGGGGCTGGTTCCCGGCAGAACCGCCGACAGGTCGCCGGTGGCGAAGCGGATCAGCGGATAGGCCGGGTTGAAGATGGTCACCACCACCTCTCCCACCTCGCCGTCGGGAACCGGGTCGCCGGTGCCGGGGCGGACGATCTCGACGATGCAGCCCTCGTTCACCACCAGACCCGACCTTGCGGTGGTCTCGTAGGCGACGATGCCGAGGTCGGCGGTGCCGTAGCTCTGGTAGACCTCCAGCCCGCGCGCCTCGTAGAAGGCGCGGGCGTCGGGCAGATAGGGGCCGCCCGACACGGCGGCGATGCGGATGGAGGAGACGTCGAGCCCCAGCGCGTCGCCCTTCTCCAGGATGATCTTCAGGAAGTCGGGCGTGCCGATATAGCCGCGCGGCTTCAGGCTGGCGACGACCTGCGCCTGCATTTCGCTGTTGCCGGTGCCGGCCGGGATGACGGCGCAGCCGACGGCGTGCGCGCCCGTCTCGAACATCGAGCCGGCCGGGGTCAGGTGATAGGCGAAGCAGTTGTGGGCGAGGTCGCCGGCGCGGAAACCGGCGGCGAACAGCGCACGGGCGCTGCGCCAGGGATCGACGCCATGCGGCTCCGGATCGTGGATCGGGCCGGGCGAGGCGAAGACGCGGGCCAACCGCCCGATCTCCACCGCCGCCAGACCGCCGAAGGGCGGATTCTCCTGCTGCAGCGCGATCAGGTCGGCCTTGCGCGTCACCGGCAGGGTGGCGAGCGACGCGCGGTCATGGATCGCCGCCGGGTCGATCTCCGCCAGCAGCCGGCGGAAATAGGGGGCGTTGTCCTTGGCGTGGTGCAGATGGGCGGGCAGCGCCGCGAACTGCTCGGCCTCGCGCCGGTCGGAGGAACGGGTTTCGAGGTCGTCGTAGAAGTCGGTCATGGTCGTTCGTCCGTTCAGGGGTCGGCCGAGGTGACGCGCATTGCTCTGCCATCCTCTTTGCCCCCTCCCCATCCCTCCCCCGCTCCGCGGGAGAGGGGGCAGGACGCTTGCGGGAGTGTTGCAAGGAAATGGCGGCAGTCCCCTCTCCCGCGATCGGACCGGCCTTCGGCCGGCCGAGAGCGGGGGAGGGTTAGGGAGGGGGCAAAGCAGTCAAATCCAGCGCTTGCGCCGCTTGAAGCTTTTCAAATTCTTGAAGCTCTTGCGCTCTTCGTTGCCGCCGCCGAGGTAGAATTCCTTCACGTCCTCGTTGTTGCGCAGCTCTTCGGCGGTGCCGTCCAGCACGACCTTGCCGTTTTCCATGATGTAGCCGCGGGTCGCGGCCTGCAGCGCCATGCGGGCGTTCTGCTCCACCAGCAGGATGGTGACGCCCAGATCCCTGTTGATCTGCTGGACGATGCTGAACACCTCCTTCACCATCAACGGCGACAGGCCCATGCTGGGCTCGTCCATCAGGATCAGCTTCGGCCTTGCCATCATCGCGCGGCCGATGGCCAGCATCTGCTGCTCGCCGCCGGAGAGATAGCCGGCAAGGCCGGTGCGCTCCTTCAGCCGGGGGAAATAGCTGAACACCATGTCCAGGTCGTCCTTCACCCCGTTGTCGCGGCGGGTGTAGGCGCCGAGGCGCAGGTTCTCCAGGCAGGTCATATCGGCGATGATGCGCCGGCCCTCCATCACCTGGAAGATGCCCTTGCGGACGATCCGGTCGGGGTCGATGCCGTTGATGCGCTCGCCGTTGAAGGTGATGTCGCCGCGGGTGACCTCGCCGTCCTCGGTCTTCAGCAGGCCGGAGATCGCCTTCAGCGTCGTCGACTTGCCGGCGCCGTTGGCGCCCAGCAGGGCGACGATCTCCCCCTCCGGCACCTCCAGGCTGAGGCCGCGGAGCACGAGGATCACGTCGTTGTAGACGACCTCGATGTTGTTGACGGACAGCATCATCCGCTTCGCAGCCGTGACGGGCGGCACAACTGGAGCGTTGGTCGAAGCGGCCGTGGCGGTGGTCTGCATGCGGCACCTGAACTTTCCGAAAGATGAACCGGTCGGAAGAAGGGGGGCGCCCCAGCCGATGACGTACGGGGGCGCCGGGTACTCAAGGACTTACCAGCCCAGCCATTCCGGCTTGCGCGGGACGTCGACGGTGGTCAGCTTCTCCAGCTTGATCGTGCCGGCCTTGACCAGCTCGTCCACGCCGGCGCCGGTGTCGCCGCCGACCTTGGCGCGGTAGATGTTGACCGCCGTCATGCCGCGGTGGTCGTTCTCGGTCCAGGTCGAGGGAACGCAGACCCCCTCCAGCCCGGCCGGGACCCAGTCCTTCTTCTGATACATCGCCTTGCGGATGTTCGGACCGGCGACGCCGCCGTTCTTCGACGCCCAGTCCATCGCCTCCTTCATGATGAAGGCGGTGCAGACGCCGGCCATGTAGTGCACCGGACGATAGGCGGTGCCGGCCGCGTCGGACATCTTGGAAATGTCCTTCAGCGTCTTCATGCCCGGCGCGTCGCCGTTCCAGGTGACCGCGGTGCGCATCGGGAACACCACGCCGTCGGCGGCGGCGCCGGCGGCCTTGGCGGCGTTCTCGTCCATGCCCCAGACATTGCCCATGAACTGCACCTTGGCGCCGACCGTCTGGCAGGCCTTCAGCACCGAGATGTTGGAGCCGGCGGTGTTGCCGAGATAGGCGTAGTTGACGCCGGACTGCTTCAGCGTCAGGCACTGGGCGGTGTAGTCGCCGGGGGTCAGGGCGAACTGCACGGCCGGCAGCACCTCGAAGCCCAGCTCCTTGGCCAGCTGCTCGCCGGCTTCCTTCGGCGCGTTGGGATAGGGGTGGTTGGCGCCCATATGGACGTATTTCGGCTTGCCCTGGCCGCCCTGCTTCTTCCAGTCCTCAGCCGCCCACATCAGCATGCCGCGCAGCGCGTCGGAATAGGAGGGACCGTAGAAGAAGTTGTAGGGCGCCGGCTTGGAGCCGTGCGGGCCCTTGCCGGTCGGGTCGGTCAGGTGGCCGGAGTAGGAGCCGGAGTAGGCCGGGATCTCGTCCTTGCCGACGAAGCCGGTCAGCGCCTCGGTGTCGGCGGTGCCCCAGCCCTGCAGGGCTGCGATCTTGTCGCTGCCCGAGGACCATTTCTTGTACTGGCTGATGGCGCGCGGCGCCTGATAGCCGTAGTCGACGGTGTCGACGGCCAGCTTGGTGCCGTTGATGCCGCCCTTGGAGTTGATGTAGGCGAGCGCATCCGCCACGCCCTGCGCATAGGGCACGCCGACGTCGGAGGTGGCGCCGGACTGGTCCGCCAGATGGCCGACCGGGATGTCGGCCCAAGCGGAGGTGACGCCCGTGGCGGTGGTCGCCAGCAGGAGGGCCGAAGTGGCGAAAAGCGCGGTCTTGATCGACATGGTGCGTTGACTCCCCATTCTGTTCTGTTTGTTGACCGGCAAAGCGTCGAAACTCAGTGCGAGAAGGGATAGAGCTTCCAGTAGGCCTTGATCTGCTTCCAGCGGTGGGCCAGCCCGTCGGGCTCGAACACCAGGAACAAGATGATGACGAGGCCGATCGACATCTCGCGCAGGAAGGCGATGTTGTCCTTCAGGTTCAGCGCGGTATCGATGGCGGTGCCGCTGACCAGCTTGGTGAGCGCCTGCATCGCCTCCGGCAGGAAGACCATGAAGGCGGTGCCCATCAGCGTGCCCATGATAGAGCCCAGCCCGCCGATGATGATCATGCCCAGGAACTGGATCGAGAAGAGGATGGTGAAGCCCTCCACCGACACGAACTGCAGGTAATGGGCGTAGAGGGCGCCGCCGATGCCGGCGTAGAAGGCGGAGATGCCGAAGGACATCGTCCGGTACTTCGTCAGGTTGATGCCCATGATCTCGGCGGAGAGATAATGGTCGCGCACGGCCACCAGGGCGCGGCCGTCGCGGGTCCGCATCAGGTTGGTGGCGAGGATATACATCACCACCAGCGCCACCAGGGCAACGTAGAAGTACCGCTCGTCGGTGTCGAAGGCGAAGCCGAAGATGGTCAGCGGCTCGGCGATGGTGCCGGCGGTGCCGCCGGTGAACCAGTCGGCCCGGGCGAAGAAGTCCTGCAGGATATACTGCGCCGCCAGCGTGGCGATGGCGAGATACAGGCCCTTCAGCCGCGCCGCCGGCATGCCGAACAGCAGCCCGACCAGGGTGGTGACCACGCCCGCCAGCGGGATGGCCAGCGCCACCGGAACGCCCAGGCTGTTGTTCAGCCAGGCCGACGCGAAGGCGCCGAAGCCGAAGAAGGCGGAATGGCCGATGGAGATCTGGCCGGTGAAGCCGACCAGGATGTTCAGGCCGAGCGCGGCGATGCCGAGATAGCCGATCTGGATCAGCAGGCTGAGCCAGTAGCGATCCATGAAGGCCGGGCAGGCCAGGAGCAGAACCACGCCCAGGATCGCGAAGTTGCGGCTGGTCTTGGTCGGGAAGATGGTGGTGTCGGTCCCGTAGGACGTCTTGAAATCGCCGCTCGGGATGATGCTGATGTTCGCCATTTGGGCCTCACACGCGCTCGATGTCTTTGGTGCCGAACAGGCCGTAGGGCTTGATCATCAGGATGGCGATCAGGACGTAGAAGGGCGCGATCTCGTACATGTTGCCCCAGTTCAGCCACTGGCTGTCCAGGTAGTGCGCCATGTTCTCCAGCACGCCGACGATCAGGCCGCCGACCACCGCGCCGATGACGCTGTCGAGACCGCCCAGGATCACCGCCGGGAACACCTTGATGCCGAAGAAGGACAAGGCCGACGACACGCCGTTGACCACGCCCACCGTGACGCCGGCCACCGCCGACACCATGGCGGAGATCGCCCAGCTCATCGCGAACATGTGGCGGACCGAGATGCCCAGCGACTGCGCCACCTGCTGGTCGAAGGCGGTGGCCCGCATGGCGAGGCCGGTCCGCGAGTATTTGAAGAACCAGCCGAAGCCCGCCATGATCAGGATCGAGATCAGCAGCGACATCACGTAGACGGTCTGCACCTCCAGCCCGAACAGGTTCATGGTGGGGCTGGCGAAGATCGGCGGGAAGGGCTTGGCGAAGACGCCGAACATCCACTTCATCGCCGCCTGGAAGACGATGGACAGGCCGATGGTCACCATGATGACGGAGATGATCGGTTCGCCGATCATCGGCCTGAGCACGACGATCTGCAGGATGACGCCGAAGGCCAGCATGAAGACCAGCGTGATCGGGAAGCCGATCCAGAAGGGCAGCTGCCAGCTGGTCAGCAACCACCAGCAGGTCCAGGCGCCGATCAGCAGGAATTCGCCCTGGGCGAAGTTGACGATGCGGCTGGCCTTGTAGATCAGCACGAAGGACATGGCGACCACGCCATACAGCGCGCCGACGATCAGGCCGTTGACGAGAAGCTGAAACAGAAGGGTCATGGCGTGGCCTCTTTCTGTCCCTCTCCCGCCCCGGGAGAGGGTGGCCCGAAGGGCCGGGTGAGGGTGCTGCAAGGATCAGGGCGCCCGCTTCTTGCCGGCCCCCTCACCCTCCCCATGCTCCGCACGGGTCCCCTCCCTCTCCCGGGGCGGGAGAGGGTGATGTTTGCGGTTCGCATCGCGCTCTCCTCACGCCGCCACCGGCTGCGGCTTCTTCGCCGCGGCGGCCGGAGCCAGATCGATGACGGTCAGCGTGGTGCGGATGCGTTGCTTGGTGCCGTCCTGGAAGGCGATGGTCGTGTCGACGTCGATCTTCGGCTGGCCGGCATAGATGCTGTCGATGATGGTGCCGTATTTCTCGGCGACGACGCCGCGGCGCACCTTGCGGGTGCGGGTCAGCTCGCCGTCGTCGGCGTCCAGCTCCTTGTAGAGCAGCAGGAACTTGGAGATGCGCTGGTACTCCGGAAGCGTCTGGTTCACCCGCTCCACCTCCGCCCGCAGCAGGTCGTAGACCTCCTGCTTGGACGACAGGTCGGAGTAGGTGGTGAAGGCGATGCGGTTCTTTTCCGCCCATTTCGACACGATGGAGAAGCGGATGCAGATGATCGCCGACAGATACTCGCGCTTGTCGCCCAGGATCACCGCCTCGGCCACATAGGGGCTGAACTTCAGCTTGTTCTCGATGTATTGAGGGCTGAAGCGGTCGCCGTGTGCGGTGGTGGCGATGTCCTTGATGCGGTCGATGATGACCAGATGCCCCTTCTTGTCGAAGAAACCGGCATCGCCGGTGTGCATCCAGCCGTCGCGCATGTCGGCGACGGTCGCCTTCTCGTTCCGGTAATAGCCGGCGAACATGTTGGGGTGGCGGGTGACGATCTCGCCGACGCCGTTGTGGTCGGCGTCGATCACCTTCACCTCGATGCCGTCGTCGAAGGGCACGCCGACCGTGTCGAAATCCACGTCGTTGCCGCGATGGACGGTGTAGGCGCCCATCGTCTCGGTCTGGCCGTAGATCTGGCGCAGCGGCACGCCGAGCGCCTGGAAGAACTTGAAGGTGTCGGGACCGAGCGCCGCGCCGCCGGTCGCCGCCGATTTCAGGTTGGTGAAGCCCAGCCGGTCGCGCAGAGCCTTGAACAGGATGGCGTCGGCCATCGCCGAGCGCTGCCCCTTCGCCAGCGCCTCCAGCCCCAGCCTCATGCCGAGTTCGTACATCTTCTGCTTGAAGGGCGAGGCATCCATCATCCGGGCGCGCACGTCGGCGGCGATGGCCTCCCACAGGCGGGGGGCGAACAGGACGAAGGTCGGCCCGATCTCGCGGAAGTCGTGCATCATCGTCTCGGCTTCCTCGACGAAGTTCACGCGCATCCGCGACACGATGCCCATGCCGACGGCATAGACCTGTTCCATGATCCAGGACAGCGGCAGGACCGAGACATACTCGTCCTCCGGCCCCTTGGGATCGGCGGACAGGTAGCTGGCGACATGGCGGATCAGGCGCCCCGCCGGCAGCATCGCCATCTTCGGGTTCGAGGTGGTGCCCGACGTGGTGCAGAGGATGGCGACATCCTCGCCCTTGGTCTCCGCCACCATGCGGTCGTAGAGGTCGGGCTGCGCGGCCAGCAGCTCCTCGCCCATGCGGATCAGGTCGGTGACCGGCATCAGGCGGAGGTCATGGTATTTGCGCATGCCGCGCGGGTCGGAATAGATGATGTGCTGCAGCGTCGGCAGCCGGTCGGCGAGGTTCAGCAGCTTGTCGACCTGCTCCTCGTCCTCAGCGAACACCACCTTCACGTCGGCATAGGTGATGAGGTAGGCGACCTCCTCGTCCAGCGCGTCGCGGTAGATGCCCAGGCTGTAGCCGCGCACGGCGTGGGTCGCGACCTCGCCCATCACCCAGTCGGGGCGGTTGTCGCCGAGAAGCCCGACCACCTCGCCCGGCACGACGCCGAGCTTGGTCAGCCCGAGCGCGAAGGCACGGACACGGGCCTGCACCTGGTCCCAGGTGAAGGTCCGCCAGATGCCGAAATCTTTCTCGCGCATGGCGATTTCGCCGCCATGGTCGCGGGCGTGCAATGCCACCAGCTTCGGCAGGGTGTCGTAGACGGCCAGATCGGGAAGATGAGAAAGCGCGGCCATCACGCGACCTCCTTCCGGGCCGGCGGAACGGCGGCGACGGGCTCCTCCTCCTCGTCGTCCTCGCCCAGATAGGCGCGGCGGACGCGGGGATCGGCCAGGACCTCCTCCGGCCTGCCTTCGGCGATCTTCTTGCCGAATTCCAGCACCATCACCCGGTGCGAGATGTCCATGACCACGCCCATGTCGTGCTCGATCATGACCACGGTCATGCCGAATTCCTCGTTCAGGTCGACGATGTAGCGGGCCATGTCCTCCTTCTCTTCCAGGTTCATGCCGGCCATCGGCTCGTCCAGCAGGATCAGGTCGGGCTTCAGCGCGATGGCGCGGGCCAGTTCCACTCGCTTGCGCAGGCCGTAGGACAGCGTGCCGGCGGTGGCCTTGCGCACATGCTGGATTTCGAGGAAGTCGATGATCTCCTCCACCTCGCGGCGGTGGGCCAGCTCCTCCTTCCTGGCGCCGGTCAGCCAATAGAGCGGCCCGGTCAGGAAGTTGTTCTTCAGCAGGTGGTGGCGGCCGACCATGATGTTGTCGAGCACGGTCATGTGCCCGAACAGCGCCAGATTCTGGAAGGTGCGGCCGATGCCGAGCGAGGCGCGATGGTTCGGGGTCATCCCCGTCACGTCGCGGCCCTTGAAATAGACCTTGCCATCGGTCGGCCGGTAACGGCCGGAGATGCAGTTGACCATCGAGGTCTTGCCGGCCCCGTTCGGGCCGATGATCGAGAACAACTCGCCCTTACGGATGCCGAAACTGACGTCGGTCAGCGCATGGACGCCCCCGAAGCGCAGATTGACGCCCCGAGCCTCGAAGATGGTCTCCGCCTGGGTGGTGGGCGACTTTTGGCCAGGGGAATTTTGGCCAGGGCCGGGGTGTGGTGCGACGGGCGCGCCTGACATTTCCTCCTCCGTTGCTGTTGGTACCGCTTCTCGGGGTCACGACCCGGCTCTTCGGTGGCCGGCGAGGTCCATATTGTGGACCGTTTCATGAGCAACTTCCGCACTATATACCGGGTTCTTGTCTGTTTTCAACACTGACATTCCGCCATTGCATGTTTTTTGACGCGACAAGCCGCCGCTTGGTCCATATGATGGACCTCATGAGCAGTCACGCCGACATCGCCACACCTCCCGCGGCCCCGAGCGGGGCGGGCGGCACCCAAAGCCTGGAACGGGCCATCGCCCTGCTGCGCGCGGTCGCCGACGCCGGCACCGACGGCGCGCGGCTGGCCGACCTGATGGCCGCGGTCGGGCTGTCGAAGGCGACCGCCCACCGGCTGCTGATGGCGCTGGCACGCGACGGGCTGGTGGAGCAGGACGGGCGCAGCAAGCGCTATCACCTGGGGCCGGATCTGGTGGCGCTGGGCGATCTGGCGGCGCTGCGGCACCGGCCGGCTCCCCCCACCCCTGCCCTGCCCCAGCCGCCGGAAGCAACAGCGCCAGCGGAGATGCCGCCGGCCCTGATGGTGAGGCCGTCGGCCTTCCTGCGGCCGGAGTATCGCGGCGAGTCCATCGCGCTGGCGGCCCTGCTGTGCGACCGTCATGTCCGCACCGCCGACGGCGCGCGGGCGGCGCTGCTGCATGAAAGCGTGGCGGGACAGACGACGGAGCTGAGCTTCGCCCGCCTCGCCCACGATTCGGCGCGCTTCGCGACGGTGCTGGCCGGCATGGGGGTGGGCCAGGGCGACCGGGTGGCGGTGCTGCTGCCCAAGGGACCGGAGCTGCTGATCACGGCATTGGCGATCTGGCGGCTGGGCGGCGTCTATATGCCGCTGTTCACCACCTACACCGCATCGGCGGTCGCCTACCGGCTGACCGACAGCGATGCCCGGGCCATCGTCACCAACGGCTTCCTGCGCCGAAAGGTGCCGCGCGACAACAGCCGGCCGGTGGTGACGGTGGAGGGCGACGAGGCCTTCGGTCCCGACGCGGTGCCCTTCTGGTCGTCGCTGCACGAGGCCGCCCCTCTGGCCGAGGTGGCGCGCTATCGGGAAGGCGATGCCTTCGCCCTGATCTACACGTCGGAATCCGAGCCGACGCCGCTGGGCGTCTCGCTGCCGGTCAAGGCGCTGTCGGGGATCGAGCAGTACATGCGCATCGGCCTCGATCTGCGCGACGACGACATCTACTGGAACATGGCCGATCCCGGCTGGGCCTATGGCGCCTATTACGGGCTGGTCGGGCCGCTGCTGCTGGGGCGGACGACGATCTTCTGCGATGGCCCCTACGACGTGCGGCAGGGCTACCGCATGCTGACCAAGTTCGGCGTCACCAACCTGACCGCCGCGCCGTCGCAGATCCGCGCCTGGCACGGCGCCGATCCCGGCGTGTCGCACCAGTTCGCGCTGCGTATCCTGTCGGTGGTGGGCGAACCGCTGCCGCCCGACCTGATCGCCTGGGCCAACCGGACGGTGAAGGTCCCCTTGCTCGACCAGTATGGCCAGCGCGAGACCGGCATCTTCATCGTGAACCGCTACGATCCCGACGGAATCGGCCGTTACGAATCCGAGGGGGCCGACGGTGGGGAGGCCGCCCAGCCGCCCAGCGGCTCGCTCGGCCGGCCGATGCCGGGATTCCGCGTCGTCATCCTCGACCCCGACGGGCGGGAGGCGCCGGCGGGAGGCGCCGGCGAACTCGCCATCGACGTCGACCATTCGCCGCTGTTCTGGTTCGAATCCTATGCCAACAACCCGCAACGCACCGCCCAGCGCTTCCGCCACGGCCGGCGCTATTACCTGACCGGCGACCGCGCCTTCCTGGACGGCGACGGCAACATCCATTACCGCGGCCGGGCGTCGGACGCGATCCAGATGCAGCAGGGCGAATAGGCAGCGGCACCGGTTTTCGGGTATAGATCGCCCTTCAGAATGCTGCGGCGGAATGCGGCGGCGGACGCCGGGGGAGCGCGAAGGACGGGTATGGAATCCAAGACGAAGAACCGCGAATCCTGGCTGGCCGCCGCCTTCGCGGCGCTGGCCGAAGGCGGCGTCGACAAGGTGCGGGTGGAGGTGCTGGCGAAGGCCCTGAAGGTCACCAAGGGCAGCTTCTACTGGCATTTCCGCGACCGCACCGAGCTGATGAACGCCCTGCTCGACAGCTGGAAGCTGGGCCGCATCGCCGCCATCAAGGAACAGACCCGGCTGGACGGGCGCGAACCGGCGCAGCAGCTGCGCGACCTGCTGGCACTCTATGGCGGCAGCAAGCCGCGCGGCATGGCGATAGAATTGGCGGTGCGCGACTGGGCGCGCCGCGATCCCGAGGCGGAAAACGTCATTGCCGAGGTCGACCGCGAGCGCCTGCACAGCGTCGCCGGCCTGTTCGCGGCCTTGGGCCTGGCCCCCGATCAGGCCTTCGCCCGCGCCTATCTGTTCTACGCCTTCGCCTTCGGCCAGGGGCTGCTCGCCCCCGGCGCCGCCGCCGACCGGGCGGAGGTGGTGCGGGCGATCTGCGCCGACGTGCTGGTGCCGGAGGCGCAGACGGCCGCTTAGATCGGATCGCGTAAAATCGGAATCGATTTGGAGCGTGAATCCGATCGCCAAACATAAAGCTACAGCGTCGTGCGTTTCATATTAAACGCACGACGCTGTAGGAGGAATCAGGACCTATAGGCCAGCCGCAGATTGCCCCAGTGCCTGCCGCGCACGACGATCGGCGCATCGACCTCCTTCAGGCGCACCATCTGGCCGCCGCCCATGTCGCGGCGATAGGCCTGCAACAGGAACGGCCGGGTGTTGCGTGCGGCGGCAAGGCCCGAGCGGTCGGCGAAGACGCGCCGGTTGCGGCAATGGGCGGTGTTCCAGACGACGTCGCCCGGCCGTTGCGGCTCGGAATAGCGGCTGTTGTGGGTCGGCACATAGCCGATGTTGTTGGTCGCCACGCAAAGCTGAAAGCGGGGGTTGGAGGCCAGGACCGGTTCCTGGATCGCCGGAAACAGGCGGTCGGTCAGCTCGGTGAAGGGGGCCAGCGCCTGTTCGGGATCGCTGCCGGGAATGGGAGTGAGGTCGGTGGAGAACAGCGCCTCCTCCCCGATGGCGCCGCTGGACAGAGCGCCTTCCAACGCCTTGGACAGGGCCGCCGCGGTGTCCTGCGCGGTGCGGATGATCTCGGCGTCCGCCTCCACCATCGCGCGATAGGCCCGGCCCAGCCGGTCCGCCTGACCGTCCGACCGCTCGTCGAAGGCCAGATGCAACCCGAGGTCGCTGATCCCGGCGACGACGGCCGGCAGGTCGCCGACCTCGCGCAGCGAGACGGTCAGCCGCATCTGCTCGGCAAGCGGCGGAAGCCCCTTGGCATCCACCAGCATTCCCTCCAGCGACAGATCCAGCATGGTGGTGTCGCGGCGGTCGCCGGCCAGGACCAGCGTGACCGGCTCTTCGCAGGGGATGCGGTCGGACAGGCGGCGGTCGCCGGCAACCGACTGGCGCAGGGCGATGACCAGACGGCGCTTCAGGTCGGCGACCGCGGTC
Source organism: Azospirillum lipoferum 4B (assembly GCF_000283655.1). Classification (NCBI taxonomy): domain Bacteria; kingdom Pseudomonadati; phylum Pseudomonadota; class Alphaproteobacteria; order Rhodospirillales; family Azospirillaceae; genus Azospirillum; species Azospirillum lipoferum. The sequence goes on along the minus strand of NC_016585.1, from coordinate 196,263 downwards.
TGGGTATCGGCCATCCGGCGGGTGACGTCGGTGGCGATGCCGGTGATCCCGTCGGCCTGATCGCGGATGCTGAGGACGCTGACCGACACCTGCGAGGCACCGCCGGCCGAGTTGGTGGCGCTGCGCCCGATCTCCCCGTTGGCGGCGGATTGCTCCTCCACCGCGGCGGCGGTGGCGGCGGCGGCCTCGTCGATTTCCTCGATCACGGAAATGACGGTCTGGATTGCCGTGACGCTGCCGCCGACCGCCTGCTTCAGCTGGTCGATCTGGCGGGCGATGTCTTCGGTCGCCCGCGCCGTCTGGTTGGCGAGCGCCTTCACCTCGCTGGCGACGACGGCGAAGCCCTTGCCGGCCTCCCCTGCCCTCGCTGCCTCGATGGTGGCGTTCAGAGCCAGCAGGTTGGTCTGGCCGGCAATCGCGTTGATCAGGTTGGCGACCTTGGCGATCTCCTCCGTCGCCAGTTCCATCTGGCCGATGGCGGAGGCGGAACCGCGGGCGCTTTCCACCGCCCGCCGGGCCACCTCGCTGGAGCGGGCCGCCTGCCGCGCGATCTCGTGCCCGGCGCTGTTCAGCTCCTCCGTCGCGGCGGCGACCGACTGGGCGTTGGCGCTGGCCTGCTCCGAAGCGGCCGACACCACCATCGTGTTCTCCCGCACCACGCCCAGGGCCTGCAGCAGATGCTGAATGCCGTCGCCGGCCCGGTTGCTGGCCAGTTCCACCCCCATCCAGGTCGCATCCAGGTCGCTTTCGATCGACTTGCAGGTCTCCAGCAGAGCCTGGCGGGTCAGCGCCTTCTGCCGCAGTTCGGTCTCGTGTTTCTCATGGGCGCTATAGGCCAGCTTCGCCTTCATCGCGTTCAGTTCGGACGCCACGCGGGCGAATTCCGGCACGGCGATCGGTGTCATCGGATCGGTGAGAGCGCCGCGGGCGATGCGCTCGAACGTCTGTTCCAGGACCGATAGCGGACGGCGCACCGTGCGCAGGATCAGCCAGCCGAACAGGGCGGCCAGCAGGCAGCTCAGCAGAACCGCCGTGTCGACCATGGCGATGCGAAGCCCGTGGTCGGCTTCTGCCTTGTCGAACTCCTCCCGCGCCACCCGGATCTGCAGTTCCAGCAGCGCGTCCGACACCCGGCGCAGTTCGGCGAAGGCGGGACGGACGGTGCCGCGCAGATGGGCGTCCAGCGCCGCCCCGTTCTTCTCCCGCGCCAGGGCGATGGCCGGGCCGATGCCGGACTGGAGATAGGAGCCCACCAGCGGCTTGAACCGGTCGGCGAGGACCGCCTCCTCCGGCGTCAGGTAGGTGGCGAGATAGGCGGTCAGCAGCTGCTGCATGGCGGCGGTGTTGGCAGCCACGTCCGCTTCGATGGTGGCGAGGTCGCCGGTTCCCCTACCCGCCTGAAGATTGCCTGCCTTAAGATCGCCAGCCTGAAGATCGGCGGCGAGATCGGTCAGGCGCTGCCGGCTGTCGCGGGCGAGATTCTGGATTTCGCCGATCTGATAGGCGGGAACCGTCCGGTCCTCGTACACCGTGCGAAGCGACCGGTTGGACGCCTCCATGCCCTCCAGGCCGAGCCAGCCGGCCAGCAGCATCGCCAGGATCAGCAGCACCATGGCCCCGGCCAGACGGCCGGACAGGCTGGACCACGCCTTGGCGGCCGCCCGGGCCGCGCGGCTGCGGCGGACGAGCGCGCCATGGCTCAGCGCCACCGCCGCCCGACCGTCCCGCATGGCGGCATACAGGGCATCGGCCGCCGCCACCTCGTCGCGCGACGGTTTCGAGCGGATGGAGATATAGCCGGTGACGGCACCGTTCTCGATCACCGGGGTGACGTTGGCGCGCACCCAGTAATAATCGCCGGACTTGGTCCGGTTCTTCACCAGCCCTTCCCAGGGCCGGCCCGACTTCACGGTCGCCCACAGATCGGCGAAGGCCTCCTTGGGCATATGCGGATGGCGGACGAGGTTGTGCGGAGCGCCGATCAGCTCATGTTCCTCGAAACCGCTGATCTCGACGAAAGCCTGGTTCACGAAGGTGATCCGCCCGCCGGTGTCGGTGCGCGACACCAGGGGAACGCCGTCGGTCAGATGGACCTCGCGGTCGGTGATCGGGGTATTGACGCGCATGACGCGGTTACGCTCCAGCCAAAGTCTCGCAGGAAACGGTCGGGCGTGGAGGCGCGCTCGGCAGCGCCGGACGATCACGTCCGTCGCCCCCCGGACCGGACGGTGCGATGCAAGCGGCATGCCGCCCGATATTGTCAGCAATCAAACAACCTGGAGGGCGGAACGCAACGGCCGGTCTGTTTCCATCCGAGTGGATCGTCGCAAAATGCGTCCGGAAAAGAATGGCGGGCGCGGCACACAGTGCAAACTGGCAAAAGCTATGCAGTCTAACTGTTCAGCCGCGCAACGAGCCGGCGGACAGTCCGTCGAGCGGGATGGCGGTGACGCTCTTGACCTCTTCCATCACCGCATAGGTGTGGGTTTCCCGCACGCCCCGCGCGGTGGACAGCAGTTCGCCCAGGAACAGGCGGTATTCGTTCATGTCGCGCACCCGCGCCTTGACCAGATAGTCGAAGCCGCCGGCGACCATGTGGCATTCCATGATCTGCGGCATGCGCAGCACGGTGGCCTTGAAGTCGTCGAAATTATCGGGCGTGGTGCGGTCCAGCACCACCTCGACGAAGACCAGCATCCCGGCCTCCAGCCGGTGCGGGTCAAGCAGCGCGACATAGCGCTGGATGATGCCGTCCGCCTGCAGCCGCTTCACCCGCTCCAGGCAGGCGGCCGGGCTCAGGTTGATGCGGCGGGCCAGCTCGACATTGCTGAGGCGTCCATCCTCCTGCAGCTCACGCAGGATCTTGATGTCGGTGGAATCGAGGCTGCGGTCCATCGGCGGCTCGGAATGCTGTTCGGCTGGCCGCCCCGATCTTCGGGCAAAGAACGGGGCCACCGCGGAACCGACCATAGCAGGAACGGCGATGACGGCGCCACTCCGAAGCCTGTTTGCCGGCGCCGGCCCCCCGTCATGCGCCCCCGTCATGCGCCCCCCGTCACGCCGCCAGCGGCAGCATCACCGTCATGCGCAGCCCGCCGGTCGGGCGGTTTTCCGCGCTGACGCGGCCGCCGAAGGCCTCGATGTTGCGGCGGACGATCCACAGGCCGATGCCGAAATGCGCGGCCCCGGCCAGATGGGCGGCCGATTCGTCCTCCGGCATGCCGCGGCCGGGTTCGCGGTGGGAGAAGTAACGCTCGAAGATGCGCTCCAGGTTGGCGGGATCGACGCCCGGCCCTTCGTCGTCCACCACCAGCTCGGCCCAGCGGCCGTTGCGGGTCAGGCGGACGCTGACGGCGGAATCGGCCGGCGAGAAGCTGACGGCGTTCTCCACCAGATTCTCGACGATGGTCTCCAGCGTCTCCTCGCTGGCCCGCACCACCAGCCCGGCATCGATGCGCGAGCGCATGTGCAGGCGCTGTTCAGCCAGCAGGCCGGTATAACCGCCGGCCATCCGCTCCACCAGCGATGACAGGTCGACGCGGCGGCGCGCAGGCGCCAGCAGGTCGGCCGCCGCCTCGTCCATGCGGCGGGCGAAGGAGACGAGGCCGTCCAGCTTGTCCAGCGACTTCTCGATCATCGTCAGCGCGCGCTGGCTGCGGGCGTTCTCCGCCGGCAGGGCGCGACGCAGCGGCTCCACCGACTGGCGGATGACGGCGATCGGCGTCTTGAAGGCGTGGGCGTTGTCCTCCGCCGCGCGGCGCAGCGACTGGGCGCTGTCGCGCAGGGTGGAAACGAGACGGTCGAAATCCTCCGCCACCCCGGCCAGTTCCGGCACGGTGTTGCGTGCGGCGAAGGAGGCGCTGCGGTCCTGATGGTCGGGGGTATCCTCGCCGCCGACGATGCGGCGGGCCAGATCGCCGAAGCGGTTCAGGTTGCGCCAGATGCCGGCGAGCACCGCCAGCACCAGCGCCGCCATCGCCAGATAGATCGCCGCGGCGGCCTGGACCGCCGGCGTGCTCCAATAGGGACGGCCGATGGAGGAGGAGATGTAGGCTTCGGTGGCGTGGCTGGTCACCAGCGCCCAGCAGCCGAAACTGGTCTTGATCGGGGTGATGGAGGACAGCACCTCCTCCCCGCCTTCGGCATGGGGAACGCGCATCGCCAACGTGGAGTTGCCGGCGCAGCTCGACCCCAGCCGGTCCAGCACCCCCTGTTCGAGCAGCAGGCGCCGTTCGGCATCGATGTCGGTAGTCGACAGGCTGGGCGCCGCCGCGACATAGAAGAAGGGTTCCGGTCCGGTCCTGACCGCCGCGGTCCCGGTGGCCGCCACGCGCGGCCGCACCAGCAGCTTCAGCCGGGTGCGGTCGTCGCCGTAGCGGGCCAGCGCGCTGCTGAGGCTGGGCAGCGCCGTGCGGTCGACGCCCAGAAGCTCCGGTTCGAGAGCGCGGGCGATCAGCTCGCCCTGGCGCTGGGCGCTCTTCAGCAGGAGCTGCTGCGAGGCCTCGTCGGCGCGCTGGAACTGGTCGTAGAGCAGGACCGGCACGGCGACGAAGACGACGGTGAGCAGCACCAGGCGGCTCGCCATCGAACGCCACAGCCAAAGCAGGCGGGCGGACGCTTGTCTGGGCGCCCGCATCGCGAGGTCACTCGGCAGCAGCGCCATCGATCAGCATGTCCTCGCTCATTCCACCGCGCTGGCCATTGCGCGTGCCGGTGCCCGGGGCATTGTCCACGCCGTCCTCGTCGCCACCCTGGCCGGCCGGGTTCTCACCCTTGCCCCAGCGATAGCCGAAGCCCGGGTAATTCTCGATGCAGGCGAAGCTGGCGTCGACCGAGCGGAACTTCTGGCGGATGCGCTTGATGAAGGCGCGGACGTTGGCGCGGTAGCCCGACGGGCCGTAGCCGGCGACGAAGCCCTTGCCGTGGACGAGGTCGTAGATCTCGCGGTAGGACACATCCTCTTCCGGGCGGGTCGACATCAGCTTGACGATGTTGAACTCGGTCAGCGTCAGGTCGATGCGCTTGCCCTTCCAGAAGGCGCGGCTGTTGTCCAGGCGCAGCTCCAGCTCGCCCAGGCGATGCATGGTGGCGGCGCCGCCGGCCTCCGCCTCGTCGGCACCCTTGACCGCATCGCCCTTGGTGCCGTCCAGGATCAGGCGCATGCGCTTCAGCAGGATCGACAGGCTGCGGGACTTCTCCACGAAGTCCAGCGCGCCGCCGGCCAGCGCCGCCTCCTCATAAATCTGGTCGGACAGCACGGTCAGGAAGATGACCGGGGTGGCGATGCCGCGGGCGCGCATCTGGCGCAGGACGTCGATGCCGTCAAGCTTGGGCATGCGCCAGTCCAGCAGGACGATGTCGACAGACCCGCCGCCGGCGAAGAAATCGAGCGCCGGCTCGCCGCGGTCGAAGGTGATGACCTCGTATCCCTCATCGCCGAGGTTGAGGCTGAGCGACTCACGGAACAGATCGTCGTCGTCCACCAGGGCGATGCGGCCAATGGTCGGTTCGGTCATTGCTGACATTCCCTTGTTCGACTCCGCCTTACTGAACCCCGGCGCGGACAGGGCGCCCTGCGTCAGCGTGAGCGAGGAGTTGGGCGAAGCATCGGTGGTCGGCGTCAGGGACATTTTGGCTGCTCTTCATATCGTAGGAGAGGGCGCGGAAGTCCTGGGACGAGGTCATATCCATGAAGAAGAAGACCTTGAGGGTGCAGTCACCCTTGGAATACCGCCAGATTTTGGCGGGAGGCGCCTCTTCCCTTGCAACAGGGGACCCCAGGAGGTTGAGAGTCTGGACTTCGTCCAGCCCGACAAGGCTGTCGGGGTCGGCGTTGGCGGTTGCGGGAGGGGTGGGCGTCTGCCCCACGGCCGCCAGCTGGGTGGCGGCCGTGTTGGCATCCATGCCGGCCGCCGCCACGTCGCCGTTCGTCACCGGGGGACCCGGCTGCGGCAGCGGCAGGGTCGGCGCCAGCGATGCGGCGTCGGGACTCTTGCGGACCGGCTTCTGCTTGGGCACCGGCGGGGAAGCCGGACGGGCCTTCGGGTTGGCTGCCGACAAATCGGGTCCGCCCCATCCCGGCCCGACCGTGTTGGCCGGGCAGCCGGCCAGCAGCAGGACCGCGACCAGCAGGCCCGCATGTCGGCCCCGGCCGGCGGCGTAGGCGCCGAACTGCGCCACATCGCGGAGGACTGCCGGCACGGTCATGGGGGCGAGCCTTTCAAAAACTGGAGGGGCAAGAACTTGAGGGACAAACACGAGGCGGTCGGCTATGGCGGCATGAACACGGGAACCGGCCATTTCCATCCGTTCGCAAAATTCACTTCGCGTCTGAGTTGGAGTTGACCGCGTCCGATGACCATAAAATCAGTCTATCCTGGTTAATGGCGCGTTAAAGCCACAGCAGATACCCCCATTTTGCGAAAGACTACCAATATTTTGCGGAGTTTCGTTTGAATTTCGAGCGAATGAGACAGGCAACTCCCCGTGCTTTGCTCAAAAGTGGTATGCAATCTGGTCAAGTCCATTCTACGTCGACCGCTTTGTGGGGTACAGGCGGAGGGCGACAGGACGTGACAGGAATGAGGCGGGAAGATGGCCGGGATCGGACGGGAATGAGGCCGTCGCGGGCGGAAGGCCAAAAACAGCCGGCCCAAAAAACAATCGGCGGCGGAGCCACCCGGGTATGGCTCCGCCGCCGCTCAGCCGGACGGGCAACAGGTCATTCGTCGGCGCGCATCACAGCGGCCGCAAGGCGTTGCCTCTGGAACTCCAGCCGTGGTTCCGGCCGGCCGTCAGGCCGGTCGGCGTCGTGGGAACAATGCATTTTCGGCACCATCCATCACGGCAGTCATCATGCGCCGGACGGACGGCGCGGTCAAGTTTGTATTACGTACAATTTAGAAGTCCCGCTATCCGGCCGATATGGCGAGGCCATGCAGAGGACCGCGCCACTGCCCGATGCCGCCCGATGGAGCACGGCCCAGGGAACCGATGGGCGCGGCGCCAGTTCTTTCCAGACATGATCCGTCCCGGCGAATGGAGCTGAAGCATGCCACTGATCCTGCTGCTGATCCTTGCGATCGTGATTGCCCAGATCGGATTCTGGGACACCCTCGGTGCCCTTCTCGGCGGGGTGGCGATGATCGTGCTGCTCATCCTGCTGCTGGGGGCCCTGGCGGTTCTCGGCGGCCGTTACCTGATGTCGAGGGCGCGCGGCGGATGAAATGGAGCGGCAAGGCGCTTACGGGCGTTGCGCCGTCCCATTTCATCCAGCGGACCGACCGGGATGCGTACTCGTGCTGTCCCCCTGCCCCTCGGGCGCTGGGCTGGAGGCGCAGCTTCATGGCGACCTGCTGGCGATCCTGGAGGCGTGCGCCGAGGCGGACCCGAAACGCCGACAGCCCGCCTCGTTGGAGGCGGGCTGTCAACTGTCGGTGGTTGCGGGGGCACGCAATAGCCGAGAGCGACAGTTCTTGGCGGTTACGATCTGATATGGATGGGAAACGAGACGGCTCACCACATGTATTCAGTGGATCTCCAACAACAACACCACAGGCATATGGATGCTCGACCTCTACGAAGCTCTCGTCTTTATCTTGGACGAACCGGCCTTCTGGATCCGAACCTGAAAGGACCAGAGTCCCAGAGTGCGAAAAGTCGAGCCCGTTCTTGTATGTTCTGTGTCCGCCCTTCTGGCTGCCCCGCGGTTGAGAGGGGTGGGTTCGGAAGAGGGGTGTCGTCGCCCGTTCCGGAGTTCGGCCCCGCGCCATAGATTGGCACCCTCGTCCGTTGCCCCGGGACCCGCACGGTATCACGACGCATCGGCACCGACCCGCCGCGGGCGCCGCATTCACAAGGACAGGTGCCGGTAACGGCTCCGAGGCTCTTCGCGGCCCGTAATGACAGGAGGGACGCCATGACCTTCGTTGGCATCGACATCGACGCGGAAGTCCATGCCGCCGCCGCGGTGAACGATCAAGGCTCAACGGTGTGCAAGCCGTTCCGTTTCACCGCGGACCAAGCGGGACATACCGCACTGTTCGCCGAGCTTGAGCGGCTGGCATTGATTCAGCTCGTCGTGCTGGAAGCCACCGGACACTATTGGAAAAAACCTCGCCGCCGCGCTGGTCGCCCGCGACCTACCGGTGGCCGTCCTCCACCCGCTGCAGTCCGCCCGCTTCCAGCAGGAAGCGCTGATGCGCACCAAGACCGACGCACTCGACGCCCTGGGGCTCGCCCGCCTCGGCCAGCAGAAGCGGCCACTGCCGGCAACCTTGCCTGATCAGGCCACCGAGCAGTTGCGCGAACTGGTCCGTCATCGCGACCGCCTTGTCCAAGACTGCGGCGACCGCGTGCGGCAACTCCATCGCCTGCTGGACCTCCCTTTCCCCGAGTTCAAGCACCATGTCGCCCTGCTGGACACGGCACTCGCCCTGACGATCCTGAAAGCGTTCCCGACCGCGACGGATGTCGCCGCCGCCATGCCCCGGCGTCTGGCCAAGCTGCGCAACGGACCGCGGCACCTCGTTGGCGACGCGTTGGCGCGCCAGCTGATCGCCGCCGCCAAACAGACCGTGGCCGCCCAGAGCGGCGATGTCTATCGCGTGCGGAACCGGCATGCTTGCGAGGATCTGGCGCTCTGGCGCACCCGGCTTCTCGCCATCGACGCGATGATCGAGACGTTGCTCGACGATCATCAGGTCGGTCGTCTGCTGACCTCCATCGAAGGAATTGGCACGACAACGGCGGCGCGTCTGGTGGCCGAGCTCGACGATCCCGCGCGGTTCCGCTCGCCGGATGCTTTGGCCTCCTACATTGGCCTCGTTCCGGCCCTCAAGCACTCCGGCAAACAAACGCCGAAGCGGGCGGGGCTGTCGCCGATCGGCAAGGCGGCCTTGCGGCGGGCGCTGTGGATGCCAACACTTCACGCGGTGCAAGCCAGTCCCTGGCTACGCGCCTTCTACGATGGCCTGCGTACCCGCGGAAAACCGGGCAAGGTCGCGCTGATCGCCGCGATGCGCAAGCTGATGGTCGCCGTCTGGACCGTCGCCAAACAGCGGCGCGCCTGGTCGCCCTCACCACCTCAGGAGACGACCGCCTGAGCCCCAGCGGCCGGTCTGGCCCCAACCCGCTTTGTCGCTTCACATACGCCACGGTATCTATGGCGTCACCCCTCTACAGGATTGGCGAAAACCGGCAAACACAGGCGGAACATGCACTGTCCCGGGTCCCCTGACTCGAGTTCCAGCTTACCCTTGTGCAGTATGGCAATCTTATGGGCCAGGTAAAGACCCAGCCCTATGCCGACAACGGTGCGTGCTCTAGGGGCACGATAATACTTGTCAAAGATGTGCGGGATAACCGACGGCGGGATCCCTGGTCCTCGGTCGGTGATACGGAAGATGGCAATAGAGTCCTCTATGCCAACTGTGATCTCGATCGGCTTTTCGACACCACCGTATTTTTGGGCGTTGTCGAGAAGATTGATGACGACAGTGCGCAACAAAAGCAGATCGGCATGCACCGGCACCGGTTCCGGGGCATGGACCAGCACATCGGGGCCGTCGGGCGGCAGTTCCATGACGACGTCCCGCGCCAACCGGGCGAGGTCGAGAGGACGCAGATCAACCGCAAGGCTTGGTTGGTCGAAGCGATCACGCTGCAACCCAACTTCGATCAGTTCGACAAGGCGATCAGCAGACCGGCGCATGCGATCCAGCAACGTCGTTTGTGATGGACCGGGCACTGCCGCGCTCAATTCCATGACGTCGATACCGGCGCGGATCACCGACATCGGTGTGCGGTATTCATGCCCGATCATGTCGATGAACTGGATCTGGTCCTTGGCAGCCTGCCGCTCGGCAGCGAGAGCCGCCTCCACCTCGCGTTTGGCGCTCACCAATTCGCGGGTCTGCTCGTCAATGATCCGCAGCGCACGTTCTTCAGCCGCATGTGAAGCCGCCAGGGCCGTCGCCTGAGCCTCCCGTCGGGCGTTCTCCGCGTCACGCATCCGGGTCATCATCGAGATGTTCATCAACACGATATGGAGAAGGCTGGCGATAAAGTAGAACTGTTCGGTCCACCAAGTGTTCGGAATCAGCCCGAGGGCTCGCATGATCGAGACACCACCACCGCACAAGGCCGGCGCAAAAGCGATCAGAAAACGCCGGGCCAGGATGTCGCCACGCAAAGCCAGCTTAATGCTGAAAGACGTATCGGCGATGATGAGGGCCAAACCAATGAACTGGCCAGCCGTGGCCCCCGATCGATAATCGCCGAAAAGGACCGGGATGACGGTCAACGGGCACAACGCGCCGAGGGTGAGAATGGTGGCTCGCCCCCATGGTGCTTTCTCCCGAAGCCGAAGGAAAGTGACGACGAAGAGCGCCCCGCAGGTCAAGCTGGTTGCGTTGCTGATCGACATCCATAGCTTCGATGTCGGCGCGAAGGTCTCGGGCATCAGCGACGCCAATGTATTGCTGATGGCCATGTGATTGATAAGAAGTGACAGGACGTATCCAGCGTAGTACAGATTCAATCTTTCTCGCAGCCAGATAAACCAGAGCACATTAAAGATAAAAACCAGAGCAAAAGAGCCGTATATCAGGCCATGAAACAGGGAATGGTTTGATACTGTCGCCGTCAACGACCGATCATCAAAGATGGCGCCGCGGAAACTGACCACCGTCGCACTGGTGACGCGCGCGTACACGTCCCGTACGGCACCGGGCGGCAGATTGAAGGAAACCAGCAAATTGCTGTTGGCCACTCGGTGCTCGGGGACCGGCACCATGGATCCGACGGATTGCCGCTGAAAATCCTCGGGTCCATGGGGCTTGTCCGTCGTCGCGATATAAAGGTCTATTCGATCGATAATCGGCGGAAGCAGGTCCAGAATCCAGTGCCCGGCATCAGGCCCAGGTTGACGCAGACGAAAGCGGACCCAAACCGCATCCGATGTGTATCCCGCGCCAAGGGTCAGGGGAATCGGGAGGAAGGTCGCTGAAAGCGCATCGGCAAGCGTCATCTGACCCGTCGGATCCCGCATCGCTTCCAAATGCCCGGATATCGACAGTGGGGTCTGGGCAGCCACCAGATCGATGGGCGGTTGGCGATAGCCCGGTTCCTCTGCCCTGGCCGAAACCATCCCCGCCAACAGCAGCAGTGCCATCGCCCACAGCCAAAGGCGAGTTCGCGACGCAGTTTGTCTGTTCGGAAGCTGATGTAGCGGCATAAATGGCAACCGACTCCCTATCGTATCACCACCGGGGCTGAAAACAGATAACCCACCCCATGGACAGTCTGGATCGGCGTGGTGTCGTCGCCTACCAGTTTGAGCTTGCTGCGGAGCCGCCGAACGAGGGCTTCCAGCGCACGGTCACCGTCCAGGTTGTTCGCGTAGCCCAAAGCGTCGTGCAAGACCTCACGGATCACCGGCTCCCCTGGTGATCGGCACAAAATAGTGACGAGGCGCATCTCTTTGGCGGATAAATGCATCGGTTGACCGCCAGGGGCCGAGATCGTCCAACCGCTGTTGTCGATCAGCCAATGAGGCCCCTGGCTGTCCGGCACGGGGACTGGCGCCGGGGCAGGGATGACGGTCACCGCTGCCTCGGGGTGCGCGGGAACTGATGTAGCCCGCAGTCGCTGGATTAATCCACGGGCGGCAACGGCCAACTCGCGGCAGTCGATCGGCTTGGCAAAGAACAAATCGGCACCATTTTCAAAGAAGCGCAGACGTGTGTCGGGCGCAGTATTCGCCGTAATGGCGATGATCCCAATTGCTGTCTGCTGGCGCAGAAAACGGGCGATTTCCATGCCGTCCAAATCGGGAAGCCCAAGATCGACGATGACAACGTCAACTTTGCGCTGCCCAAGAAGCCGGTACAGCTCAAGTGCGGAGCCGACTGCTTCGACACGGAAGCCCTGAAGCGCGAGGCTCTGCACCAAAAGAGCCTGAAGGTCTGGGTCGTCTTCCACGATGACTATAGATCGCTCGTGATGACCACTGACATACGGCTCCAACATGAAATGATAGGCTCCTACAATTTGATAAAAAAATACAGAGCTTGGCCGCCAGTGTCCATATTGAGCAGCAGGTCTCGGTATGAGTCGGGCAGCCGGCGCTGGGAAGGGGAGCGACGTGTTGCATCGAGGAGAGAAGGGCAAGATTTTGCCCCAGCCCCAGTGCTGATCAGGCGACGCGGACAGAGTTCGCGCGTCCGAGGTCGGGGGCGGTTGAGGACCACGACGCCGATGGCCACCTCCGCCGCTTGAGCGTCGTCGGTATGGAAGCGCAACGCAGGTCCGAGCACCTGCTTACAGTGGCCGATATGTCATCGAGCTTCTCCTTTTGATTGTGCCTGCTGGCCGTCTGCCACGCCATCCGGCTGGTCTCGGCAATCACCTGGATGTGGCGGTCCGTTCTGGCATGCCGGGCGATGGTGGAATGGTAGCTGCGCTGGCCCTTGCGGGCTCCGGCACCGGTCGGTCGAGGCCAAGCAGCAGCAGGACGGAGGCGATCAGCCCTTCAGTCTGGCGCAGTGCCAGCCGAAACACAGCGGGCGGCATCAAGGCCGGTGTGAACCGCGCCGGTTTTCCCGGAGACCATTTGTGTTAAATCACGCCGCCATGGCGACGTCCTCGGTTTGAGCATAGTAGCGCGCTTCGGCCTCGGCGGGCGGAGTGTTGCCGATGGGTTCGAGGAGGCGCCGGTGGTTGAACCAGTCGACCCATTCCAGAGTGGCGAACTCGACAGCCTCCAAGGTGCGCCATGGCCCGCGGCGCCGGATCACCTCGGTCTTGTAGAGACCGTTGATGGTCTCGGCCAACGCGTTATCGTAGGAATCGCCAACGCTGCCCACGGAAGGCTCGACCCCAGCTTCGGTGAGACGCTCGGTGTAGCGAATCGCAACGTATTGCGATCCCCTGTCGGAGTGATGGATGAGGCCGCTGCCCTTGGCCGGTCGGCGGTCGTGAAGTGCCTGTTCGAGCGCATCCAGAACGAAGCCGGCGTGGGCTGTGCTGGACACCCGCCAGCCCACGATGCGGCGCGCGAAGGCGTCGATGACGAAGGCCACGTAGACGAAGCCCTGCCATGTCGATACGTACGTGAAATCGGCCAACCACAGGGCGTTTGGGCGTGGCGCCTGGAATTGGCGGTTCACCCGGTCAGCAGGGCATGACGCCGCCCGGTCGCTGATCGTGGTGCGCACCACCTTGCCACGCATCGCTCCTTTCAAGCCCATCTGCTTCATCAGTCGAGCCACTGTGCAGCGTGCCACGTCGATACCCTCCCGCCGCAACTGCCGCCAAACTTTACGTACCCCATAGACCTGGAAGTTCGCGTCCCAGACCCGCCGGATAGCCTCCCTCAGCACTGCGTCGCTTCGCGAACGGGCCGGCGCCTTGGACGGATCGGCCTGTCGGGCGGCATGGGCGTAATAGGTGGACGGGGCGATCGGCAGCACTCGGCAGATCGGCTCGACCCCGTGAACGGCGCGGTGCGCGTCGATGAAGGCGATCATTTCCGGAACGGGCGGTCGAGCTCCGCCTGGGCGAAATACGCCGACGCCTTGCGTAGGATCTCATTCGCCTGGCGCAGCTCCCGCACCTCACGCTCCAAAGCCTTGATCCGTTCCTGCTCGTCCGTTGTCGGCCCCGGCCGCTTGCCCTGGTCACGCTCGGCCTGCCGGACCCAGCCCCGCAGCGTTTCCGGAGTGCAGCCGATCTTCGCCGCGATCGAACTGATCGCCGCCCACTGCGAGGCATGCTCGCCTTCGTGCTCGAACACCATCCGAACCGCGCGCTCGCGCACTTCAGGGGCGTATTTGGGTGATGCCTGTTTCGTCATGAGGACCCCATCCTCTCAGGAAATGGGGCCTCCGACAAACCCGGGGCGGTTCAGTGCGATCGCCAGGTCGGAGCAGCTGGGCTGTCAGCCCGGCGTGCTGCGCGGCGCCGCCTTCCAATGCGCGATCGCCTCGTCGGAGACCCAGACGGTCAGGCTGCCGCGCCGGCGCAGCGATGCATCGTACTCGGCCCAGTTCGTCACCTTCCGCTTCGGTCGCGAGATGTGATGGCGACGATCGGCGTTCACCTTGTCCGGCATCGCGGGAAATCCGGCTGACGAACAACGGGCCATGGCTTACCCCACCAGATCCATCCGTGCAACAACGCGCCTCTGCGACCAAGCCCCCAAATCCGAACCCAAAACCCAACGAATCCTGACGGATCCCGATGGAATACCTTGAATCATAACAATAAAAAGTCAGATTCTGTTGGTTGACTTTCAACTATATTTTGATTATTTTCCAATTATATTAATATGCTATAAATAAAATTTTGTGAACAATCAGAATTTCATCGATTTAATATTAAAATATTGGTGCCACGCGGTTTGTTTTACGGTGAAATTTCTTTTTATTATTCTGAATAGGTTGCGAGTTGATGGTTTTTTCTTTGGGGCGATGAGTTAGCGCGAGACCTCCATTGTCCGATCGACAGGCGGGAGCGGTGATGAGTTTCTCGTTCATATGGACGAAGGGTTCGGCGAAAAAGGCCCGAGCGGCGGGCAAGCCGGTGGTCCGGCCGCCGCTGGGCTTCGCGCTGGAGCCACGGTTCATGTTCGACGCAGCCGGCGCCGCCACCGCCGATCAGGCGACGGCCGGCGACCATGCCGCCGATCCGGTGGCTGCCAGCCACGACAGCACCGACCACAGCGCCGGCCCATCACTGGCCCAGGCGGTCGCCGAGGTCACGCCCGCCGCAACCGCCCCGGTGGAAATCCGTGCCGCCGACCCGGCACGAAACGATGGCAGGAAGGACGTCGTCTTCGTCGAGACCAACACCGCGGGTTACCAGACCCTTGTGGACGGGGTGAAAGCCGGCGTCGAGGTGGTGCTTTTGGATTCCAACCAGGATGGCCTGTCGCAGATGGCGGAATGGGCGAAGACCCACACCGGCTATGACGCCATCCACATCATCAGCCACGGCGCAGAGGGGCAGATATCGCTCGGCTCGGTGACGCTGGACAGCGCGACGGCGGAATCGCGGAGCGCGGACCTGGCGGCTCTCGGGGCGGCCCTCAAGGCGGATGGCGATCTTCTTCTCTATGGATGCTCCGTCGCCTCGAAAACGGGGAGCGCGTTTATCGCCACACTGGCCGATCTCAGCGGGGCCGATGTGGCCGCCTCGACAAATCCCACGGGAGCAACCGCGAAAGGCGGCGACGGTCTTCTGGAGTTCAGCCACGGCACCGTCGCGGACGGTGCAAGATCCATCATCTCTTTTTCCGGTTTCGATGGGCTGCTGTCCACTCCGGATACCACCCCGCCGACCGTTGACGCCGCGAATTCCGTCCCCGCCCACGGTACCACCGCGGTGGCGGTCGATGCGGACATCGTCATCGATTTCAGTGAGAACATCGCCCTCGGGACGTCCGGTAAGATCACCCTGTACAACATGACCTCCCGGCTGAACACGGCGGTCTTCGACGTTTCGACGGCTTCGGGCGGCGGCATCACGCTGAGCGACGGCAGCACCCTGACCATCAGCGGCGACAAGCTGACCATCAATCCCAGCGGCATTCTGGCTTCCGCCAGCCAGTTCACCGTGCTGTTCACCGCCGGTTCCATCACCGACACGGCCGCCACGCCCAACCCGATCGCCGCGGTCACCGATGGCACGGCCTACAGCTTCACCACCGGAATTCGCGTCATCTTCAACGGATTCGATAACACGGCGGGTGGGGAATTGTTTGCCACCGACGGCACCACGTCTGGCACCTTCCTGCTGAAGGACATAAATCCCGGAACCAACAGCTCCGATGCCCAAGCCATCGTCTTGCTCCCCAATGGCAAAATGCTGTTCAGCGCCAATGACGGGACGAATGGCACCGAACTTTGGATCACCGACGGCACAGCGGCCGGCACCGTTCTGGTCAAGGATATCAACGGCGGCAGCGGCGGCTCGAACCCAGGACTCATCACCACACTGTCGAACGGCAAGATCCTGTTTGGGGCGACCGATGCCACAAACGGCAACGAGCTTTGGATCACCGACGGCACGCAGGCCGGCACGACCCTGGTGAAGGACATCAATCCCGGCAGCGGCAACAGTTCCTTGAGCAATTTGATTGCATTGAACGATGGCAGGATGCTGTTCGTGGCCGATGACGGCACACACGGACGGGAGCTTTGGATCACGGACGGGACCACGGCCGGGACGGTTCTGCTGAAGGATATTCAAGTCGGTTCCTCCACTTCCAATCTTAGCAATTTCACCAAGCTGTCGAATGGATCCGTTCTGTTCCTGGCCGATGACGGCACAAACGGACAGGAGCCGTGGATCACCGACGGGACCACGGCGGGGACGGTTCTGCTGAAGGACATCAATGCCGGTTCCACAGGATCCTCTGCCTCATCCTTCGTTGCGCTTCCGAACGGCACGGCCTTGTTCGGTGCGACAAACGGCTCAACCAACAATGGGTCGGAGTTGTGGATCACGGATGGCACAGCCAACGGCACGGTCCTCTTGAAGGATATCGAATCTGGAACGCCAGGTTCTTCTCCGACAAATTTTGCGTTGCTGTCGGACGGCAAGGTGCTGTTCAGCGCCAGTACGTCCACGACCGGCCGGGAGCTTTGGATCACCGACGGGACAGCCAACGGCACCGTTCTGGTCAAGGACATCAACAGCGGCAGCTCGGGCTCCAACCCGACGTCCATCACGGTCATGCCGAACGGCAAGGCCGTGCTCGCGGCCACGACATCCACGTCAGGACAGGAGCTCTGGGTCACCGACGGTACGGCCAACGGCACCACGCTGTTGAAGGAGATCAGAAGCGGAAGCAACGGTTCCAGCCCGACAGTGCTGACCCTGCTGGCCGACGGCAGGGTCATGTTCAAGGCCAACGACGGCACAAGCGGTTCCGAACCCTGGATTACCGACGGGACGACGGCGGGCACCTTTTTGCTGAAGGACATCAATTCAGGCAGTCTCAGCAGTTCCGTCAGCTACATCGTATCCTTCAAGCCGCTTGCATTGAATCAGTTGCCGGTCATCGGCAATTTGGGCAGCGATGCGGTGACGGTCGCTCCCACCGACGACGCCACGGTCATCGACCAGGGCACGGCCGCCAGCGCCTCCGACGCCGATGCCGCCAGCTTCAACGACGGCACGCTGACGGTGTCGATCGGCACGGGCCGGGTCACGGGCGAGGATTTCCTGGGAATCCGCAACCAGGGCACGGCCACCGGGCAGGTCGGGGCTTCCGGCGGCACGGTCACCTATGGTGGTGCCGTTGTCGGAACCTACACCGGTGGAACCGGCGCCGACGATCTGGTCGTCACCTTCAACGGCAGCGCCACGGCGGCGGTCGTTTCGGCTGTGTTGCAGAACATCACCTTCGATACATCGGGGACCACGTCCGGCGACCGCACCGTGAATTTCACGCTGACCGACGGGATCGGCGGCACGTCCAGCACGGCAAGCGTCACGGCAACCGTCGCCAACGCCAACGCCCCCCCGGTGATCGGCAACCTGGACGGCGACAGCGTCGCCTGGGCCGGCGAAGGCCAGACGGTGCTGCTGGATGCCGGCACCGCCGCCACCGCATCCGATACGGAGAACGGCGCCGGCAGCTGGACCGGCAGTGTCCTGACGGTCCGCCGCTCGGTCTCGGGCACGGCGACGCCGCTGCCCTCGGACATCTTCTCGTTCAACAGCAACGCCTCCTTCTCGGAGAGCGGCGGCAGCCTGCTGGATACGGCGAACTCCAATGCCGTCTTCGGCACCGTCACCAACGCGAACGGCACCCTGACCGTCACCTTCAACGGCAGCGCTACCGCGACGCTGATCCAGACGGTGATGCGGAACATCCTGTACCGGAACGACACGCCGACCGGCGACACCGTCATCCGCTACAGCCTGACCGACGGCAACGGCGGCAGCACCACCGCCGACGTGACGGTGACCAGCGACACCATCTATGTCACCAACACCGCCGACGATGCCGGCACCGGCGTGGCCGATGGCGTCGGCCTGCGCGAGGCGGTGGCGATCGCCCTGGCCGACACCACCGGCAGCCAGACCATCAAGTTCGCCAGCGGGCTGGCCAACGGCACCATCACGCTGGGCTCCGGCCTGGCGGTGACGGAAAACCTGACCTTCGACTCCGACGCCGCCAGCGGCCTGACCATCGCCGGCAGCACCATCACCGTGTCGACCGGAACGGTGCTGACCATCAGCAACGGCGGCAGCGACACGCTGACCGTCTCCAGCAAGCTCTCTGGCAGCGGTGCGGTGACCAAGAGCGGCGCCGGCACGGCGACGCTGAGCGGCAGCAACGACTACAGCGGCGCCACCACCGTCAGCACCGGCACGCTGACGGTCGACGGCGGCATCGGCGACAGCAGCGCCGTCACGGTATCCAGCGGCGCCACGCTGGACCTGTCCGGCAGCGAGACCATCGGGTCGCTGGCCGGCGCCGGCAGCGTCACGCTGAACGGCAACACGCTGACAACCGGCGTCGCCAACAGCAGCACCAGCTTCGACGGCGTCATCAGCGGCACCGGCGGCCTGACCAAGACCGGCACCGGCACGCTGACCCTGTCGGGGGCCAACAGCTACACCGGCGCCACCACCGTGTCGGCCGGCACGCTGACGGTGTCGGGCGGCTCGGCCATCGCCGACGACAACGCGGTGTCGGTCAGCTCCGGCGCCACCCTGGCACTCTCTGCCGCAGAGACCATCGGTTCGCTGAGCGGTGCCGGCAACGTCACGCTGGGCGCCAACACTCTGACCGTCAGCCCGTCGAGCGGTTCCACCAGCTTCTCCGGCGTGCTGTCCGGCACCGGCGGCCTGACCAAGTCGGGTGCCGGCAGCCTGACCCTGTCGGGCGCCAACACCTACACCGGTGCCACCACCGTGTCCGGCGGCACGCTGACGGTGTCCGGCGTCTCGGTCATCGCGGACGGCAGCGCGGTGACGGTGGCGAGCGGGGCGACGCTGTCGGTGCCGGACACGGAAACGGTGGGGTCGATCGCCGGAGCCGGCGCCATCGTGCTGGGCGGGACTCTGACGGCCGGCGGCAACAACACGTCGACGGAGTTCAGCGGCGTCATCAGCGGCTCCGGCGGCGGGTCCCTCGTCAAGCAGGGCAGCGGCACGCTGACCCTGTCGGGAACCAACACCCACAACGGCGGCACCAGCATTTTCGCCGGCACGATCATCGCCGCCTCCACCGGCGGTCTGGGTGCGTCCGGCGTCGATCTGGCCGCCGGCACGACGCTGAGCTTCGCGGTGACGGGGAGTTTCGGCAACTACATCCAACTGAGCGGCGCCGCCACCATCGATGTCGGCTCGGGATACACCGCCACCCTCAGCAACACCATCGACGGCTCCTTCGACCTGACCAAGTCGGGGGCCGGCACGCTGACCCTGTCGGGCAGCAGCACCTACAGCGGCAGCACCACCGTGTCGGCGGGGACGGTGCTGGTGACTGGAGCGCTGGGCGACACCAGCGGGGTGACGGTGGCCTCCGGCGCCACGCTGGGCGGCACCGGCAGCATCTTCGCCAGCGGCTCCTCCAACACGCTGACGGTGGCCTCCGGCGCCACGCTGGCCCCCGGCGTCGCCGGGACCAACAACGGCATCGGTTCGCTGACCGTCAACGGCAACCTGTCGATGAGCGGCACCCTGGCGGTCGAGATCGCCGGCACGACCGCCGGCTCCGGCTACGACCAGGTGATCGTCAGCGGCGGCGTCACGCTGGCCAGCGGCTCCAGCGCCGTCACAGTCGCCCGGGTCAACAGCTTCGCCGCCGTCAACGCCGCCACCTACACGGTCGTCAACCAGACCGGCAGCGGTGCGGTGTCCAACACCCTGTCGGGGCTGGCGCAGGGCGACACGCTGAGCACGAACGGCGACCTCTACACGGTCGATTACGTCGGCGGCACCGGCAACGACCTCGTCGTGACCGCGCTGGTCAACCCGACCGTCTCGTCGGTCAGCGCCACCACCGCCGACGGCACCTACAAGGCCGGCAGCACCGTCACCATCACCGTCACCTTCAACCGGGCGGTGACGGTCACCGGCACGCCGGCGCTTGCGCTGGGCATCACCGGCCGCAGCGCCACATACAGCGGCGGGTCGGGGACGACGGCGCTGACCTTCACCTACACGGTGCAGGACGGCGACAACTCGGCCGACCTCGATTATGCCTCGACGGGTGCGCTGACGCTGAACGGCGGCAGCATCGCCGACAGCTCCACCAGCCTCGACGCGATCCTGACGCTGGCCACCCCGGGTGCGGCCAACTCGCTGGGCGCCAACAAGGCGATCGTCATCGACACCGCTGCGCCCGGCGCATCGAGCGCGCCGGACATGACGGCGGGCAGCGACACCGGCAGTTCCAGCATCGACAACATCACCAAAACCACCACCCCGACCTTCACCGGCACGGCGGAAGCCAACAGCACGGTCACGCTGTACGACACCGACGGTACCACGGTACTCGGCACCACGGCGGCGGACGGCAGCGGCAACTGGTCGATCACCAGCACGCCCCTGTCGGCGGGTACCCACACCGTCACCGCCAAGGTGACCGACGCGGCGGGCAACGTCTCCAGCGTCTCGTCGGGGCTGGCGGTCACCATCGACACCAGCGCCCCCGGCGCGCCGGGCACTCCGACCCTCGGTTCAGGCAGCGACACCGGCACGTCGGTCGCCGACGGGATCACCAGCACCGCCACCCCGACCTTCACCGGCATCGCCGAGGCCGGATCGACGGTCACGCTCTACGACACCGACGGCACCACGGTGCTGGGCACCGGCACCGCCGACGGGTCGGGCAACTATTCGATCACCGTTTCGACCCTGACGGCGGGTACCCACAGCGTCACCGCCAAGGCCACCGACAGCGCCGGCAACGTCTCCAGCGTTTCACCGAGCCAGTCGGTCACCATCGACGCCACCGCGCCGACCGTCTCGTCGGTCACCGCCTCGACCGCCAACGGCACCTACAAGTCGGGCGACACCGTCACCATCACCGTCGCCTTCTCCGAGGTGGTGCATGTCACCGGCACGCCGACGCTGGCCCTGAACAGCGGCGGCACGGCGACCTACGCCGGCGGATCGGGCAGTTCCACCCTGACCTTCACCTACACGGTGGGCAGCGGCGAGACGGCGGCCGATCTCGACTACGGCTCGACCGGCGCGCTGTCGGGGACGATCAGGGACACCGCCGGCAACAGCGCGACGCTGACCCTGCCGGCAACCGGCGGCGGGACGTCGCTGGGCGGGGCGAAGGACATCGTCATCGACACCACGGCCCCGACCGTCTCGTCGGTCACGGTGCCGGCCGACGCCACCTATCTGGCCGGCGGGGTGATGGAGTTCACCGTCACCTTCTCCGAAGCGGTGACGGTCGGCGGCGCACCGACCTTGCCGATCACCTTCGACAACGGCGAGGTGGCGCAGGCCGCCTATGTGTCGGGATCGGGCGGGCGGACGCTGACCTTCCGCTACACCGTGCCGGCGGACAAGAGCGACGCCGACGGCATCGTGGTGGGCCGCGCGGTGGTGCTGAACGGTGGCAGCATCAAGGACGCGGTCGGCAACGAGGCCACCCTGACGCTGAACGGCACCCCCGGCACCGGCGGGGTGAAGGTGGACAGTGTGATCCCGACGGTGGATCTCGTGACCTCCCCCACCGCCAACGGCTCCTACACGACCGGCGACACGGTGACGCTGACCGTGACCTTCTCGGAAGCGGTGACGGTCACCGGCGCGCCGACCCTGTCGCTGAACACCGGACGCAGCGCCACCTATGCCGGCGGGTCGGGCGGCAAGACCCTGAGCTTCACCTACACGGTGCAGTCCGGCGACACCGCCGCCGATCTGGACGCCGGGGCCTTGAGCCTGAACAGCGGCACCATCAAGGACGCGTCGGGCAACACCGCGACGCTGACGCTGCCGACGACGGGGGCGGCGGCGTCGCTGGGCGGGTCGAAGGACATCGCCATCGACACCACCCCGCCCAGCATCGTGAACGTCGTCGTTCCGGCGGACGGGATGTATGGCGTCGGCAGGACGTTGAGCGTCTTCGTGCAGTTCAGCGAGACGGTGGCGGTCGCCGGCGGCACCCCGTCGATCCTGATCGACGTCGGCGGTGTGACGCGCGAGGCGGTCTACAACGCCGTCGGCAGTACCAACACGGTCCTGCGGTTCGACTATGTCGTGCAGGCGGGCGACAACGACCTGAACGGCATCGAGGTCAAGCAATTGTCGATGCACGGTGCCACCATCGCCGATCTGGCTCGCACCCCGGCTCCGACCACGCTAAACGGCGTGCCGGGAACCCAGGGCGTGCTGATCGACACGGAGGCTCCCGCCGCACCGTCGGCTCCGGTCCTGGCGGCCGGACAGGATAGCGGCGCGTCGGCGACCGACGGGCTAACCAACATCAACCGCCCGACCATCAGCGGCACGGCGGAGGCCGGATCGACCGTGACCGTACTGGTCTTCGGCGTCGCGCTGGGCACCACGACGGCCGACGCCAACGGGCAATGGAGCTTCACCTTCGCCACCCCGCTGGCCGACGGCGCCCGGTCGATCACCACCACGGCGACCGATCTGGCGGGCAACGTCAGTGCGGCCTCGCCGCCCCTGGCGCTGACCATCGACGCGACCGCGACGGCGCCGGCGGCGCCAGGTCTGGCGGCGGGGTCCGACAACGGCTCCCCGACCAGCGACCGCATCACCAGCGTGACGCGCCCGACCCTGACCGGCACGGCCGAGCCGAACAGCACGGTCAACGTCATCCTCGATGGCGCCCTGATCGGCACGGTGACGGCGGGAGCCGACGGGATTTGGAGCTTCACCGTCGCCACCGCACTGTCGGACGGCGACCACAGCGTCCAGACGACGGCGACCGACCGGGCCGGCAACACCGGCACATCGCCGAGCCAGAGCTTCACCGTGCGCACCACGACCCCGGCGGCGCCGGGCGCCCCGACGCTGGCGTCGGGCGACAGTGGCGCCTCGTCGAGCGACGGTCTGACCAACGTCACCCAACCGACCTTGCAGGGCACCGCGACGGCCAACGGCACGGTGACCGTCTTCGTCGATGGCTCGGCGGCCGGCACCGCGCGGGTCGATGCGTCGGGGGGCTGGAGCCTGACGCTGGGCAGCGCCCTGTCGGACGGCACGCACCGCGTCCAGGTCAGTGCCACCGACGCGGTCGGAAACGCCGGCACACAATTGTCCGACGCCCTGGTCATCACGGTGGACACGCGCGGCCCGACGGTGTCGGTCGGCGGCACCGCGCCGAGCCTGGGCACCGGCGCGACGGTGTCGATCGGCAGCGGCGTGTCGCTGTCCGACGCGAGCGCGCTGGACCGGGTGACAGTCACCCTGACCGACGCGCGGGCGGGCGACGAGTTGGTGATCGGCGCGTTGCCCGACGGCATCACGGCGACGCGGGACGGCAACCGGATCGTGCTGTCGGGCGTCGCCTCGGTGGCGGATTACCAGGCGGCGGTGCGGGCGATCGGCCTTCGGTCGAGCGCCAGCGACCCGAGCTTCGCCGGAGCGGCGTCGAGCCGGTCGATCAGCGTGTCGGCACGCGACGCCGCCGGCAACGAGAGCGGATTGGCGACGATTGCGGTCACGGTGCCGGGCAGCGCGGTGCCGGCGACGGCCCCGACGACGGCCAACAGTCCCTCGTCCGGTTCGTTTTCCAACCCGTTCGCCGGATCGTCCTCGGCGCCGGCGTTGCCTGGCGACAGCGGCGGCCTGACGAACGGTTCGTCGAGCACCGATGCGGGACGTTGGATCACGCTGGGCAGCATCAGCGGCGGCTCGTCGAGCAGCGACGCCGGGCGTTCGATCACGCTGAGCAGCATCGGCGGGCAAGGTTCGGGTGGCAGTGGCAGCAGCTCGAGCAGCCTGTCGGGCGGCATCGGAAGCTCCGGCTCCAGCGGTGGCAGCGCGCTGGGCGGGGGCTTGGGTGGTGGTTGGGGCGGTGGCCTGGGGGCCGGCGGTGATGGATTGGGTGGAAGCGGCCTGGGCAGTGGCCTGCCGGGGAGCCCCAACAATGGAGGCATCGGCACCGGCACTCCTTCCGGAACTGGTCCCACCGATGGGAACGGCCAGCCGCGCGGCCAAGCAGGTCCCCGCACCGGCACGCCACAGCGCGGCACCGCGCCGGACCAGGGGGCTCCCGGCCGGGGCCAGGGCAATGCCAACCAAGGCAACGCACCGGCCGATGAAGGCCGGGGACAGCCGCCGAATCCGCAAGGCCAGGATCGAGGCGGCACCGATGCTCCGGACGGTTCCACCTCCCGGCAGGACGTTGGACAACGGGGAGGCGGAACGGGCGGCCAGGCCGACGTAGCGCTTGTGGGCCGGGTTTCGCCGGGCTTCGCCCATCAGGTGGCCCGCGCCTATGGTGGCCCGGCTGGGGCCTCGGCCCTGCTGGCGGCGCTCGCCAACCATGTCCTTCCTGAAAGCCGGGCCTCCTAGCGGCGATTCGGCTGCCGGTACAGCCGATTCCCTCCGCCTCGCCTTCTTCACGCCAAAACGGATCACGCCTCCCCATGAAGACTCCGACCGTCCGCCTTCGCCGCCCCCGGCTGTCCTCGGCGCTTCCGGCCACCGCGCTGTGCGCATCCCTTCTGGCCGCCGGCTGCGCGGTAACGCCGGAACCGCTGATGGCCGCCGACAATCTGGCCCGCGTGCGCACGGATCTGAGCGTCGCGCTCGCCCCGCAGGAGCCGGTGACCAAGGCGATCTCGATGCACGAGGCGATGGCGCAGGCCATCAAGTACAACCTCAACGAACGCGTGAAGGTGATGGAGACGGCGGTCGCCAGTCAGCAGCTCGACCTGTCGCACTACGACATGCTGCCGCGCGTGGTGGCGCGGCGGGCTATGTCGGGCGCAACAACGACAGTGGATCGGAAAGCCTGAACCTCGCTACCGGGCGCCGCACCGGTGATCTCGGCTTCACCTGGAACGTGCTGGATTTCGGCGTCAGCTATCTGCGGGCGCGGCAAAGTTCCAACCTTGTGCTGGTCGCCGACGAACGCCGCCGCCGCGTCGTCCAGGGCATCCTTCAGGACGTGCGGACCGCCTATTGGCGGGCGGTGGCCGCCGAGCGGCTGCTGGAGCGCATCGAGCCGCTGGAACGCCGTGTCGAAGGCGCGCGGCGCGACGCCCGCACGCTGGAGTGAACCGCCCCGGGTTTGTCGGAGGCCCCATTTCCTGAGAGGATGGGGTCCTCATGACGAAACAGGCATCACCCAAATACGCCCCTGAAGTGCGCGAGCGCGCGGTTCGGATGGTGTTCGAGCACGAAGGCGAGCATGCCTCGCAGTGGGCGGCGATCAGTTCGATCGCGGCGAAGATCGGCTGCACTCCGGAAACGCTGCGGGGCTGGGTCCGGCAGGCCGAGCGTGACCAGGGCAAGCGGCCGGGGCCGACAACGGACGAGCAGGAACGGATCAAGGCTTTGGAGCGTGAGGTGCGGGAGCTGCGCCAGGCGAATGAGATCCTACGCAAGGCGTCGGCGTATTTCGCCCAGGCGGAGCTCGACCGCCCGTTCCGGAAATGATCGCCTTCATCGACGCGCACCGCGCCGTTCACGGGGTCGAGCCGATCTGCCGAGTGCTGCCGATCGCCCCGTCCACCTATTACGCCCATGCCGCCCGACAGGCCGATCCGTCCAAGGCGCCGGCCCGTTCGCGAAGCGACGCAGTGCTGAGGGAGGCTATCCGGCGGGTCTGGGACGCGAACTTCCAGGTCTATGGGGTACGTAAAGTTTGGCGGCAGTTGCGGCGGGAGGGTATCGACGTGGCACGCTGCACAGTGGCTCGACTGATGAAGCAGATGGGCTTGAAAGGAGCGATGCGTGGCAAGGTGGTGCGCACCACGATCAGCGACCGGGCGGCGTCATGCCCTGCTGACCGGGTGAACCGCCAATTCCAGGCGCCACGCCCAAACGCCCTGTGGTTGGCCGATTTCACGTACGTATCGACATGGCAGGGCTTCGTCTACGTGGCCTTCGTCATCGACGCCTTCGCGCGCCGCATCGTGGGCTGGCGGGTGTCCAGCACAGCCCACGCCGGCTTCGTTCTGGATGCGCTCGAACAGGCACTTCACGACCGCCGACCGGCCAAGGGCAGCGGCCTCATCCATCACTCCGACAGGGGATCGCAATACGTTGCGATTCGCTACACCGAGCGTCTCACCGAAGCTGGGGTCGAGCCTTCCGTGGGCAGCGTTGGCGATTCCTACGATAACGCGTTGGCCGAGACCATCAACGGTCTCTACAAGACCGAGGTGATCCGGCGCCGCGGGCCATGGCGCACCTTGGAGGCTGTCGAGTTCGCCACTCTGGAATGGGTCGACTGGTTCAACCACCGGCGCCTCCTCGAACCCATCGGCAACACTCCGCCCGCCGAGGCCGAAGCGCGCTACTATGCTCAAACCGAGGACGTCGCCATGGCGGCGTGATTTAACACAAATGGTCTCCGGGAAAACCGGCGCGGTTCACTGAGCTGCTCAAGCGCGCCTTCCTGGGCTGGCTGCGCGGCGAGCGCGACCACTGCAAGATGGCCGCCGTCCCGACCGTGGGGCAGGAGGACGCCAAGCGGCCGAGCCGCGAGCGCGAGGCCCTAGTCGGGGAGCGCACGCGGATCGTCAACCGCATGAAGGCAACCCTGGTCCGTCTGGGCGTCCGCGACTTCAACCCGACGCTCAAGAAGGCGCCGGAGCGGCTGGAGACGGTCCGGACCCCCGAAGGGGAGCCGATCCCGCCCAACGCCTTGGCCGAGCTGCGCCGCGACATGACCCGCTTGGCCTTGATCCGGGAGCAGATCGAGGCCATCGAGCGGGCGCGCCTGGAGCAGTTGGAGCGCATGCCGGTGACCGGCTCCCACGCTATGGTACGCCTGCTGGTCCAAGTCGTCGGTGTCGGGGTCGAGACCGCCGACATGCTGGTCCACGAGGTGCTCTCGCGCGATCTCCGGGACCGCCGCGCGGTGGCGCGCTACGCCGGCCTGACTGGTTCGCCCGACGAGAGCGGCTCCAAACGCCGGGACAAGGGCTTGGCCCGCTCGGGCAATGCCCGGGTCCGCCGCGGCATGATCCAGTTGGCCTGGCGCTTCCTCATCTTCCAGAAGGACAGCGCCCTGGCGCGCTGGTACCGCCAGCGCACCGAGAACGCGCGCGGCGCCTGCAAGACGATGGTCGTGGCACTCGCCCGAAAGCTGCTGGTGGCTCTGTGGCGGTTTGCAACCACGGGCGCGGTGCCCGACGGCGTGGTCCTGCGCCCGACTGCGTGACCGCCCCCGAGGGAGGCATAGAGAGATCCGGCACCCACCGGCCCAGCCGCCGTTGGGTGCCGCCGACGATCCGAGGTGGCGGGGTCCCGCGTAACTGCATGGCCTCCATGCCGACCGTGAGAATGGGTCCGCCGCCCCGGAGCCTCGCCGCCGATGCGCATGGCTGCATCATGGTTCGGGTCCAGCCGGACCCACCGGATACAAGGACGCGGCGCGATGGTTCGCGCCCGATGGCGGGCTCCCCTCGGGACGAAGGCAAAAAGACCGCTCGCCGCGGGGCAGCCCCGAAAGCGAGGCTTTCGGGGCGAACGCAGCGTGTTCCGGCCGGCGTCCGCCTCAAGGGCGCGCCGCACCACTCGGCGCCACGGGCGCCGACCGTGCGCGCCCTTGACCCGGCCCCCGTCCTGCGCAGCGGCCACGGTGCGATTGAGTTGCGGGACTGGAGGGAGGAAACGGAGATAACCGGCTTGACAGCACCGAAAACCCCATACAAGCAGTTACCGCCAATGAGCTGATAAGGACAATACGTCAGCTCATTGTCACATCCTCTGCACCGTATCAGCATCCGCTGCCGTAATCGCGCTTGTCTGTCACCGCGGCGAGGAGCTGTGCCGCCAGGCCGGGCTGATCAAGCTGGGGCCGGTGGCGTTGGACGGCACGAAAGTGAAGGCCAACCCGGCGCTGGACGCAAACCGCATAGCCGGCACCATCGCGGAGCAGATCAGCCGGATGCTGACGGAAACCGAGATGGCCGATGCCCAGGAGGACCGTCAGTTCGGGACCGAGGCCGGCGGCCCGCCCATGCCGAAAGACCTGGGCTGCCACGTCGACCGACAGGCCCGCCTGAAGGCGTGCCCGGAGAAGCTGGAAGCCCGCGCCACTGCGGTCGCCGCCCGTCAGAAGGAGAGGATCGCGGCGCGGGAGGTCGAGGAGCAGGAAACCGGAAAGCACAAGCGGGGCCGCAAGCCAAAGGAGCCTGCCCCGAGCGTGGACCCGGACGCGCTGGCGAACCCAACCGAGCCAGCAAGATCGTCGAACGGCACCGGACCGGGCTGGTGCGGATGCTGCGCTCGGTGGCACAGGCCGACGCCGAGGACGCGGAGGGCGCCCCGTCGTCGGGCCTCGCGCCAACGACGGACGAGGGGCTGTCCGATGACGAGCTCCTCGCCCGCTTCGGCCTGACGCGTTTCCCGGCCCCGGTCTTCCTCAGCGGTCCGGTGACCGTACGCTTCGGGAACGCTCCGGAGGACGGCCTGCTGCCCGGCACGGCCCCGCCCTTCGTGGCTGTCCAGCGCGAATGGCTGGACGGGCTGTCCTGGGACGGCGAAGGCCCCTTTTCGATTCTGACGGTCGAGAACCTCACGTCCTTTCACCGCCAGGTGCGCGAGGCGCGGCAGGCGGACGTGTGCGTGGTCTACACCGGGGGTTTCCCGAGCCTCACCGTGCTTCGGGCGCTGCGCCATCTGCTCCGCGCGGCCCCGACGCCACCCCGCCTGTTCCATTGGGGCGACGTCGACGCCGGCGGCGCGCGCATCGCCGGACATCTGGAGGACAGTCTCGGGGCCGCGGTCGTTCCCCACCTGATGGACGCATCGACCGTGCGGCGTTTCGGGCGCGCCGGCCGCACCGCCGACCTGACAGCGCTCAGCCGCCGTCCCGGAGCGGCCGGGATCATCGCTCGGACGATTGTGGAAACCGGCCTCCTACTCGGGTAGGAGGCCGTGGATCCAGTGCCCGTTGGCAACGCTTTCGGTAGCGCCCCCCATCAGCGCGGCAGGCAGCGTCCGGCATCATCCACAAAGGGAAAGGGTGACCGATCTCGCTATTCGCCCGGCGCCGGATCGCGTTCCGGCACCAGCGGAGCGAAAGTCCAGGATGTGTAGCCCCGGCGATCGAGATAGTGTTTGCGGGCGAGGATTTCCGCCAGCTCGTGCCCGCTGATCTCATCATTCTCCATGCGACAGGACAGGCTACGGAGCGCCTTGGTCAGCTTGAGCGATTTGTCCAGCGCCTGATCCAACCCCTCGAGCATTGCTTCGAGCGACTCTTCGTGTTTCGCCAGCGGCACGGCCGTCCGATAGACAGCCAGCATGGCATCAGCGGCTGCGTCACTCACCTTCTTCAGCGATTCCACATCACGCTTCAGCGTGGCGATGAGGATCATGCACTCCGTGTCGATCGTGTCAGTCATGCGTTCCGTTCCTTACCGAGGGCACCACGTCCTTGCGGTGCCGGGAAGGGAAGATCGGTTCGCTCGTCGGGGGCGTCCTCCAAATTTGCGGAATCTTCCCCACTCACGCGCCCGGCGGCAGCACCAGGCACAGCTGGCCGTCGACCATGGCCGTGTGGAGGCGGTAGTTGATCGACGCGATCGCCTCGGTCAGCTTCGCCAGCCGCGCGCCCTTGTAGTAGCGGTTTCGGGTCTGCCCGTGCTGCGCGTGCCCCATCAGCTCGCTCACCCGGACATCCGGAACCTCGCGGTTGAGCAAGTGCGTGTCGAAGCTGTGGCGAAACGAATGAAACGAAAGCCGTTCCCGCTTCATCCCAATGTACTCGAGGTAGCGGCTGAACCATTCCCCAAGGTTTTCGCCGGCGCACGTCGCCTTTTCTGGCCGGAGGCCGGGGAACAGGTCCCGTTTGCCGGCGCGTTTCTGCGCGTCGACGTAGTCGAGGAAGCCGAGTTCGAGCAGCAGCGGGTGGATCGGAATGATCCGCTTCGAAGAGGGGGTCTTCACGCTCTTGCCGTCCTCAGGTATGACGTCGATGCACCAGATGCCGACGGTGGGAACACCGTCCGCGTCCTTGGGCGAGAACCGCCGCAGACGGGGCCACGGCCCCGACGGATCGTCGAGATCGACATCCCAGTCGGTGAAGTCCTCCTGATCGAAGCAGCGCAGTTGGATGTCGGTGGTCAGCAACTGCGCCGCTTCGCCGAGCCGCACGCCCTCGAGGGCAGCCAGCAGCGGAATCCAGAACTTGGCGTCCTTCACCGTGTTGGAGCCCGGACGATGCCGGTAGTCCACCCCGGCGCAGCCGGTCCAGCACGGGCTGGCGAACAGCTTGCGCATCTCCGCGCTCGAGAAGGCTTCCCGATCGGCGTTGGCCGCGCGTCCGATGTCCTTCTGATCGTAGCGGATCTTGAGATCGAGCAGATCCCGGTCAATCGCCACCTTAATTGTGGTCCGGAGCCAACGGAGCAGCCCCTTGATCTTGTCGAGATGCTTGTTGACGGTCTTCATCGACAGGCGCGGCACCTCCGCGTCGCGCATCTCGTGGGCCAGATTGTCGCGGTCGAGCTGTCCGTCCTCCGCACGCGCCATCACCGCAGCCTGCTGGGACGCCGTCACCGCGTCGGCCCTGGCGACGGCCTCGGCGCCGGTCATGTTGCGATAGGTGCCGCGGCCGAACAGGTTCGGAACCCGGTGCAGTTCCCCCCGGAACCGCAACAGGTCTTCTTCCGTCACCTCGACGGCACGGCGGTCGCCGATGAGGCTGGTGAACAGCTCCGCGGCAACGCGGTAGTTCCGCTCCTCCTCCTTGCACAGAGCTGCTGTCTTGTGGGGGTTCGTATCCCGCTGACGGCGGCGGACCCATTCGCCCATGGCCTGCTGGATCGTCCAGTCCTTTGCCGGGCTGGTTTTCTGCGGCTGTGGGCTTGCTTCCACCGTCGTCGCTTCGGGCGTCCGGTCGACAACGCTGGCAGCGGGGCCGGTCGAGCCCGCTGAAGCCGCGGCAGAGGACGTCGTGACGAGCACGGACGCCGCCGCAGCGACGGCGGGCTGAGCGGCCTGCGAGTGCGGGTGGGCTTCCACCTCCTTCCGGTTGGGCACCGGGCTGGTGTTGGGTTCAACGGGGTCAATTGATGCCACGGGGGCCGCGACCAAGGAGGACTGCACCGCCGGCTGCGCAGGCATGACGGTCGGCACCAGCGCCGGTGCCGACGGCGCCACGACGGTGGCAGGCCGCCCCTCGACTCCGGGAACCGCAGTGCCAGACGGTGCGCCTGCCGGCATGCCGACCGCCATGCTGCTGGCCGGCAAGGGCGGCAGGACGTCCTCGAGGTCGTCGTAGTGATTCTGCTCCCGTTCGGCGTTGATGCGGTGAATGCGGGGAAGCCCGCGCAGCACCAGTCGCGCGAGGTAGCTGTGCTCGGCCGTCTCCGCCGCCGGCACCGGCAGGCCGACGGTGACTGCGCGCTCGAGCACCGCGCGGGCGGCGTCGAGCCGGTTGTGCCGGACGGCGTCCTCGATGGTGGCGACGGCGTCGAGTTCGGCCTGGACCCGCCGGGCGATCTCCTCCGGCCCCCGCTCCCCGCCCAGGGCACGCGCCACCTCAGCCCGTTCCAGCTCGCCGAGCAGGATCGGTTGGAGGAGGGCGCGGAGCGCGCTGGTGTCGATGGTGCCGGCCTGCATGACCTCGCCGAGGAGTGCGAGCACGGCATCGACCACGACGCTGAGACGCCGCCCTCGCTGCCGTGCGAGGCCGGGCATATTGGTCCGCAGGGAGAGGCGTATCTCCCGACCAGCAATTTTTTTCGACGAATTTTCCGGGGCGCCTTCATCCCCGACCGCAGCCCCACACACCGGCAGGATCCGGCGCCACCAGTAGACGGATCCGCGGCGGTAGAGATGGACCCCAAGCGACATCCCCGGCACTCCCCTGTGAAGGGCGCCGAACCGTCGTTGGCACAGGCCGATGGCACAGTTGGGGGACCAGCCTGCTGGCTTCGCCCTAAGTGCCTGATGTGCAAGGATTTCTAGGAAAGGTTGGTTGGGGGACTAGGATTCTGAACTCCCGTCCGCCCGCCTCGTCACGACCGCTCAGAAAGCCAGTTCCGCCGCCGTTCTCCTGATTAAAGGTGATCGCTGGGCACCAGGGAAGGGGCACCAGCTTGGGCACCAGAGTGGCGCAGTAGTTGACGCTGAGGGCCAGCCCTCACGAAGCCAGTCAGTGCCACACTCAAGCGATGTCTACTCAATGAGCAGACAAAGAACATTCCACCGGCAAGGCTATAGCACGCTACCATGCTCAAGCCGAGGTCGTCGGCAGGGCGGCACCGCCCAACCAGTAGCTTTCGACAGGTCCGGCGCGGATCACCGTGCAATGCCGATCGACCTCACTGGCATGCGCTTCATCGCTCCCTCAACTTTATCCTGCGATGTATGAAGCGGAGTGTTCGGAAGAGGAAGCCGAC
Organism: Azospirillum lipoferum 4B; assembly: GCF_000283655.1. Taxonomy (NCBI): domain Bacteria; kingdom Pseudomonadati; phylum Pseudomonadota; class Alphaproteobacteria; order Rhodospirillales; family Azospirillaceae; genus Azospirillum; species Azospirillum lipoferum. The sequence goes on along the minus strand of NC_016585.1, from coordinate 163,720 downwards.
TACGCCGGGCTCAGGCTGTTAGCTCACCAGAAAGCCGGCAAACTTGCCGGCTTCCCTGTTGCGCTTTCTCATCGATGACATCATGGTGGTATCACACGATCGCGGATACCCCAATGGCTGCCGTCTCTTTCACGAGCTTCTTCCCGGTGGGACGCCCGTTCAAATCGGGCGTTGGGCTACGGCCGCATGCGGGTGGCACGCATACAAGCCGTACGATCATGCTTGCGGAGCTGTCGACCCTGCTATCGATTGAGCCGCAACCGTCTGATCGCGCCGAGTATGCCGAGTTGATCATCCAGGACAATCGGCTTGGCAAGCAAACGGCCGCAACACGCCGACTGAGCTACACCAGGCTCGGAGAGCTGTACGCCCTGGACCCCACGGTCCCGCTGTTCCGAATTCTACGACGGCTGTGGCGCTTGGACGAGACCAGCCGGCCCCTCCTCGCCCTTCTGGCAGGTCTGGCGCGGGACCCGCTCTTGCTGGCAACAGCGCCTGCCGTACTGCAACTCAGGCCGGGCGAAGACTTGCAGCGGGGTGCCGTACGGTCGGCCTTGCTCAACACCTCCGGTGATCGGCTCAGCGCAGCAGTGCTCGACAAAGTGCTGCGCAACACAGCCAGTTCTTGGACGCAATCCGGTCATCTGATCGGACGCACTTTCAAGCGGCGACAGCAGGTCATCGCGACACCGATCACCGTGGCCTTTGCGCTGTGGATCGCCTGCCAAGCTGGGTTCAGCGACACGGAAGCCTTCCAGAGCGGATGGGTCAACACACTCGACCTGGAGCAGCCGCATGCCCTGCGCCTGGCAGGCGAAGCGCGCCGCCTGCGACTGCTTGATATGGACATCGCCGAACAGGTCGTGACGCTCGATTTCGCGCGCCTCGACGGGACCTTCTGGGAGCGCTGACATGGCGAGAATCGAAGATCTTGCAAAGGTTTACGAACGCCACATCAAATTGCCGTGGCAGCGTACCGTCGCGGGAGCGCAGCGCATCGTCATGCTCGTCTATGAGAAGGAAGCTGAGCGCGCCCTGAGGGCGCGCCTCAAGAACTTCGAGATCGCCACGGCTGAAGCCGGCAAGACGTGGCGAACGGTCGACATCACGGACAGCTTTGCTGCCTGGATGGCGGGCGAAGAATACCGCGACGCGTACTTCGAGATGCCGGAAGACCTGCAACTGAAGCTGGATGCGGAGTTCGCCGGCTTCGTTGCCGATCGCATTCGATTGGCGCTGACCGACCCGGCCGTTGATGAGGACACGGTCGTTGCGGTCATCGGCGCCGGCTCACTCTTCGGCTTTACGCGCCTTTCGCGCGTGTTGACCCTGGTTGAGCCGGACATTCGCGGCCGGTTGCTGGTCTTCTTCCCGGGGCAGTATGAGGACAACACGTACCGCCTGCTCGATGCGCGGGATGGGTGGAACTACTTGGCCGTGCCGATCACGATGCACGGAGGGGGAGCACAGTCATGAAGCTGAAGGATGTTCTGCTGCGCGATCCGGGCCAGACGCGTCTTGCCAACAACGGTCAGGCTCGCCTGGTCGACGACCGCGACACTGAGAAAGCCATGCTGGAGCTGCGGGAGGAGCTGAAGAGCTTCGTCTGCGAGGGCCAGTACGCCGACGGGATGATCAAGATCCTCCGCGCCTTTCTCAATGGCGGCACCAGCCTTCCCGGGGCCTGGGTTTCCGGTTTCTACGGCAGCGGCAAGTCGCACCTGCTGAAGATGCTCTGTCATCTGTGGCAAAACACGGCATTTCCTGACGGCGCCACCGCCCGCGCCCTCGTCCCCAGCCTGCCGGACGAAGTGAAGGAGCTCCTCAAGGAACTGGACACTCAGGGGAAGAGGGCCGGCGGGCTGCTCGCCGCCGCCGGGGCCATGCCCAATGGGGGCACGGATGCGGTCCGCCTGACCATCCTGTCCGTCATCCTGCGCGCGGTCGGTCTGCCGGAGCAGTATGCGCCCGCCCGTTTCTGCCTCTGGCTGGAAGAGCAAGGCAAGCTCGATCACATACGCGACGCGGTGAAAGCGGCCGGCAAGGACTTCAATGCCGAACTCAACAGCCTCTATGTCAGCCCGCTGATCGCCAATGCACTGATGTCGGCCATCCCGGACCTGGCCACCGGCCCCGGTCAGGTCCGGCTTCTGCTCCGCGAGCAGTTTCCGCAGAAGCTCACCGACATCACGACGACGGAATTCCTGGATGCCGCGCGGGCTGCCCTCAGGCTCCGCGGCCACGACGGCCAGATTCCGTTGACCCTGCTGGTCCTGGATGAGGTTCAACAGTACATCGGCACGGTCCATGACCGGTCGGTGCTGGTCTCCGAAGTAGCGGAGGCGGTGTCGAAGCAGATGAACGGCCGCGTCATGATCGTCGGCGCCGGCCAGAGCGCGCTGAGCTCGGCCCCCCACCTTCAGCGTCTGATGGACCGGTTCACCGTCCGGGTGCCGCTGTCCGACATTGATGTGGAGACCGTCACTCGGAAGGTCCTGCTTCAGAAGAAGCCCGCCGCACTGGGGAATGTGCGCAGCACGCTGGACACCCATGCCGGCGAGGTCTCCCGCCAATTGAGCGGCACCCGCATCCAGGAGGGCCCGGAAGACCGCGCCGTCATCGTGGATGACTACCCGATCCTGCCGGTCCGCCGCCGCTTTTTCGAGGAATGCTTTCGCCAGCTGGATGCGGGGGGCACCCAGAGCCAACTGCGCTCGCAGCTCCGCATCGTCCATGACGCCCTGCACAAGCGGGCGGACCGGAATCTGGGGACCCTGATTCCGGCCGACGAGCTCTATGAGGCGCTCGCGCCGGAGCTGGTCAACACCGGCATCCTGCTGCGCGAGATCAACGAGCGCATCCTCCAGGTTCGGAAGGATGTGGGCGATCTGGCCGCGCGCATCTGCGGCGTGGTGTTCCTGATCAACCGGCTGAAGCGCGAGGCCGGTATGGACACCGGCATCCGCTCGACCAAGGAGCACATCGCCGACCTGCTGGTCGATGATCTGACCGCGGACAACGGCAGGCTCCGGGCGGACGTCGACGAGATGTTGAAGCGACTGGTCGACCGGGGCGACCTGATGCCGGTGGACGAGGAGTACCGGCTTCAGACCCGCGAGGGTACCGAGTGGGACCGGGAATTCCGGGCTCAGCAGAACCGGGCCGCCGCAGACACCTCCACCGTCTATTTCCGCCGCGAACAGTTGATCGGAGCGGAGTTCGAAAGCGCGATCAAGGGCGTGCAGCTGCTCCAGGGCGACGCGAAGGAACTCCGCAAGCTCGCCATCCACCGTGGCGACACGCCGCCGCCGGCCGAGACCAGCGTCATTCAGGTCTGGATGCGGGACGGCTGGACGAGCACGGAAAAGCAGGCCCAGGACGCCGCGCGCGCCGCCGGCAACGAAAGCCCGACCATCTTCGTCTTCATCCCACGGGCGCATCCGGACGCCTTGAGGGACGGCATCCGGGACATGATCGCCGCCAAGGCCACGCTGGATGCCAAGGGCATTCCCTCCACCAAGGAAGGCGAAGAGGCCAAGCTCAGTATGGACAGCCGGCTGAGCATCGCGACCAAGGCCGTCCAGACCCTGGTTAAGGAGATCGTCGGCCAGACCAAGGTGTATCAGGGCGGCGGAAACGAGGTCATGCGCCTGACCGTGGCCGACCAGATCGAAGCGGCCGCAGAGGATTCGCTTGTCCGCCTGTTCCCCCGCTTCAAGGAGGCCGACAGCGGTCACTGGGAGACCGTCTTCAAGCGGGCGCGGGAGGGAGCCGACAATCCGTTCCAGGTGGTCGGCCATGCCGGCGCCCTGGAAACGCACCCGGTCTGCCAGCAGGTGCTGACCACCATCGGCGCCGGCCGGAGCGGCTCCGATATCCGCAAGGAGCTTCAGGCACCGCCGCTCGGCTGGCCGAAGGAGGCCATCGATGCGGCGCTGGTCGCCCTGCACAGCGCCGGGGTGGTCACGGCCGTGGCCAACGGGGAGGTGATCGCCCCGAAACACCTCGACCACAACCGCATCCCCAAGGCCGACTTCCGGAAGGAGGGCTTCACGCTCAGCGCCACGCAGAAGCTGGCCCTGCGGAAGCTCTATCAGCTGCTCGGCGTCCCCAATGCAGCGGAACAGCTGGCGGCGAATGCGCCGGAATTCCTCTCCAAGCTCAAGGGCCTCGGCGCGGAGGCGGGCGGCGCTGCCCCCCTGCCCGCATCGCCGGACACCAAGGACATCGCCGACATCGAGCATCTGGCCGGCAACGAGCGGCTGAACGCGATCCACGCGAAGGCCGCGGACTTCACGGCCAGGATCGAGGCATGGACCGCGCTGAAGGAGCTGAAGGACAAGCGCCTGCCGGCCTGGACGGTGCTGGATCGCCTGTCCGGCCACGCCCGCGGCCTGGACGGTGCCAAGGACCCGCTGGAGCAGGTGGAGACGATCCGGGACAAGCGGCTGCTGCTGGACGGGACCGACCACGTCACGCCGGTGCGGGCCGCCCTGGCCGCCCTCCTGCGGGAGGAGGTCGGGACGCTCCATGCCGCGCACCTGAAGGCGCATCGGGCGGCGGAGGCGGAACTCGCCGGGAACGTCCTGTGGGGCCGGCTCGCCGCCGACCAGCAGGCCTCCATCCTCGCGGATGTCGGGCTGACGGCGCCGGCGGACCCCAACCTGTCCTCGGACGAGACGCTGTTGCAGCATCTCGACCGCAAGCCCCTGCCCACCGCCCGCGCCGAAATCGACGCGGTCGCCGGCCGGGTTCAGCGGGCGCTGGAGAAGGCGGCCAAGCTGCTGGAGCCCAAGGTCCGCATGGTCATGCTGGAGCGCACCACGCTGAAGACGCCGGAGGAAGTCGAGGCGTGGCTGGCGAAGGCGCGCGCGACCCTGACCGACGCCCTCGGCGACGGTCCGGTGATGGTGAGCTGACGAAAAGCATGCGAGCACAAGAACGTCTGAAAGGGAGCCTGTCCGATGGCATCGCTGGCGCGTGATCTTCGCCGCAATCTGGAGACCAGGGTCCGCGAAGCGCGGGTGCTGGCGGAGGTCGGGGCGCGCAAGGCGCTGGAACGGCTGGGGGTACATCTGTCCGCCAGCCCCGGCTATCTGACCGACCAGGAGAAGAAGCTGCGCGCCAAGCTGCGCGCCCATGCCAAGCGGCTGGGCGACGAGCGCCGCTCCGACGGCAGCCAGGACATCAAGCGGCTGGTGCCGGAGGTGGCGTACGAGCACTGGCACCGCATGCTGTTCGCCCGCTTCCTGGCGGAAAGCGACCTGCTGATCGACGACGGGCTGGCGCTTACCCTTGCCGATGTCCAGGAACTGGCGCGGGAGCAGGGAAAGGACTGGCTGGAGCTCGCCGCCGGCTATGCCCAACGCATGCTGCCGGAGATCTTCCGCAGCGAGGATCCGGCGCTGGCCCTGGCCCTGCCGCCGGAGACCCGCTCGGCGCTGGAGGACCGGCTGAAGGCGTTGCCGCCCGCCGTGTTCCGGGCCGACGACAGCCTGGGCTGGGTCTATCAGTTCTGGCAGGCCGACGAGAAGGAGAGGGTCAACAAGTCGGGCGGGCCGATCGGGGCGGACGAGCTGCCGGCCGTCACCCAGCTCTTCACCGAGGACTACATGGTCCTGTTCCTGCTGCACAACACGCTGGGGGCGTGGTGGGCCGGCAAGATCCTGTCGGCGAACCCGGCGCTCGCCGCCGGGGCGGCGGACGAGGCGGAGCTGCGCGCGGCCTGCGCCCTGCCGGGGGTGGACTGGACCTATCTGCGCTTCGTCCGGGAAACGCGGGAGGATGGCGGCGAGGGCGACTGGCGCCCGGCGGCCGGCACCTTCCCCGGCTGGCCCGGGGATGTGAAGGACATCACCTTCCTCGATCCCTGCATGGGGTCCGGCCATTTCCTGGTCTTCACCCTGCCCATCCTGGCGGCGCTGCGCATGGCGGAGGAGGGGCTGAACCGGAAGGACGCCGTGCTGGCGGTGCTGCGGGACAATCTGCACGGGCTGGAGATCGATTTTCGCTGCACCCAGATTGCCGCCTTCAATCTGGCCTTCGCCGCCTGGCGCCTGATCGGCGAGTACGTGCAATTGCCGCCCTTGCATCTCGCCTGCTCCGGCCTTTCCATCGGCATGGCGAAGCAGGATTTCCTGAAGCTGGCGGACAAGGTGGCCCGCGCCGCCGACCCGCAGGCCAGGACCGACCTGCTGGGCGCGGAGGCGACGCTGCTGAACGCGCAGGTGGACAGCCGCATCCGCACCGGCCTGTCCCGCCTGTATGACCTGTTCGAGAAAGCGCCGGTGCTGGGTAGCCTGATCGAACCGCGTCGGGCCGGCGGCGACCTGTTCGCCGCCGACTGGGACCTGCTGGAACCGATCCTGACGCAAGCGCTGGCCGACGGCAGCGACGAGGTAGCAGAAATGGCCGTCGCCGCACAAGGCCTTGCCAAGGCGGCGGAGTTGCTAGCGAATCGGTATGTGCTGGTGGCGACAAACGTACCGTATTTGGGACGTGGAAAACAGTCAGACTCGTTGCGAAACTGGATAGATGAGCACTATCCGAGATCAAAAAACGACATTGCTACCGTCTTCATGGAGCGGCTGTTGGAGATAATTGTCCCAAATGGGACTTTTAGTACCGTTGCGCCGGATAATTGGCTTTTTTTACCAGCCTATCGTGATCTGAGGAAAACATCCCTGATCAAGAACGGATTAGATATCTGCGCCCTACTTGGTCCGGCTGCGTTCCAAGATATGAATTGGTGGGCAGCGCGAACAGGGCTGTTCGCTATGTCTCGTAGGAGCAACATTGTAACATCGCACATCAATCTCATTGATGCCGGAGAGAATAAGAGCATCTCAGTGAAAGAGGCAATACTCTCCGGACAAGAAGGTGGCGGGTTCACGGTGCTTCCATCCTCGACTGCGTTGGTCGGCAAGGATTCGCGCCTCGACCTTCAGGGCGGGCACAAAGGAAATATTATTGGCCATTTCGCCAGAGCATCTCAGGGATTAAAGACTGGCGATGACGACCGACTGGTGCGCAGTTTCTGGGAAACCCCAGCGTTGACGGAAAACTGGCATCCAATGCAGTCGACATCTCAGGAGCAAAAGAACTATGGCGGACAGTCCAACGTTATCTGGTGGGCTGATGGAGGATCAAGCGTAGCACGGCGGCAAGGAACGAAAGCCTGGGGAAATATTGGTGTTTCTATCGGCCAAATGCGGCTGCTACCCGCAACCATCTATGGCGGTGAAATTTTTGACAGTAATGTTTGCGTTCTCATTCCGAACAACAGGGAGCACGTATCTGCACTGCTTTGCTTTGCTCATTCTGGTGAACTTACTAAGCGAGTCAGAAAAATTGAGCCAGGCAGTAAGGTGAACAATGGCACTTTCGAATTGATCCCCTTCGACCTCGCCCACTGGCAGAGGGTCGCGGCGGAGAAATACCCGGACGGCCTGCCGAAGCCGCATTCCGACGACCCGACCCAGTGGCTGTTCAACGGCCATCCCGTCGGCTCGGACGATCCGTTGCAGGTGGCGGTGGCCCGGCTGCTGGGCTATCGCTGGCCGCGCCAGACCGGCAGCAGCTTCATGGACTGCCCGGCCATCACCGAGCCGGACGGGCTGGAGCCCCATGCCGACAGCGACGGCATCGTCTGCCTGTCCCCGGTCAAGGGGGAACCGGCGGCGGCGGAGCGCCTGTCCGCCCTGCTGGCCTCCGCCTATGGCGCCGACTGGACGCCGCAGCGCCTGACCGCCCTGCTGTCCGCCGCCGGCGACGGCAAGGCGCGCGACCTCGACGCCTATCTGCGCAACCATTTCTTCAAGCGGCATGTGGAGCTGTTCCAGAACCGGCCCTTCATCTGGCATGTCTGGGACGGGCGGCAGGATGACGGCTTCCACGCCCTGGTGAACTATCACAAGCTGGCGGCCCCCGGCGGCGAGGGCCGGCGGACGCTGGAGAAGCTGGTCTATACCTACCTGCGGGAATGGATCGACCGCTGCCGGACGGAGGTGAAGGCGGGTGCCGATGGAGCGGAGGGCCGGCTGGCCGCGGCGGAGCATCTGCGCGGCCGGCTTGAGGCCATCCTGGAGGGGGAGCCGCCCTACGACATCTTCGTCCGCTGGAAGCCGCTGCGCCGTCAGGCCATCGGCTGGGAGCCGGACGTCAATGACGGGGTGCGCATGAACATCCGCCCCTTCCTGACCGCCCGCCCCCTGGACGCCAAGTCCGCCACCGCCTGCATCCTGCGCGTCACCCCGCGCATCAAGTGGGACAAGGACCGCGGGAAGGAGCCGACGCGCCCGAAGGACGACTATCCCTGGTTCTGGAACTGGGATCAGAAGACGGCGAATTTCGCCGGCACGGGTGACGAGCCCGACGGCCAGCGCTGGAACGATCTTCATTACAGCAACGACGCCAAGCGCGCGGCGCGGGAACGGAAGGGGGGCGAAGCATGAAAGCCGCAGTTGAACTGGTCGACCAGAGGGTCGGCGAGACCGTCGAGGCGTTGCGTGACCGGCTGGCGGGCATCATCGGCATCACGCCGACGGACACCGGCCGATACTTGGATGTTGATGAAAGGCGCCTGCGTTCGGCAGCCCTGACCGTGCTCACCCTGAAGCTCTATTGCGGCCTTGACGATGCGGATGCGCTCGACGCGGTGGTGGACGGCAAAGACGATTATGGCGTCGATGCGATCGTCGTGTCGTCAGTGACCGGCACGCGATTCAAGCTGACCTTCATCCAGAGCAAGCTTCACGATCGGCTGGACGGTGCCTGCAATTATGAACAGGGCGCCGTTACGGAAATGATATCGGCGCTGGAGACCTTGCTGGACCCCGACGCGGAGTTCGCCGGCAACTCACGGCTGACCCGGCAGGTGGACCATTTCCGCAAGCTGCTGCGGGAAGGCCGCATTCCCGATGTCACGGTGCTGATGGCGAGCAACGGGCGCACTTGGGTCGATGCCGTCGAGACGCGGATCAAGGACGCCGTCCGCAGGAAAAAGCTCCCGTCCAAATGGATCCATTTTGGCCCCACGGAGATGCACCGCCTTTGGCATCCGACCGAACCCGTGAATGACACGATAAAGCTGCAGGGGAAGTACCTGGAAGAGGAAATCGGCGGACACAGGGTAATCATCGGAAAGGTTGCTGTACAAGAGATTGCGCGGTTGGTTAAAGAATACGACATTCGGCTTGTCGGACGGAACGTCCGGTATTTTCTCGGCGCGGAAAAGGACTCGGTCAACTCCGAAATTGAGAAATCCCTCCAAACGAACGACGATTGCGGGAACTTTTATTTCTACAATAACGGATTGACCATTACTTGCGATCGCGTCGATTATCATCAGGGGGCACATGAGAGCCCAATTCTGCAGGCTGACAATATCCAGATTGTGAATGGCGGACAGACCAGTCTCATCATTGGCCGCGTTCTGGGCGACGAGACGCCCGCGCCCGGTGCGTGCGTGCTGACCCGCATCTACGAACTGCCGGAAAACAAGGAACTGGTCGAGCGCATCACCTGGGCGACCAACAATCAGAACCCGGTAACTCTCTCCGATCTGAGAGCGAATGACGAAGTGCAGATTCTTCTTGAAAAATCGATTGAGGAACTCGGCTATCGGTACCGCCGCAAGCGGCTTGACCGACCAATTGCTCCTAAGGAGTTCACCAGCCTCGATGTGGCCCGCTCCGTCTACGCAGTGTGGCGCAGGAAAATTATTGACGTACCGAATGAGTCCGCTCTCTTCCGCGAGCACTATGACAATGTGTTCACCGGATCGCTCAACGGGGCGCAGGCAATTCTTGCCTGCCTGATCCGGCAGCAGGTCGAGCGACTTTATATCAAGGAGTCGTTTCCAGAAAGACATACAGAGGACCGGCTGCTCCGTGAAAACAAAAGAAGGAGAGATACCTTCTTCAAAGCGGCTGGCATGCTGCTTGGAAAGTGGGTTATCGATAACGTCTGCTCAAGAGATCTATCGCAACTTGATCATCGCAAATTTCTTCACGCGGTTGATCATCTTGAGAAGGGTGCAGAATCTTTCCTTCTGACCGAATTCAGCAGGCTCAAGGATACATACAAGGATCCCGAAGAAAATCCGTGGCGTGCTTTTCCAAATCTGGTCAATGAGGCGCAGGACACCCCTGAGAAGCGCTCCGACGCCCGCGAAGCCGGGCAAGCGGTATGAGCCCCAAGACCCTGCTGGAGGCGATCCAGCACGGATTGGCCGATGCAGGGAAGACAGCCGATGGCGTCGCGCCGCCGGCCGCCATCCTCTGGACCGATCCGGACGGGCAGTGGCGGCCCCTGGTCGAGCCACTGCGCAAGCTGGTGCCGCACCTGTATGCGCTGGGACCCTATGACCCGGAACACAAGACGGGGCCTGCGATCTGGCTGAAATGCGTCGTCGACCGCGCCTTGCCCGATCTCGACCTGCCGGCGGATGCCATCCCCGTGCTCTACCTGCCGGGGGTGGCGCGCGCGGTGCTGCGCTCGGCGGAGGACTGTCCGCCCGCCCATCAGCCGCTGGTGGAGCTGTGCTACCGCGGCCAGACCTGGCACCACCGGAACGGCCGCGACTGGACGGTCGAGGGGTTCGTGGAGGCGGTTCTGGAGATCGACCTCGCCGGCGATCAGGCCACCCGCAAGGCGTTGTTGCGGATGCTCCCCCGTGTGGCCACCGAACCCGTGGTTTCTCTCCTCGGTCGCCGCATCGATGCAGAGAACCTGCTGAAGCTTGACGTGGATGACCCGGTCGGCGACCTGCTGAGCTGGATGAGCGAGCCGGGGGCCTTCCGCCAGCGTTGCGACGACGGGAAATGGCAGTCCATCCGCCAGCTCTGGCTTAAGACCTACGGCTTCGACCCGGAAGCGGACGGCGTGACGGCAGCCGGTGACAAGCTGGTGAATGACCAGTCGCCGACCTGGGCGGGCGTTTGGCGGCGGTTCTGTGCCGCTCCCAAACTCTATCCGGGCCTCTCCAAGGTCCTGCGCATGTCCTACAAGGACCTGTTCGCCGGGAGCGACCGCAACCCCCGCTTCAATGAGGACGGCGAGGTAAAACTGCGGGCCGGGCTGGAGGCCGCGGTCGACCTGCCGCATCAGGACGCCTGCGACAAGGTCATCGCCCTGGAAGCGGAGCACGCCGACCGACGCAACTCCCCATGGGCTGAACTGGGCGAGAGCCCCCTGGCGGACGCCTTGCAGCCGCTGGCCAAACTGGCCCAGATGGCGCGGTCCGGCCTGGGCGGCGCCAATGCCGCCGCGATGGCGGACGCCTATGCCGCCGACGGGTGGCGCTGCGATCGCGCGGCGCTGGAGGCTCTGACCAAGGCGATGGCGCACAAGCCGCAAGCCGGGTTGCTCTGCCGGGTCATCCGGGCCCTGTATCTGCCCTGGCTGGATCAGTCGGCCCGCCATCTCCAGGACCTGCTGGGGGCCTCGGATACAGCGGCGTCCGCGCTGGTCCATCCGTTCACGCCCGAAGCCGGGACCTGTTTCCTGTTCGTGGATGGACTCCGCTACGACGTCGCCATGGCGCTAAAGGAGCAGTTGGAGGGGCTGCAACTTCCCTGCACCGCAGGGCATCGCTTCGCGCCGCTGCCGACGGTCACTGCCACGGCCAAACCCGTCGCCATGCCGGTCGGGCCGATCATCGGGCCGGGCGGCGCACCGGAGGACTTCTGCCCCCACCTGTCCGGAACGACGGCGGCGGCAGGCGTCCTGAAGCTGCGGCAAGCGTTGGAGCAGAAGGGCGCCGTCATCGTCGCGCCGGCAAGCCCGCAGGGACCGGCCAGAGCCGGCGACGTCGGATGGTGTGAGACCGGCAAGCTTGATGAGTTGGGGCACAAACTCGACATCGGGCTCGTCCGCCAGATCGAAGACGAGTTGTCCGACTTGGTCATGCTGATCGACAGCCTTCTTTCGGTCGGCTGGCCCCGCGTGCGCATCGTCACCGACCATGGCTGGCTGCTCATGCCGGACGGGCTGCCGAAGGTCGACCTGCCCAAGTCGGTGACCTCGGCGAAATGGGCGCGCTGCGCCGCCGTGAAGGACGGCGCCTCGCCGGGGGCTGCGACCTTCCCCTGGTACTGGGACCCACATGTCCGCATCGCCATGCCACCGGGGGTCGGATCCTATCTGGCCAATGCGGCATACGCTCACGGCGGCATCAGCCCGCAGGAGTGCGTCATTCCCGAATTGACCGTTTCCCGTGGCGCGGCGCCCATCTCGGCCACCATCAAGCAGGTGGGTTGGCGTGGCCTGCGTGTCCGGATCAAGGTCGAGACCTCCACGCCGGGACTGGCCGTGGACCTTCGCCAGAAGCGAAACAATCCGGGCACCAGCATCGCCGCCTCCGTCAAGGAGCTGAAAGACACCGGTGAGGCCAGTCTGGCGGTCGAGGACGACAGCAACATGGGCACGGCCGCCTTCGTCGTCGTTCTCGACACGGATGGCAATGTGATCGCGGCGCAGATGACGACCGTCGGAGACGAATGATGAACGTGGAAATGGACAGCCTGGACCGGCTTGGCGCTGCTGCCTTCGACGGCTTCCTCGTGCGCAAGGACTTGGTCCGCCGGTACGCCCGGCAGTACCCGGTGCCGACCTACGTCGTCGAATTCCTTCTCGGCCGCTACTGCGCCAGCGTGGATGAGGAGGAGATCGCCGAAGGTCTGGAGATCGTTGAAAAGCAGCTCCGCGACCGGACGGTCCGCACCGGGACGGAGGAGCTGTTCAAGGCCCAGGCGCGCGACCGCGGCTCGGTCAAGATCATCGATATCGTCAAAGCGCGCCTGGATACGAAGAACGACTGCTATATCGCCGAACTGCCCAGCCTGACGCTGCGTGACGTGCGCATCGATGACAGCGTCGTGCGCGAGAACGAACGCATGTTGACCGACGGCTTCTATGCCGAGGTCACTCTGTCGTATGATGCCATCATCGCGCAGGAGAAGGGCGGCAGGCCCTTCGGCATCGAGGCGCTGCGCCCGATTCAGCTCTCCAAATCCGATGCGTTGGAGGTACTTGCCCGCGGCCGCGCCAAATTCTCCACCCGTGAATGGCTGGATTTTTTGATCCGCTCCGTCGGCCTTGAGCCATCCTCCCTCACGGATCGGGCAAAGCAGGTCATGCTGCTGCGCATGGCCCCCTTCGTGGAATCGAACTATAACCTCGTGGAGCTGGGTCCACGTGGTACCGGCAAGAGCCACCTGTTCCAACAAATCTCGCCCTACGCTCACCTGATCTCCGGCGGCAAGGCCACGGTCGCCAAGATGTTCGTCAACAACTCGTCGGGCGAGCGCGGCTTGGTGTGCCGCTATGATGTGGTCTGCTTCGACGAGGTTGCCGGCGTGTCCTTCGACCAGAAGGACGGCGTCAACATCATGAAGGGTTACATGGCCTCCGGCCAGTTCAGCCGGGGGAAGGAGAACATCCGGGCCGAAGGGGCCATCGTGATGGTCGGTAATCTGGATGTCGACCTGGAGCAGCAGCAGAAGATCGGACACCTGCTCGGTCCGCTGCCGCCGGAAATGCGCAACGACACCGCCTTCATGGACCGCCTCCACGCCTATGTGCCCGGTTGGGACTTCCCGAAGCTCAGCCCGACCGAGCACCTGACCGACCACTTCGGCCTTGTTAGCGACTTTATCAGCGAGTGCTGGAGCCGGCTGCGCAGCGTCAATCGGACTCAGGCGCTCGAGCGCGTCCACTTCGGCGGCGCCCTAAGCGGCCGCGACATCGAGGCGGTGCGCAAGACATTCAACGGTGTTGCCAAGCTGCTCTTCCCGGACCCGGACACGCCGATCCCGGATGAAGATCTGGAGTGGATCGTCCGACTGGCGCTGGAGGCCCGCCGGCGGGTCAAGGAGCAGCAGAAGCGCGTGTTCAAGAGCGAGTTCCGGAACACGCACTTCAGCTATACCCTGGGAGCCGATGGGGTGGAGCAGTTCGTCTCGACGCCCGAGCTCCACAGCGACGAAGCCATCGAGAGCGATCCCCTGCCCCCGGGTCAGGTCTGGGCGGTGGGCGCCTCGGCGGAGACGGCGCCGGGCCTGTATCGGCTTGAGGTGACCTGCGGACCTGGAAGTGGCGTGAAGATCCTGAATCAGCCGACACCGCCGGCACTCCGGGAGAGCGTCAAAGTCGGCGAACAGAATCTCTACGCCCGCTCGCGCGAAATGGTCGGCGATCGCAATCCGCGTGAGGAGGAGTTCTCCATCCAGATGCGGGCTATGGACAGCGATAAGACTGGGGCCGGTCTGGGCCTTCCCGTTCTGGTCGCGCTTTGCGGTTCGCTGCTGGGTCGGAACAGCCGAGGAGGAACGATCGTGGTCGGCTCGCTGAATCTCGGCGGGTCGGTCGAACTCATTCCCAACGCGGTGCGCATCGCTGAATTGGCTGTGGACCGTCAGGCACAGACGCTCCTGATGCCGGTCAGCGCCCGCAAGCAGCTCAACGACCTTCCCGATGAGCTGTGGACCAGGATCAGTATTGAATTTTATAAAGACGCCGCGGACGCGGTCTTCAAGGCGCTAGAAGATTGATTTGCCACGATTGTTCCAGGTGTACTGCAAGCGTGTTTGCTTACTGGGCTGGCAGAGCGTGCGCGGCAATGGCAGCGTTCCACGCATTAACCTTGATTGGCGACTGAGCTTCTACCGAGCCCGCGGACACCCTGTCGGTCATTTACGGGAGTGACGATGAGTTAATCTGCCTATTCGATGGGATCGGCGGGCAAAGTTGCTCGCCAATCAGACTCGACGCCCTATCGTTTAGGAGCACCTGACCGAAGCCACGATATGACCACGATACCAACTGCCAGCGCGGTGGCAATCGTAGCAGGTCCCCAGAAATGGAGCGGACTTCCGAGCTTATCCAGGTCGAGCTGGAGGATCGTCGCTACGGTGGTGGCCGGCACGGCGAGGGACGCGATGGCCGTCAGCGCCGTCAGGATCGCCGATTCCCGTCGCTGGCCCATGAGCTGCTCGACCTTGTCCCGTTCGGCGATGTCGCGGTTGATTGTCGACGCCAGCTCGTCCACGGCCGCCCGATCCATGAAGAAGCGGTATAGCCGATCCCCGATCGGATAGGTGGACGCCTTCGACGGCATGTAGATCCGGCGGAACTCGGCAAGCTCACGGCGAAGGTCGAGACCCTCGCTGCCGATGCCGGCGTCGGGTAGGCCGGCAAGCCGCTCCATGAAATCCCACAATCGGACTTGCTGATGCGCCGTCAGCACGACCAGCAGATGGTAGTAGCGGTCGATGTTGACCGTCAGCGGCGTTTCGCCTGCGGCATAGAACAGCGTGCGGGCGCCGTGCTGGCCGACCAGCCAGTTCCGCCAGACCGCCATGGTGTTCCCGACCAGCCGTTCCTGTTCCGGCACCGCAAGGGTGTAGTCCGGACGTGCCGGCGGAAGTCCGGCAAGCAGGGCCGCCGTCAGGGTGTCGGGCTCGACGCCGTCCGCGGCGTCCCGCGTCACCATCAGGATCAGGGGCACGTCATGGCCGAACCAGTCCAGTTCCTCCGCCGGTTCCACGCCCATCGGCAGCAGCCGGCGCACGACACCGCTCAGCGGCATCACGCCGTCGCCGACGTGCCAGTCCGGAAGATGTTCGGATACGGTTCGCGGAATCCAGGCCGGCAGGGCGCGGTTGAAGCGCAGCACCTCGTCGGCCGTCAACAGGTCGGCAGCTTCGACGCGGAGCAACAGGAAACCCCATTCGCCCAGCGCCAGCAGATCAACGACCCGCAGAGCCGCCGCCTTAGCCCCACAGCGCAACTCCGTCGGCGGCACCGCTTCCATTCTCCAGCGCCGCCCATGGTCGAAACCAAGCCTGCGGCGCAGTCCGCCGAGGAAGAAGCGCGCCTGATCGTCCGGAGTGCCCCATGTCGGGCCGGCTGCACCGCCGGCGAGGCCGGTCCAGCCGGTCGGCGGCGCGGCGGCTCCAGCCAGAAGCCCGGTCCGGACGGGCACGAGCAGCCAAGCGGCGAGACGGAATCGTGCATCCGCGGGCAGGGAATCGGCAATGCTCATGATTCGACCAGCTCCACCTCGTCGAGATGCCGAAGAACCTGTCCGTCCCCATGGCGTTCAGCCAGAACCCGAACCCGTCCGGGCTCGTACCCGGCGGCCTCGAGGGCATCGCACATGTCGGCCCCCACAGTCGCCGCACGCTTGGCGCGCGGCGTGGCATACCAGCGATCGGCCGCCTCACCGGCGATGCGCAGGGCGCGGGCATCGCGGCACAGCGCAGGCTCGTCCGTCGAAAGATACATGCAGGCCCCGTCCAGCATGTCACGGCGGCGGTCGTCCGGTCCGGTGGCCCGGAACTCCCAGATGGGAAGCGCAGGCTGATCCGGCGTGCCGAGGCGGGAAAGCCAGGACCGGCCCTGAAGGGTCAGCGGCTTCGGCGGCGCCAGAGCCGTCACCCGCGCCTCGATGCCGCGCCGCTCGGAAACGAACGGCGCGCCCTCCAGGGCGACGCCATGCGCGGCAAGGGCTTGGGCCAGCCGATCCCTTGCGTCGTGGCTCTGAGCCAGCGCGATGTCCATCTCCGGGACCAGCAGGTCGAGCATGCCATCCAGGGCGAGAGCGGTGGCGGAGCCCAGGCGGAGTTCCCCCATCCAGCCGCCTCCGGGGTCCGCCGCCAGCACGAGGCCGCCCTCGACGAATCTGCCGATGCCGTCGCCCACCGAATTGATGGCGACTGCCTCGTCCGGAATGCCGAAGCGGGCCAGGGCTTCGCGTCCGCCTTCGTTCCGCATCGCGTCCAGCCGCAACGACAGGATCCGGTTCGGAACTCCGTCCCGCGGTTCCAGGAAGCGCCGCCCGAAAAGGTTCGACGCGGCCTTCTCCGGCGCAAGCCGGGGAAGATCGTACACCTCGCGCGGCAGCAGATGTCCGGTCAATCCACAGACGAGCAGCGCCCGCTCGACATCCTTGACCAGCGCGCCTTCGCGCAGCGACAGGTCCCCGAGTTCCGTCGTCCGCAGCTCCGTGCCGGCAGCGTCGATGAGCCCTAGCCCTTCCAGCCGGTCGAGGAGCTGACCCGCGAACCGTTCCCGCACCGCCAGCAGCGCGTGGAGGTCTTCCGTCCGGTCGATGCCGGCGGAGATGACGGCGAGGAACGCCAGTTCGATCTCGGACATGTCCCCCCGCGAGCGCTCGCGGAGAACGACCTGGACCTCGATCACCGGGTACAGGACCCGGCCGATCAGAAGCGGACGGGCTCCGGCGGCGACGGCGGGAACGACGAAGCGGTCGAAGGGGATGAATCGCCTTGGCTGCATGCGTGACCTACTCGCCCGTCAGGGTACGGGCATCGATGAACTGTCCGTGCCTGCGCGCGTGCGTGCGCAGGCCTTCCATTGCCGAGCGGAAGGCTTCCTCCTTCGCCACGGGGTCTTTCCGCCGCCTCGTCATCGTCGCCATGTCGGCGATCAGCACGAGCTGATGCCTGGTCCGCGTCATTGCCACGTTGAGACGGCGCCAGTCGGATAGGAAGCCGATGACGCCTGCGGAGTTCGCCCTGGTCAGCGTCACGATGATCAGCTTGCGCTCCTGTCCCTGGAAGCTGTCGACGCTGGCCACCACGTCGCGGGCCGGCAAGGTCAGTTCGGCGATCGGCCCTCCGACGGCCCGTGCCTGGTCGAGCGCGCGGCGGACCTCCTCGACGTGGCTCTTGTAAGGCGCGATGATGCCGACCTCGCCATCCATGGCGACGTCCGGTCTTTCGGCTAGAACCCGGTCCAGCAGCGAGACGGCCAGCTCCGTTTCCAGACGATTGCCGAGCACCTCCGTCCTGCCGCCGGCGCGTCGGGAGCTTTCGCCGCGGCGCGGGTGCAGGCTGGTGTCGACCAGCACCAGCGGCGACGTGAAGGCACCGCACAGCGGTGTCGCCGCCATGCCGGGACCGGCATGATAGCGGCCCTCGTAGAAGCTGGACGAGATGAAGTCGCTGATGACGGCGGGACAGCGGAACTGGGTGTCCAGAACCGCCTTGCGGTCGTCCGGCACGCGCCCCCACAGATGCTCGAACCAGCTTACGTTCATGAGCCCGTCGTCCTCGACGTAGCGGGCCGTCAGGGCGTCACGGAATTCCGGCTTGACGATGGGCGGCAGCTGCTTGTGGTCGCCCACCAGAATCGCCTTCGGCGCGCGCGACAGGGGCACGATCAGATCCTGGACCTGGATCTGTCCCGACTCGTCGGCGATCACAACGTCGAACTGCACGTCACGGAAGGCGGCGCTGGTATGGATTCCGATGCAGGTCGCCCCCACCACGTCGACGCCGGCGATGAGCTGGGGATAGAGGGTTTCCTGCCGGCTCTCGGCGACGGCGTTCCGCCAGCGCCCGACCAGCAGACGGAGATCGGCAAGGCGTCGCGCATCCTCCAGCAGCCGCTCCCGCGCGCCGAACCGCAGCGCCTCGACGTTCAGCGTATCCCAAGGGCGAAAGCGGGGCGGCAAGGACGAGTCCGGGATGGGCGGCAGCTGCGAGCGGAACCGGGCACGCGCCGACGCGGCCTGACCGGCCAGCGCGTCGACATCGGCCTGCAGGTTGCCCAGCCGCGACTGCGCCGCGGCCACGGCCTGGTCGGCCAAGCGCTTGCGCTCTCCCGCAGCCGAAAGCGACTTGGTGGCGAACGGTTCCTTCATAGTGGCCCAGAGTCCGCCGACGCGGGCGAAGGGCGCACGCCAGCCGCTGGCGGAGGCGGCCTCCTGCTGCCGGACCAGAAGGTCGTTCAGAGCCTTGCGCTGCTCTTCGTACTCGGTGCCGGCCGCAGCCGCGGTCTCCCTGGCCTGCCGAAGGTCGGCGCCGATCCGGGACAACGCCGAACGGGCGTCTTCCTGCCTGCGTTCCACCGCCGCCAGTTCCGCAAGCGCGGCGTCCTGCCGCGCGATGGCGGCCGGCGCCTGTTCGGCCCAGGCTGCCGCAGCATCGAGGTCGGCGAGGACCGTCTCGACATCGGTCAGCAGCCGCTTCTGCAAGGTCGCCGCGCAGTTGTCGATCAGGAAGGGCTGGACCGCGGTCGAGACCTTGTGTTCCTGACCGAGGCGAACGCAGGTGGTGGCGGGATCGCGCGCGAGGCGCTCCAGCACATTGTCGACCGCCTTGTTGTTCTGCGACGTGACGAGAATGCGCTTGCCCTCGGCCACCAGATGCCTGACCCAGGTGAGAATGACCGTGGTCTTGCCGGTCCCCGGCGGTCCGAGCACGAGGAAGACGTCCGGGCTGCCGGCGGCCCGGTTCATCGCCTCCTGCTGCGACGGCATGGGCGTCGCGCCGGGAGGCGGTTCGACCGTGGGAGCGTGGAAGGGAGGAAACGGGTGCTCTCCCCCCAACAGGGGAAGGAGCCAGCGGTTCGCCGCCTGCCCCGTGGCCAGACGGTCGATGACCTGTTCCCGAACCCGCCTGAGGACCGGCGGATTGGCGAGGCGCAGTTCCCCCGTCGCAGGGAGCGCCGCCGCATCGATCTGGCGAGGCACCGAGACGATGATCTCGCCCGTTCCGGCCTCCAGATCCCGCACCTGCATCTGCAGCGTATCGCCGCTCGCCATGTCCATGCGTTCCAGCATGGCGGCCTTCCGCTCGATCAGCCGGCGGTGGTCGGCTTCCGGCAGGGTCAGGCGGAACTGTTGCTGGACATTGCCACGATGCGCTTCGGCCCGCCGCGCCACATACTGGAAGGGCGGCTCGGCCCTGAGTTCCTCATCCTCCAGCTCGTGGGCAATATCCGTCACCTGGCGGAGAAGGTCGGCCGCCCACGCCACTCCCGATTCCCCGATTTCGGCGTCGGACCCCGCCTCGCCTTCGCCTTCGTCGTCCTCGTCAACCGTACCGCCGCCGGCGGAGGCCGGAGGGGCATTGAGGATCCAGCGGACATAGTCGCCCGACCGGTAGGCGTCGGCACGCTCCTCGAACCGCTGGCGCAAAGCGGTGCCGCTCACCAGCTCGACACCCTGCACCCGTACCCGCCCGCCCGCTGCCAGGATGCCGGACTTGTCACCGCCCAGGGCCGGCTTCACGCCGTTCTTGCTGAGGATCAGTTTCGGTGCTTCCCCGTCGGGCGCCCAGGCGGAAATGAGAAGGCGTCCGGTAAGGATGTCGACGAAGGTGCGGCCACCCTCGCGAGCGGGCCGGCAGCGCACGCAGCACATCGTCGCCTGCGCAAGTTCCGCGGCAAGCTGGTCGAGGCTGGGAACGGTCGCGCCCGGCCAGCGCCCGCGGAAATCGGCGGCGTTCCGCGGCAGCAGGATGGGGAGAGCGCCCGGAAGCGTCACCAGCGATGCGGGATGCCAGAAGGACAGCCGGTCGGCAGTCATGACCGGGCTCCGGCCAACTGCGCCTTCAACTCCTGCGCGGAACGCGGCCTCCGATCCGGACGATAGGCGAGCGCCCGCAGAATGACGGCCTCCAACGCGGGTGTAACGCCGGGAGCAAGCGCACACAAGGTTCCGGGACCGACGCCTGACCACCCGTCGCCGTCGCCGAAATAGCGGAATTCCTGACCCGTCATAAGCCACCAGGCGATGGCACCGACGGCGAACAGGTCGGTCCGCTGGTCGAGGGGGAAGTCCGGCCGGTCGGTCTGTTCGGGCGCGGTGTAGCCGGGCGTGCCCTCCAGACCGCCGCGGCGCTCCAGGGCGAGGCCGAAGTCGATCAGCGCCACGCCTTTACGGGGGTCTCGCGGATCGCGCAGCAGGATGTTCTGAGGCTTCAAGTCGCGATGAAGGTGCCGTACGCGATGCACCCAGCTCAAGGCCTCGCAGATGTGCCGCAGGATCTCGACGCGCGATGCGGCTTCGGCGGGTCCGCGGACCGGTGCCGCGGAAACCGCGCCGGACAGCGGCGTGCCATCCATCCAGTCCAGCAGCAGAAAGCCGAAGCCGTCCTTCTCGAAGTAGGCGCGGTATCGCGGAAAGCGTTCCGGATGGTTGAGCTGGCGGTTGAGCGCCGCCATCTCCCGGCGGATCGCCCCTCCGTTGTTCCGCTCCAGGCTGAACTGCTTCAAGGCATAGGTGAGGCCGTCCAGGCTGCTGCGCACCTTGAAGAGCGCGCGGCCGGTGTCCGCCATGGGATAAATCTCGGCAAGGATGTCGAGGCGAAGGTCGAGACTGACCGTCAGCATGATGAGTATCCGGGTGCCCGCGCCATCGCCTCAACTCCAGCCCGAGACCAGATCGACGAGGGCGCGGCCGGTCGGCCGTTGGATCGGGTCGGGAGACAGCAGCCGCTTGAGGTCGGCCGCAGCGGACGGCGGCAGCGCCATGCCGGCGGCGACCTTCTCCCAGAAGCCCGGCTTGCCGCGGCGGACGGCGAGTTCCTGGAAATCGCGGAACGGCAGCGTGCCGGCCAGCATGCGGATGGCCAGCGCACCCAGGCTGTAGCTGTCGGTCGCCTGTCCCAGGACTCCCCCGACGAACACCTCGCGCGCCTGATACTGCTGGTCGAAAAGCCGCCGGGCGTCGACCAGCAGCGTCGCCACGCTGTCGAGCCGGGCCAGTTCGAAGCCGGTCAGAACGGGGCGTCCGTCGCGTACCCGCAAGCTCTTCGGCGTGATGCCGCGGTGGACGACGTCGGCGCCCGCGAGGAGCGCAAGCAGCTCGGCCAGATCCCGCAGGATCGCGAGCCGTTCGGCCCGCGGCGGGTCGCCGGCCAGCCATTGGTCGAGGTCGGGGGACTGCACGGCCTCGAGGATGACATAGTAGGCATCGCCATCCTCGCCGTGCCCCAACAGGCGCTCGAGGCGGGGATCTTGCGGCAGTTCGCTGAGGATCTCCGCCTCGCGGCCGAGAGCGGCCAACGCGGCGTCCCGGTCGCCGCGCATCAGGCTCTTGAGACGGTAATGCTTCAGCAGAACGGGCTTGCCGCGGTTCGACCGTCCGGTGTGCAGCGCGTGGTATCCCGTCTCCTGGGCCGGCTTGCGGTCGAAGCTGTATGATCCGATGCGCCACGCCTCCGGATCCTCGGCCTCCTCCTCCTGCCCGGCGGCCAGCCGCCCGGCCACCTCTTCGATCTCCGCGGGCGAGAGAAGGCGGACGCGGCCCCCTTTCGACTGGGTCCGGAACGGTTTGAGAAAGTCGGCGAGAAGCGCCGGGAAGCGTGCGGTGCCGGCCACCATCACCTCGCCGGAGATCAGCGGCGCGGCATCGATCTGCCCGGAGGCGCGGACTCCGAAGACCTGGGCCCCGGGGTTGGTGAAGACCACCGCGGCCATCTTGCGCTGCCAGGGCTCCAGCGGCAGGTCCGGCACCCAACCGCTGATGTGGCGCAGCGCCTTCTTGAGCTTGTACACCGGATTGGATTCCGGCTCGCGGCGGTGCGTCCGCATGCCGGCGCCCGATTCCAGCGGGATCTCGATCCGCCCCCAATGGTCCTTCAGTTCGAGGAGCACGAGGCCTTCGGGGATGACGAGCACGCCGTCGGCGAGATACGACGCGCGAGCGCGGTCCACGGTCATGCTGCCGAGGATGCGGAAACCCGGGTAGCGGTTCGAGCGGAACAGCGCGTCCGCCAACTCCGCAAGACCGCGCCGCTCATGGTCGTGACCTTCCTGCACCCCGACGAAGGGGTCGTAGGGCCAGTGGTCGCGCTGGAAGTGCAGACGGCGCTCGAAAGGAAAGACGAGGAAGCTCCAGTCCGAATCCGTGCACACCCGCTCGCCGAGCGCACGCCAGTCCGCGTTGGTCGCCGATTCCCCATGCTGCGCGACCGCATGGGCAAGGCGTTGCGGATGCAGGCCATCCGTCGCCAGCACATGGAAGCCGTCCTTGGGCATCGGCAGGGTACATGTAACGATGCGCGGAGCGCCATCCTGGCCGAGGGCGGAGAGCGGCTGGGTGGTCGCTTCGATGGCGAGCCGGGCGCGCTTTGGGTTGGAGGCGTCGACCAGCGCAAGGTTGCCGACCGTGGCGACCTCGTACCCGTCACCGACCGCCCGGACCAAGGCGGCGACGGCCATGAGCCGGGCCGTGCTGAAGCTCCGCAGGCGTTCGTGCATGCGGTCCAGGATCGCTTCGAGCGGGATGTCGCGGGTCTCCGACCCGAGCGACTCCAGCACCTCGACGCACATGTCCGCCGCCAGCTTCGGATAGGAGCATCCGGAAACGCCATCGATCACTGCGGCAAAGCCCTGGTCATGCCGAATGAACATGCGGTCGGCGGCATCGGGGGGAGGGGCAGCGGGAAGGAAATCCTTGAAGTGCAGCATGCAGCCATCGTTTGTCTAGAAACGGCTCTGCGCAACTCCTATCATAAGCTGTAACAGCTCTCCAGATCGATTCCATGCCAGGAATATGAACCACACCGTCATGCGTTGTGAGTGTCGCTGGAATGCTCCCAGGAGAACACATATCGCCGCACAGCCCTAATCCGTGAACTCTTGCGAATGCTCACATCGGTCAGTTATTGGTATAGCAAATGGCAACGTACTGAGCTTGTGGTCGAAGTGGTGGATGAGGCCGCTGCCCTTCTGCCCACAGCGCCGAACTTGGCGTGAATATTGGTACTCAATCAACTATCTGCGAGACGAGCTTTTCTGGCGACAGAGATTCTCCAGCACCTCTCCCCTTCTTTCAGGATCTGCAAATAGATCAGTCAACAGATCAACGCCTCTCTTCTGAACAAGCGGATCTTTCGTATTAATTGAATATAGAAATGTGCCAACAACTTTGATGCGCAACTTCTCACGCTCCTCCTTATCTGCGGAAGATGTCGCATCATTCACTTCGAGACTTTGCCACACATCTATCATCTGTCGGGGCATCTCCACCCGCTGCCGCAGTTCGGCAAGAGGTACATCCACAAATTTCGCTGTTCCAATTTCATTGATCCGTTGCAAAGCAATCTGCTGCTCGGCAGCCAAAGGTACCCGTCCTTCGGCCAGAGCTTGGTCGATAGCCGCCGAGATCTGGACCAGACCACCCGACATCATCGCAAGAACGCCGGCAACTGCGAGAAGGCTGGCCCAGACAGCCGCATCTTTCCAGCTCTGCCGCCGCAGCAAAGCGCTGACCGCGGCCTCGGATTCGACGTTGCTCTCCACCATCAGCTCCCGCCTGTCAGCCGCCGGGAGCAACAGAACCTCCTCATCACTGCAGAGATAGATCCTTCGCTCGGCTGGCGGCAGGCTGCGGATATGGCAGATCAGACGATTCCGATCACCCACATAGTCCTGGTCGACCTCCGCCCGACGGCGCGCCAACTCCTCAAGGAAGAGGTGGTGTGGGGTCATGCCGCCAGCCTCGCTCATGTCAGACCGTCCCCCGCTCTTCGATCAGCGTGCCGCTGATCGCAGCCATGACCTTCGTCACCCAATCGGCGTAGGACCTGACGGCGCGGGCGGACATGGCCCGCGTCATGCCGTAATCCGCCTCCAGGTCCATCCGCGTGAGCTTCAAGGCTTTCACCAAGCGCATCGGAATCTTGCCATCGACGATGCGCCACATGTCGCTCAGGCAGCGTGGAATCGGCAATATCCGGATTCCCTCGCCTTCCACCCTCTGGAGATCGACCCAATCCTCAAAGCTTGCACGCGGGGGGCCATTGAGGACGAGGTACCGCTCCGCGCCCGGAAACGCCCTGACCTTGTCATACAGCACGTCCAAGGCACCGGTCATTGCTTCCCGCTCCGCCGTTGCGACAGCTACCAGGAGCAGGCGGTGGCCGCGGTCAATCACGTCGGTGGAGAAGTCCGACAAGCCCGCCCACTCGGCGAAGGAGGCAATCTCGTTAGCGCCGACGTCGATGACGACGTTGCCCTCCGCGGTCCGGTCAGTGATCTCGTCGTAGGTGGCGAGCGCTCGCGAGGCATCCTCGGCGGCTTCCTGCAGAGACGGCGGCTGCACACGATGGACGGCGTCGCCGTAGATCTGTGACAGCCGCGCGCTTGACTCGATCTCGATGTACCCCACCCCGGCGCCGCGGGAAATCAGCGTTTCGCCGATGGCGGTGGCGATGGTCGTCTTGCCGACGCCGCCGCGCTGGTTGGCGACGATGGCGACCAGCGGCCGGGGCTCGATGCAGGGGACCATGGGGGATTCGGCCGGGGTGGTGACGGCCGTCGGGACGCTGTCCATGCGCTTGGTCATCATGACCTCCATTCAAGAGGGAGCGGCGTCAGCGCGCCTCCCTGCTTGGGACTTGGAGTCGGATTGCCAATGGCGCAATCAGAACAGAGTCGGGGCAAAGGCGGATTTTCCTCTAATCGGTGATTTTTTTACCGGTGGTACCGCCTTCGACCGCCGTTGATGCGGTTCCAAGAGGCGATGCTCGTAATCGGGGGTGTCGGCGGTCCGATCCTGCACCGAAGGAGCGATCTGTCGGGGTTGAGCGATGGGGATGCCCTCCTTCTGCCATTCCGCCATGCTGCCCTGCTCGCAGCGCGTTACCATCGGAGCGGCGGACGGTTGCGTCCGGCCCGGTCGTCCGACCGGGCGGCGGATGCCGTGGTCCAGGCGCTCGACATCGCCAACCATCCGGCAGAGCGCCGCGCCATTGATGGGCGCTCCGGACTTCCATCGGACCCCCAGGCTGGCCAGCGTCTCGGCGATCACCGCCCAGGAGTCGCCGTCCTGGCGTGCCTTACGGATGTCCTTCAGATGAGCACGGATCAAATCACGCACCGTCGGCTTCGCTGCGGCCTGCGCGACCCGGCGGGCATCCCAGAAGCTGGGTGTCGTCATCGTGAGCACCTCTCCTCCAAATCCTACAGGGACATGGGAGAGACGGACATCGCGCGCTCGTGACGGAGCGAAATATCTGGAAGGGAGGCGCGGCCCAGCGCCGGAGTCGCCGGGCCGCGCCATTGGATCGAACAGCAACCTGGTACCCGGAGGGACGGATGCGGGCATATCGACACAGGATGGAAAGAGCATCGGCAACGGGTCTGAGGAAATCCAAGTTATTGACCATGAATTGACCAGTCAATGATTATTCATTCACACACACCCGTGCATTGAAATGCGGAATTGTACCGGCGCGGCACGATCCAGCCCTTGCTGGCTTTGCTTTCCGGCTGGTTAGGGTGCCGTAACGGGTTCCTATCGTCACGATGGATTTGGACGCCCGGCTCCGGCGGATAGCCCACCCTCATCGACTAGCAATGTGTCGCCGGCCCGCTCGGACGAGGTGCCTAAACCTGGTTCGGCGGGGTTCCGCGCCAAGCCCATATGGAGGGCGGGAACCGACGTCAGCGAGATCATCACATGGCCAGAATCCGGACTGGATACGAGCGCGTCCCGCTGGACGTGCCGGACGACCTGATGCAACGCGTCCGCCAGCGGCGGGGACGCGGCACCGATGCCGGTACGATGTTGCGCCTGCTTGAGCAGGCTCTGGATCTGGAGGAGGAACGCGCCGAGATCGCGTCCATGCGGCAGGAGATGAGGGCCATGATGGAGACAATCCGCGCTGCCACCGATGCCATCGCGTCCACGACGGACGACCTCCGCGACGGCGTGCTGACCCTGCTGGACCGCCGCGTCCCACCGACGAGGCGCTGATGCTGAGCATCCGGAAATCCGTCAACTCTGCCTATTACCTGGAGGAACTGGGTTGGTCAACCGACCCGACGACCGGCTACTACACCCGTACAGGTGTCGGCGGGCCCGAGCCGGACGGCGTCTGGTACAACCCGAGCGGTCAGTTCGGCGTGGCCGATGGTGCAACCATCGATCCCCTGCTGTTTGCGCAACTGCATGCCGGATTCGATGGCGATGGACGCCCGCTGGTGCGCAATGCAGGTGTCCCAGGCCGAAAGGAGGGGGAGCGACAAGATGCCAAGCGGGTGTCGGGATTCGACATGACTTTCTCGGCACCGAAGTCGGTCTCGCTCCTGTGGGCGTTGTGCCCGGAACCCGTCCGGCAGAAAATCGAGGACGCCCACCGGCACGCCGTCCACACCGCCTTGCGCCACATCGAGCAGCGCCTGCCGGGCCGCATCACTGTGGCTCGTTGGCAGCATGGCGCCTCCCGGCCAACCATAGAACGCGACGATGATGGGCAGGAGATGTCGCAACCCGGTGACATGCAGCTACACACGCATGGATTCGTTTTGAACTTGGTCTCATGCCCCGATGGCAGGACCAGGGCGCTGGACGCCGCCCCGCTCTACGCCAACAAGCTGGCACTCGGCGCCATATATCGAGCGGCATTGGCCCACGATCTGCGCACGCGGGTGGGTGTCGGCATCCACATCATTGATGACACCTTCGAAGTCGAGGGCGTGCCGTTCCTTCTGATCGACGAATTCTCGAAGCGATCGCGCGCCGCCTGCCGTGATTTGACCGTACAGGGCCGCACCGCAGCAAATGCGCGCGAGAAGGAGGTTGCCATCCTGCGGACGCGCTGTGGCAAGGACTACAGCGAAACCGCCGAGGCGCGCCACCGGCGCTGGCGCCGCGAAGCCACTGCTGCCGGGTTTCCGCCCGACACCCTCGACACGGTTTTCGTGAGCGGTCAGAACCTGACCGACCAATCGGCCCTGGACGGTTTGGTGGACCTTGCCAGCGAGGTGACCGAGACGAGCAGCGTGGTGCCGGAGGCCCGTATCTGGCAGCGGGTGGCCGTCGCGATGCAGGGGATCGGCGACTATGACGCCATCGCCACCGAGGTTGAGCGCCAGCTTCAGCAGAATTTTCTCTGCATCGGCGAGGATGGACGCGGACAGCCACTCTACACCACGCCGGCAATGATCGACGCCGAGCAAGCGGTGGAGGATGGTGCCAAGCACCTGGCTGGAAACGCGAGACACAGGCTGGACCAGCACGTCGTCGATGCCGTGCTGGCGACCCAGGCGCACCGACTCTCCGACGAACAGCGCGCCGCGGTGGTGCAGGCCACCACCGGTCCGGACCTCGCCGTGATCGAAGGGGGAGCCGGCACTGGCAAGAGCCATGCCCTGACCATCGTTGCCCGCCTCTATCAACAGGCCGGACGCCGCGTTGTCGGAGCCGCCGCTGCGTGGCGTGTCGCGCGGCAACTTGGCGAGGATTGCGGGATCGATTCCCGCGCCACGATGAAGTGGGTGACCGACCTGCGGCTCGGCCGCGACCGGTGGGACCGAAACACGGTCCTGATCCTGGACGAAGCCGGCATGACCGACGCCCGGGAACTGCGCACGATCCTCGACGCCGCCATCAAGGCGGAGGCCAAGGTCATCCTGACCGGTGACCGGCGCCAGCTCACCCCGGTCGGTCCGGGCCCCGGCCTGGAGCTGGCAGTCGGGGCCGTCGGCCGTTCGATCCGGCTGCGGCAGGCGCGCCGGCAGATCGACCCTCGCGACCGGGACATCGCCACCTGGGCGGGTGACGGCGACGCGGCCAAGGCATTGGCGGCTCTGGACGAGGCTGGCCGGCTGCGACTCGTTGAGGGGTGGCAGGCCACACTCGACAGCACGGTCGCCGATTGGGCCGCGTTCTCCGCCACCCATCCCGACCGCAATACCTTGATTCTCGCTCAAACCAACGCCGAGGTGCGGCATATCAATGCACAGGTGCGGGCGGTGTTGAAGGAGCGCGGCCTCGTGTCCCGGCAGCCGGAAGTGCTGATCCGGGCAGGCGCCGCCAGCGGCACGGCCCATGACCTTGCTCTGGCACCGGGAGACACCATCCGCTTCTACCGCCGGGACAATGCACTGGATGTCATCAACGGCACGATGGGAACTGTCGTCTCGATCGCCGCGACCGGGGATGGCCACGCCGACCTGGAGGTCGCAATTGACGACCGACGCGTTCGCTTCAGCACCCGCCAGCTATACGATTCAGATGTCGGACACATCCTGCTCGGCCATGCCTACGCCAGCACGGTGCACGGTGCCCAGGGGCTGACGGTGGACGACGTCTGGGCGGCGATGGCTCACGGCACGCGGACCGGCACCAGCAATTCCACCTATGTGATGCTGTCGCGCAATCGCCATCACGTGCGGCTAGTTGTCAACCGGACGGCGATCGAGGACGACATCCGCGACCGGAGCGGCGGGCGCCGTCGTCCAGATCGTGAGGCGGTGATAGCCCGGATGGCTGCCGATCTCGCCCGTCCGGCGGTCCAGCACTCCGCTTTGACAATCCTGCGCCGATCGGCCGATCCGATAGTGGAAGCGACATCGAGCACCGACAGCCTCCTGCGGGCCGCCGCCGGGCTGCGGGCGGCGTTGCGCACCTTGCGCAACCGCATGGCAGCCAGTGCCCGGCATGCCCACAGCACCGTCCGCGCGGCCACGTGGATTGAACGATTCCGTACATCGTCCGGTATCGCCACCCTGCAGGAGGACCCTCCCGGCCCGGAGCCTGATCTGCTGGATCACCTCCGCCAAGCCATCGAGCGGAGGCTGGGCGCCAGCGGACCGTCCAGACCCCGGGTCATCGCTGGAGTCCGTCGGTTGGCGCCGATCCCGCACCGCCTGTTGGATATTGCCGCCAACGGATGGCGCATACGACTCCGCGACACCGGTGGGCAAATCAGAGTGTCAACGACACAGCACTCCACCCATCCGGCCCCGCCATCCGTGGTCGACGAGGTGTACCGGGCGATCGGCTGCGAGACACGCCGCCGTCGCTGGACGGACCACGATATCCAGGCCGACGATGCGCTGGCGGAACGGCTGCGCGAGGGCTACGCCCCCATTGTCACGCCGCCGCCTGCCCCCTCGGCCAAGCCAAAGCGACGGATTGGACACAAGGTGGCTCCAATCATTCCACCGGACCTCACCGGACCGGATGTCAGCCGCAGGAAGCCGCAGCGGCGTCGCAGCGGGCGTGACGAACGGTGACCCATCCCAATCTGCCCAGTACCTATGGAACGGTGCTTACATTGGATCAGATCAGGACGCCAAAACATGAGAGCAAAGCACAGCCCCCTTCCTCGGACGAGCCTGAGGCCCCTCCAATTCGCCAGTCGCCGCACGGGCCGCACGGCAGGTTCTTTGCGCTATCGACAGCAAGATCGACGTGACGAAGCTTCACAGGACACTGTCGGCGGTATCCGATTCATTCGCGAGCGGGGCGTCAAGAAGGTGGTCCAGCGCGGCGAGGTCCTGATCGTCAGGCGGTACCCTCAGCGCCGCGAGCAGCAGTACCACCAGATCAGCGTCGAGATCGTCATCGAGGGTATCGGCCGAGACTGCGACTTTTCGCGATGTCATGATGAAGCTCCAGCAGCCAATTCACGTGGCGCCATCCATATTGACCAAACGATGTGTGTGCGGGCGGGCGCCATATTCCGCAGCCCCGATGTTCGCTAGAAGGTTGGCCGGCAGCCTGCCTGCGACGAACACCTCCGGGTCCTGGCGCTTCTTCGGCTATCCATCTCATGCAGATCGTCCCGCTGTCGCCCGGTAGCCTGAGAAGCATCACGGATATCGGCCGGCACCTTCACATCTCCTTCGTTGGGTTCTGTCATGGATGCCTACCAGCCAGCGACGGCCGGCGCCATCGGCAGCCCGGCCGCCTTCCATGCCTCGATGCCGCCGCGGTACCAGAGGACGGACCGATAGCCGAGCGCTGCCGCCCGCAGCGAGGCATTGTAGGACAACCAGCATTCCGCTGACAGGCAGTAGAAAACGACCGGCCGCTGCCGGTCGCCGCCGGTGAGCTGGGCCAACCGGTCACCGAGCTTGGCCTGCAGCGGATCGTCGAAGCTCTTGCCCAGCCCCGCGTCCACCAGCCAGACCGACTGCGGCAGACCCGGGTGTGCGGACCCGCCCAGAACGTCGACCAGCACCACCGACGGGTCGGCGGTGAGCAGCCGCAAGAGATCGGCGGTCGAAATGGTCCGCGCGCCCGGAACCGTCGTCGGCGTGCGGGCGTGATAGCCGCCGACCAGCAACGTGCTGCGCGGCGAAATGCCCCAGTCGGCAGCCTCGTCGGCATAGACCCTGTCAGTGAGGGCGATGCTGGCGAGCTGGGAACGGTCGGTGGGGCGGGAGGTCTGGCAGGCCGCCAGAGACAGGGTGGCGGCGCAAAGCGTAACGGCAACCCACTTCAATCTGGTCATACTGCCCTCATGGATATTGGAGAACGGTGTAGAATGCTCATGCTCATCAGACCGGCACGGCGAAGGCGAGCATCAGGCTCTGTGCATCGGAGCCGTGGAACGGCACCATCCCGATCCCCGGCAGCGGGGCCGCCAGGGGAACGGCGGGCACTCCAGCTGCCCAGGTGAGGTCGGCGGGCGCCTCGGCCAGCCGTCCAAGTATCAAGCTGCCCTCCTCAACCGGAGCCGAGAATTGCAAGCTGTCGACTTCCGACCCGGCCAGCGGAGCACCCTGGGCGGCGGACGGCGGGATAGCGGTCCTGCGATGCTCGTGGTAACCGTACTCGACATAATGGCGCGTCGCCGCCGTCAGGTCGGCGCCGAAGGCGGCGGCGATGTCGGGATTCGCCCGCTCGTAGGCCGCGGCGTCGAAGCCGTCGAGACGGCGCTGCTCCATTCGACCGGAATCGATGTAATGCCGGGAAGCGGCATCGCGGTCGGAGCCGAAGGCGGCGAGAAGATCGGGGTTCGAGGCGAGGTAGGCGTCCGCATCGAACGCCGTCGCGCTGCGCCCCTCCCGCAGGCCAGACTGGATGTAATGGTTCTCGGCCGCCTGGGCGTCGCTGCCAAAGGCGGCCATCAGGTCGCCATAGCCGGCAAGATACTGGTGGGGGTTGAAGGCCGTCGTCGACCGGCCCTCGCGGGCACCGAACTGGATGTAGTGCGACTGCGCGGCGGCAGTGTCGGTGCCGAACGCCTGGGCGAGATCAGCATTGCCCGCGAGGTAGCGCAGCGGGTCGAAGCCGTCGATGGCAGGCCCCCCGGTGGGATCGGCCTCGCGGCCGAACCAGATCGCCGCCGAGTTCTTGTAGACGGCGACGCCGACAGCGTTCCAGCTGTAGGACTTCCAATCGCCCTGGTTCGTCATGACCGCATTATGGCCGGAGCTCATCTTCCAGGCGGTGAGGAGAACGGAGGCCGTCTGCTCCGGCGTGCTGCGTACGACGCTGCCGGTCCCGGTGGCGAGGATCTCGAAGCCGTAACCGGCATAGCCGGTGCCCAGACGCGCCGGCGCATTCCAGATGGCGCCATAGGTGTTCGGGTCCTTGGCATTGTACGCGGCGT
Source organism: Azospirillum lipoferum 4B (assembly GCF_000283655.1). NCBI lineage: Bacteria > Pseudomonadati > Pseudomonadota > Alphaproteobacteria > Rhodospirillales > Azospirillaceae > Azospirillum > Azospirillum lipoferum. Next base: position 131,609 of record NC_016585.1, on the reverse strand, counting down.
CGCTCCAGCTATGGGCGCGGTTCTCGCCCGGCAATTGGTCGGACACCGCGGTGCCGAGATTGTCGGCGATGTCGACGACATGGCGGGCCGCGGTGGTGGTCAGAGCCTTCGACAGCGGGATGGCCGGCAGCCCCAGTTGGGCCCGGTAGTCCATCAACTGGTCGTAGAGGACGATCTCGGCGCTGCTCAGGCCGTCCTGGGCGGTGGGGGTGTAAATGTTCACCATGGCGGTGGCTTTCCGGAAGCGCAGGATCAGGAGCAGGAGGCGTCGAGGCTGCGGGCGAGCGTCCGGGCCTCCTCGCCGACGGTGGACAGGGCGGCCCCCTTGCAGAGCAGCACCGCCTCGACATAGTCGCCGAAGCGAGGCTCCCGCCGGCCGGCGATGCCCTTGCGCTCATAGAAGCGTTCGTAGCGGTGGGTCGAGGTCCACAGCACGGCGATGACGCCATTGGGATCGATGACGACGGTCAGCGGCACCGGTTCGATCTCCTTGGGCGCCGGCAACTCGTCCTGGCTCGGTTGGCGACCATCCTGGACCGCGACGATGTGCGGGTCGAAGCCGTTGCTGCGCTGGTGGGCGACGTCGCGCTGCATCTGTCGCTGCGGGTCGGCGCCGGCGGGGCTGGCCCGGCTGACCGCCACCATCATCACCACGGGGACCTCGGGGTGGACCCGCATGAAGGCATCCAACCCCGGACGTTCTGCCAGACAGGGCACGCACCAGTCGGCACCGCGCTTGAACAGGAACCAGCGGCCCCGGAACTCATCGGTGCGATGGGCGATGCCATCCTCGCCGTGATAGCGGAAGACGGGCAGCCGATCGCCGGCGGCGAAGCCATAGGATTGGGCCTGGACCGGAGACACCGCCAGCATCGTCACGGAAGCCGCGAACGCCGGCGCCGCGGTGAACAGGATGGCGCCGATCCGAACAGCAGCAGAGAAGACGGACGGCATGATGGCTCCCCGGCAGTGGCAGGTCCGGGCCGACCGCCGTCGCAGTTCGGCTTCAGTCTCGACCTGATTTCAAGTGATCGTTGCATAATAGGAATTCGTTTCGTGGTCAAGCCACTCACCCGGAACGAAACTCCGGCTCATGAGCGATGACCTGAAACGTAGGATAGGAAAACGGTTGCGGGCCTTGCGCGAGAGCCGGGCCCTCAGCCAGGAGGACGTGGCTGCGGCGATCGACCGCAGCGTTGAGACGGTGAGCAACATCGAGCGCGGCCGGGTGCTAGCGGCGCTGGAGACGCTCGACCGCCTGTCGCGCCGCCTGGACGTGCCGCTGGTCGACTTCTTCGACGACGGCGAGGCGGTGGTGTCACCGGCCCGGGCCGCCACCGACATGCGGCTGCGCGAGGTGCTGCGCGGCCTGAGCGACCGGGAAGCCGAGGTGGCGCTCCGGCAGGTCGAGGCCCTGACCCTGCTGCGTCCGGACGGCAAGCGGCCATAGCCGGCACTGGTTGAGGGATGACCTCGCGCAATCGACCGCCTATGCCGACCGCAGTTGTCCCAACAGGGTGAAATGTCGGGCGAAGGGATGGAGATAGCGTCGCCGGACCAGGGCGACGACCGCCGCGATGACGGCAGCCGCCATCGCCCAGGGCGGTGCCGGGCCGTTGACCACCGTCATCAGCGTGTCCTCGATGCCGAAGGATTGGACAAAGGCCTCCCGCTCCAGAATCAGCGAGGCACCGCGCCGGAGCAGGAATGCGGCGAAGAGGTAGCCACCGACGGCGGTCAGGCCATAGAGCAGGACATGCAGGATCATGCCGATGGCCGGGCTGGCGGCGAAGCAGCCATGGAGCAGGCGGGCCTCGACCAGCTCCAGACTGAGCATCGCCGAACGCGACTGGAAGGCGAGTCCGATGAACAGACCGAGAAGCGCGATCTTGACCATCACGAGGAGGAGCAGGCCGATCAGGCCAGTCTCGAATCCGCCAAGGATCAGGTCGGCCACGGTGTTGACCAGCCAGATCAACGCCCCGGCCAGAACTAGATACGTGGCTCCGGCGATGGGACGCAATGCCGCGTTGGCTAACAGCCACCCTGTACTAAGGATGGCGGCGACCAGCAGGCCGATGATGCCGCCGCCGATCTGGCCGAAAGTCTCAGCGTCACGTTCGGATTGGAGCTTGGATTCCGCATCGGCCAATGCCTCGGCATAGGTCTGGCCGTAACCGGTCACGGTCATAGAGAGGGGTCCTTCTGAAGGGATGCAGCCGGCACAGGCATATCCGGCGCTCCTGGCACATCTGCGACTGGCGATACCGACGGCGGGACGGAGCCCGCGCGGAGCATCCGGCGGATGGAAGGCTGCATTCCGGGTTGAATGCGAAATTAACGTAGTTTATTTATATAATATAGGTTCAAGCCGGAATCAATTTCGGGTGCGAGGCTGCGGCATCTTGCCTGCGCCAGCGCGCCCCAAGCACCTCAGGCCGGCGGAATGCCGACCGTCGACGGACAGGAGCCTGCTATGGGCCTTTGCGATACGATGATCGTCCGGGTGCAACTCCTGAACGGCTTGCCTGACGGTCGGTGCGGCCATCGCTTCGACGCCCCAGGCATCGACCTTCACAGGCAGGAGCCGAACAGCACCTCCGGCAGCACTCGGTCTGGACGCCTTGTCGGCCAAGCTGGAGAGCGCAAGCCATGACCCCGCCCATCGAACCGTATCACTTCCAGGAGAGGTCCATGCTCGACCCGATCCGCACCCAGGCACTGCGCACCGTGATCGACAGTTTGCCCCTCACGGGGCGCCAGCGGGATCTTGCGGACGAAACCATCGCCTCGCTGTTGCCCGAGGAGGCTGACGCTATGATCCGCTTGCACCAGGATTTGGTCGAAAATCTCCCCGCCGCCCGGGCGGCAATCGATCACATCACGGGGGCGCGGGGCGCGGGACAACCCAACGAGTCAGCGTCTCAGACAGCGTCCACGATGACGGTCCCTGGTCGTTTCCTTTCCATTGAAGCATCTCGTCCTTCAACTGGGCCATCCCAAGATGAAGACATATGAATAGCGGATATGCCACTGACCTTCTTCAACTGCTCACCGTGCGATGTGGCATTGAGCATTCTGGCCGTCTCATCAGACCAGGGTTCCCCAGGAAATGTCGAGATCCTGGTATCAAGTATCGGATCGGATGGTTCGTTCTGCATCACAGGCGGTGAAACCTGCCATCTGACGTTTGGCCCCAGCGTGGATTGGCTGGTCGAAATCAGCCGTGCCGTCATGTGGAGCGCCATAGATATGTATCGTGATGAGTACATCAAGCACTGGTGGGAATGGGGACACTTCTTTTCAAACATCTTCGGCTACAGCCCAAATACTCCGCATTGGGAAGACTCGTTAAAAAAGTGGACACTAACTGCCCACGAACGGATGCGGCTTGCCGCCGCCATCGATCAACAAACTGCGAAGACGTAGTAAATGGGAGTTTACTATCATCTCGTTCGGAGTTGGCGACCGCTACGCACAGATATGTCGCCACTCGCCGACACCAATAGATTGCGCAGTTCAGGAGGCTCCACCACAGGAACCGAATGACCAAGGAAGACAACGATGGTTGAAACGGAGAAGAAGCAATGACAAAAGACGGTGTGATTTCCGGCTTCAGAACACTTGATCCGGAGTATCGCATCATTCCGCGTCGGCCTTGCGGCGATGTCGTTCCCCAGCGGAGATGGTGGAGGCGGACCCTGCCATCCGTGACAAAGTTCACCGCAGGCAGCGATGGTCCGTGGGACCGCTGCGCCCGCTGCGGAATGTGGCGGGACCAGGACCGTCTCGGCCCCGGTATGTGGCTTTGTGCCGGCGAGTATGGCCTGTGCGGAATGTGCCATCACGTTGTGATGCGCGAGATCGACCGGCACGCCCATCGGGAGGGGTCGCTGAATGTCTACGACTACATGGAAAGCTTGTCGGCAGGATGGCCGAAGCGAGGACTGAGATCGCAGAGAGCCGAGAAGGTTGCGGCGCAGACTCAGCAGTATTGTCTACCGGCATCATCGACTGAGCCGCTCGATGACCGGCCGGAGCCGTCCACCACGATCACCCGCCCGCGCGGACGCGGGCGAGGCGCCGAGTGTCAGAGCCAGCATCAATCCGACCTCCTGAACCTGGAATGAACGACCAGGAGAGCGTGGACGGGGCGGCATCCGGCCGGACCGCGGCCGCGCCCTGCGGCGCCGCGGTCCAGCCGGACGCCACCCCGTCAATCAATCCAGGTCCAGTTTCATGAAATCCATGCAACCGCCCTTCGAATCCGCCGCCGCCCGCATCTGCCGGCTACGTCGGATTGCCGAGCGTGCGGAGCGCGACTGCGCCGCCAACGGCGGTCGTCCCGACCTGCTGCTGCGCGCGGCTCTGCACCACCACGCGGCTGGTGACGTCGACATTGCGAGGGAGCAGGCGGAGACGATCGTCGATCGAGCCGACAATGACCCCGAGTACGCGCCGCTCTGGCTGATCCGCCAAGCCCGGGATCTGATCGCCCGCATCGACGGCACGGATGACGCTTCGCGTGTAGTCGGCTGACCCACTTCGATCTTCGCAACACTCGTCGCCTAAACACGTCCTGATCCAAGATGAGGTCGCAATGCCCGACTCACTGTTTGGCCTCCCGGTTCCAACGAACGAAACGCCACATGTCGTCGAGGATCACCCGCTGCCCACACCAAGAACCGCCGTCATTATCGCCAGCGACCGGTTTGCCTTGCAGGGCATCGTCGTGCTGCTCGGGCAGGTCGATTCCATTGACACCATAGAGGCACACGACAGCCTGGACGCTGCGATGGCTGGACCGGCCGCGGCACTCATCATCATCCATGCCGCAACGGTCGGCCTGACCACACCACAGGTGACGGCACTGGTCGAGCACAGACAGGCCGGAGTTCTCCTTGCTGCTGGAGGTTGCGGAGGCGGTGGTTTGGCAACGCTGCGGGCCGCCGGAGCACGCGGACTCCTGACCGGGACGGAAGCGCCCACGTTGTGCGCCAGCCTATTCCAACTGGTCCTTGCCGGCGGCTGGTGCTGGCCTGCAACAGAGGCAATCGATCCGAATGAGAGCGCGGCTTTGCCCAACAACCCCGGCTCTGCGTTCGCTCTTACCGCAAGGCAGCAGGAGGTTGCGGCGGAACTGGCGCGCGGCCACAGCAACAAGGTCATCGCTGCCACGCTCGGGATGACCGAAGGGACGGTCAAGGTGCATCTCACCGCGGTCTTTCGGACGCTCGGCGTCAGCAACAGGGCAATGGCGGTTGCTCGCTTGCTTCCCGTGCTGGGCGCTGCGGCTCGCAGGATGAGCTCAACTGAACAGGGTGAGAAACGCTGATGACCATGCGGCGGACGAAACCCTCTCTGATGAAGCACGTGCCATCGTCCGCCGAGACCTGTCGATGCGCGCGTTGCGGCATCTGGCACGATCAGGACCGCGCCGGTCCTGAAACTTGGCTCATCGTCGGACCGCCTGACGATACCGATACCTTCGGACTTTGCAGCCGCTGCCGTATCGCAATGATGCGGCGACGGCCGCACTACCTCGACCCGGATACGTATCTGACCTTACTGCCGTCCCGCTGGCCGCGCCGGGGACGTCAAAACCAATAGGACCCTGATCATGGCCCGCTGTTACACCGCCGCCGACAGGGAAGCGGCTCAACGCATCGTCCAGGCCATTGTGCCTCAGAGATTTGTCGTCGGCGTCAGCCCCCATGTCATAGACGGCAAGCTGTGGGTGAGGGTTGATGATGCACCTTTTCCCGCTTTCCTGCCGCGGCGGATCATCCGCTTCGGGAAGAGTATTTCTTACAGCATCACCGCCCCCGACACCCTGACCTATCCGCCTTCCGTCGCTGCCGTATTCCTGGACATCCGCGCGGCACTCTCGGCCTCGGGGATTGACGAGGTGGACATCAGTCTGTCGCAAGCGGCCGCAGCACGGCAGGCTAAACGGATCCTTGCCCTGGCCTACAGCGCCCATGGACGCATGCGACTGGCCGGACTGCTTGCCGCGGCCGGATTGAGCGACGAGGCGGTCGCCGATCAACTCGACTGGCTCGACCGGACCTCGTAAGAAGAAGGCCTTGTCATGCTACTTTCCGACAGCAGGGATCGCCAGGAAACGCCGATTGGACGCCTCGCCCACCGATGGATGGTCGATAACTGTCCGACTGACTGTATTGAAAATGAACAAGAAACGGCCGACCGCTCCGATCGCATTGCCGACGCACTGGAAAGCTTGATGAAACTGTCGGCGACGAATTGGATGGATGCCGAGGCGAAGCTCCTGGTCTTGTCCATCCGCTTACGTCAAACAGCCACTACAGCCGATCCCGAGTCATTGCTGCTGGCTCATCTGGCTGCCAGCATACAGCATGATCTGGTCCGTCTACGCCTCTGAGCGGTCCGGCTTGAACATGCACCGCCGTATTGCGCGGATATAGTCGGTATCGTGGACTTGGCGTGGAGAGACAAGTGACACGCTCGAAGGGCATCCTTGGCGACACGCCGCGCTTCTACTGCGGCCAAGCGCAGACCGCCAAGGTGGCCGTCGGTGTCGCGGCCCTCAAGTGCACGGTCAATCTCGGACACGCGGCGACCGTCCTTGGATCCTGATCATCAGGGGGCAAGAGCAATCTCTTGCCCCGCTTGCCTCGTTGCAGTACGTCACTGATCGGCTGAGGGACAAGAGCCTGGCCGATCCACACCGGGTCGGAGTTCAGGGTGGCCCTGTACCGACTGATCGCCATCAGCAAGGGCCATGAAGGGTATCCCGAACTTGATCCGGAATGACGATGGCCCCATCCAGGGTTATCATCACCGCTCTGGATCAGTGAGTCGTTTAATCACGACTGATGGATCTGATCAAAGAGCGAGAGTCGAGATCCAGCCTTCTTCCCCAATAGTGCGCAAAAGGTAGGTTCACCTCACTGCTTTGGGTCGCGTGCGCGGCCTGCATGCGCTCGTGCGCAGTTTCGGGCATCCGCATCGGTTCGCCGCAGAAGGTGCATGTGCATTTGATATCATCATCATCATGGGTCGGTGCAGGCACCCAGTGCAGCGCATTGCACTCATAGCAGAACTCCACCACGTAATGTACCGGCCCGTGTAAGTAGCGCACCTGCGCGCATTCTATGTTGTACTCTGCTTGGATCACTTGCTCAATGAGTTGCCACACCTCTGCTTCGATGCGCGGACCCAAGGCGTGTATCGGTCCTATGTGTATACCAATGAGTTCGTCGATCTGCTCCCGTATGAATTCGACGCGCTCCATGAGGGCAGTCACGATAGCGAGACCATCCTCAGCACCGACATCCGTTTCAACGTTCGATATGCCCTTGCTTTCATCCATCGCAGCAGCCTCCATCATCTCGAGAGCACCGGCATGGAGGAAAGGCCTGCCCCATATCCGGAACATGCCGTTTACGAGAACCCTCCTCCGCAAGGGGGGATGGGACGTCGACCTCCGATCAGCAAGGGGGGAAATGCACATCAACGTGCGATTCTCGGACCTGTCATTCAGTTCAGGACGTCCACCGCACTTGGAGTAGCGCCCAATGGCGTCCGAAGGGCCGTTCCCGCAGTCAGCTGTCAAACAACTTCAGGAGATGGAGGTGATTCGCCGACCTGTTGCACGGTCAACCGGCACGGGGGAAACCCAGATTCCGCTGTAGTCAAGACATTTATTTACGCAAGAGTTCCTCAGAGGAAGAACGAGTAGACCGCGAGGCGGAGCGCCGGAGCACCCTGAACGTGACGCCACAAAACGAGGGATGGGCCCACGTCGGCGTCAACAGGAGGCGGTCATGCACCCCACCATCCCGTACCCGCTCGACGGGATCACCGCCAGCACGCTGGCGGGTCTGCGCGGCGCGTCCGCGCTCGGCATTACCATGATAGCCGTGACCGACGGCGCGGTCGAGGTCTGGCCGGACCGCATCCATCACGACACCCTGGAAGCGGTCGGCGTCCTGACACTCGCGGCGCTGGACGAGGAGTACGCCCGCCTGCGCTTTCCCGCCGAGCCCTACAGCCTCGGCTGGTTGGTGGACAAGGCGATGTGCTTCGACCACCGGGAGCAGACGGCGATCGTCGGCAGCGTCCCGCCGGCAGGCTTCCGCGGCGGGACGCGGCCCCACTTCAGCGCCTCGGCGGACCGTATCATCGAGCAGCAAGGGCTGTCGGGCCTATGGCGCCGCTCCGGCCGGAGCGGAACCCACTGCGACCTGCGCCCGATCGACCTCGAAGCGTACGCCCGCGCCCTGCGACACGCGGATTCAGTGCGACGGATCACCGCCCTGGTCCTGCTGGGCCTGTACAATGCCAACATGTTGCGCGCCGTCGCCAAGCGCACCCTGCGCATCGGCGCCGTTGATGCGCTCGGGATCCTGCGACGGACGGCCCCCGACGCCTGGAGCGACGCGCTGATGCTGCTCTCCCACTACCCCGGCTGGTAGAGCCGCCTCCAGAACGAGGGATGCCTCGACATGGGGCATCCGGCCTGTCTTGGATCGAGCACGGGAGTGCGACCACATGTCCATCATGTCGAAGACCGCGCCGGAGCAGGATCCGGTCACCTTGAACGTGACCGACGCCCTGGCTCACCGGCAGAACGCCCCGGTGGGACCGTGGCAGCCGAACCAGATCTCCGCGAGCGCCGCCCACTCCAACACCCCCACCTCGACGGAGCAGCCCGACGCCGCGCGGGCGACCAACACGATCACTGACAGGATCACCGGCGAAATCAGAGCGATGTCCAGTTCCTTGACGGTGCAGGAGATCCTCACGGCGTTGGGGTTCCAGGCCGACGAGATCGCTGGAGCCCGGACCTATGTCAGCCGGCGCGACCGACAAACTCATCCGCCCGGGCGGTTCGACAGTGCCGGCCGGTTCTGGGCCGAGGAGCATTTCCCCTGCTGCGCCGGGCTCCGCTCGCCATCGCGGGCCTATCCTTATCCGCAGATGACGCATTGCCGGTCGCTCGACCACGTCGCTCACCTGCACAACGCGCATCGCGCCCGCGTGCGCGCGGCCGTGCGCCTCCTGGATGACCTCGGGGCGCTCTCCTTGGTGGACATCGACGTGTTATGGCAGCGCTTCGGCCAGGTCATTCGGCGGTCAGCCAAGGCGGCCCTCGACGACGCCGGGGACACGATGTCGGCACACGAACGCATGCGTCTCCACCGGTTGGCCGCTCCCAAAAAGTGCTGATCCGACCACAAACAAATCGCCATCCCCCTCACCGGTACACCGGTGAGGGGGATGGCATGAACCGGTCGTAGCCTGCCTGCCATACGGCCGTGCGCCGTGGCCGGCAAGCGCACTCGCGGGCGGCACCCTCGGAACGGAAAATGAAGCGTGCCCACTCGACCTCACCGAACAGGTTGGGCGCGGTGCGAATTCCAGATTGCGGCTTCGGAAAACGGCGCGGAGTGATAGATGATTGAGCGGGGCGATGTGGTGATCCGCTTGGGAGGCCAGCGACTGGTCGTAATGATCTGCGGCGACTGCTTGAATGATCTGTGTTTTGTCAATGACCTGGGGGAGCCGTCAAGAGACGTGGAGAAAATACAAACAGCAATCACTCGGATTGACGGTGCCGTGATGATTCTGTTCGGCGACAAATGCAGCCAACGTGAACTGTCAGGCCATGAGCGCATGTGGCTGATATCACGGCTGCGCGTGGCGAATTTGCTTGCTGAACTTGCGGGCTGATTTAACGCGTTTCATTGCCCGTCTGAGCATTGTGCAGCAAGCGTTTCACCGCCTCGGAATCTCGGCACACCGCCGTCGCCATGCCCTTGGTGGGGAAGCCATCGGCATAGCGGGGATCGGAGCGCTTCGGCATGTCCGCCCTATAACGCCCCGGATCACTGCGAGCCAACCTGCAATAGACGGCGCTGGCGCCCGCGCCGAATGTTGATCAGACATCCAGATAGCTGATATCGAACTGCCAGAGGTCCAGAGCCTGCTGCAGATCGGCGAGGCTGAGACCCGCGTTGTAGTCGTCCGTGGTGATGTCACCGGCGATGCTGTGGCCGAGCAGTGCCTTGATCATTGTTTCGTTGCATCGGCGGCGCAGAAGGTGGGTATTCACCGTCGTGCGGAAGCTATGAAAATCCAGTCCTGGCTTGTAAATCCCGATCGCTCGGCGGTACTCCGTCCACCACAGGCTGTACGCGTGGCCGTACGTGCTGAAGCCGCCGCCGCGTTTCAACTCCGGGAAAAGCAGGGGAGAACCCTCGGCCCGACGGGCTTGGGCATACTTCAGGAGACCGATCCGGATCAACGAAGAGTGGACGGGTACCGTGCGAGCACTCGCCGCGGTCTTGAGTTTCCGCCCCGCACCTTTCCGGATGCGGAAGACGGCGATGCCGTCCTCCTCGTCGACATCCTCCGTCTGCAACTGGAGGATCTCCTCCAGCCGCATTCCTTGGTGCGCGGCGATGAGGGGACCCCAGAACCGGGCGTCGCGCGGCGGCGGGCTGTCGGAAGCCGTGGCGCGCAAACGATCGTCGACGCAGCCGGCCCACGCGGGTGAGCGGAACAGGCTTTCCAACTCATTCACCTCGTACGCGAGCCGCTTCCGGCGATGCTCCTTGACCAGCGCCTTGTCATAGTACTCGCTGGCGAAGACAGAGGCATCCTCCTTGCGGTCCAGATACTTCATTCCGGCTGTGAAGACCACGTTCAAGAAATTGATGTGCTTGTTGACCGTCGCCAGCGAGTAGCGTGCGACGTGCCAGCTGTCATCGTCTTCATCACGAAAGATGCCATGCACAGAGTTCGGATCCACCTCTTCGTCGTTCAAGGCCTGTTCAAGGGCATTCGCCTCGGCGACCAAGTCCGTAATCGTCAGTTTCGCGAACCTCCCTTTGCCAGCCAGCTTCGGCACATCGAGAAGAAGCGCCTTGTAGTCGCTCGCGTCCGCGCTCGTCACTTGGTCGATGGGCACATCGCCACGATATTCGACAAACATCCGGATGCTGGTGGTCGCATCCGCGATGGACTTATCGTTCCACCCCTTATCCCGCTTCAATTTGATGCACTTCTGCAGCATCTCCGTGATCGTGGGCGCCGCCCTGCCGATCATGGGCGCAGCAGGAGGCGTTGTAGGCGCCGCGGCGGGTATGAAGGCCGCTGCCGGTTCACCCACCGTCTGGCGAGGCACGAGGAGTGCCTCCGGCGAGGTCAGCACGATCTCCGGCAATTCACGCTCATCCGTAGCCGCTTGCCCATGCACGGCGCCAAGCACAGACAAGGCTTGGCGCTCCAGGACGCCGCGGCTGTTCGGATGGACGGTGATGCCCTCCGCTTCAAATCCGTCGAGAGCACGCTGCACATGAGCCTGCGCCATCTGGCGGTCGTTACGGCGCGCGGCATCCAGGTACGCTCCCTGCACGCCTTGGGCAATGGTCGCGCGGATCGTCGAGGCGGCGCGCGCCGTTGTCAACTCTGCCGGCGGCGCAGGGTTCGCGGCGACGAAGTCGCGAATGGCGCGGTCCAGCTCCGGCGGTAGCCAAAGGCCGCGGTGGACGGGCCCACCGTCGGCGGGCTCCTCCACCATAGTGGCGGTCTGGTCGTTGCTGTCCTGGGCAGGAGCGTCGGCCGTTGGACCCGCCGCAATCCCGTTGGCCCGGCCCTTGTCAGGATCCTTCAGGTCGGCGTCGTCGATGCCGGCCATCGACCCTTGTTGGGCCAGCCAGTGCAGCAGGGACTGGGCGAGATCCTTCGGAGCGACAATGCGGCGCGCCGCCGTAGGGCGTGGCACGAACCCCAGATCCGGCGGCTGCTGGGCGCGTTCGGCCTGCTCGGTGGCCAGGGCGTCGTCACGCACCTTAGCGAGGATGGAGGTCAGCACGGCGGGGTCTAGCGGTGCGTGCAGCATGCGCAGGTCCTCCATTGCCAGATCGAGCGCCAAGCCGACGCGCCGGGCTGCTCGGAGGACGCTCGTACCGAGCGATAGGCTTAGTCTCCCGCGCGGAGACGTCAGCTGCAAGTCAGACGGAACGCGGCGGCGCCAGTGCCAAGTCTGGTGGCGGAGGACGAGGTGCGCGGCTTGGCCCATGCTCGGTACTCTGACGGGACCGGGCGGCGCGTTGGGCAGCAGCTTTGGGCTACAACCATGGGCACCACCTGCGGATCGTTGCAGGAGCGGCGGAACCAAGTGGCTGTTTCCAAAGGGAAGTCGTGAGAGTTGGTTGGGGGACTAGGATTCGAACCTAGGCTGGCGGAGTCAGAGTCCGCTGTCCTACCGCTAGACGATCCCCCAGACCGTCACCGGGGCGGCTTGTTTGCCGTGCCCCGTGGTGTGGGCGGGTTTATAGCGACCACATGTCGGGCTGTGAAGAGCTTTTTTCATTCCGGATGCATTTTTTTCCGAAGCAGTCCGCCGGCCCGGTTTTCCTAGGGCGTGTCGTCAGTTATGGGATTCCCAGCGGTAGGAATGCGTGATTCATAGAGGGTCGGCTGACGGGAGGGCCGACGAATGCGACGCTATGCTTTGCGCGACGATCAGTGGGAGCGGGTCCAGGATTTTCTGCCGGGGCGGGTAGGCCATGTCGGGGGGACGGCGAAGGACAACCGCCTGTTCGTCGAGGCGGTGCTGTACCGTTACCGGGCTGGCATTCCCTGGCGCGACCTGCCCACCCGGTTCGGGGATTGGAAGAACACCCACCGCCGCTACCGCCGCTGGTGCGAGAGCGGGGTGTTCGAGCGCCTTTTCAAAGCCCTGGCCGAGGACAGCGACAACGAGTACATGATGCTCGACGCGACCATCGTCCGCGCCCACCAGCACAGCGCCGGGGCGCGAAAAAAGGGGGCGCCTGCCAAGCCATCGGCCGATCACGAGGGGGGCTGACGACGAAGATCCATGCCATCGTGGACGCCTTGGGCAACCCGGTGGCGATCTCCCTGACCCCCGGTCAGGCCTCTGACTTCAGCCAAGCCGCCCCTCTGCTCGACGCGGTCGAGCCGCAGGCCCTCATCGCCGACAAGGCCTATGATGGCGACGCCCTGATCGACGCATTGAAGGAGCGCGACATCGTCCCCGTCATCCCGTCCAAGGCTAATCGGCTGATCGCCCGCGATACCGATTTCGCCTTGTACCGCGAACGTAATCTCGTCGAGCGATTCTTCAACAAGCTGAAGGGCTTCCGAGCCATTGCAACTCGATACGACAAGCTTGCCAGCACTTTCTTGGCGGCTGTTTACCTCGTGTCGGCTGTCATCTGGCTCAACTGACGACACGCCCTAAGGCCGGCGGCAACTGTCGGTCAGCGCAACGCTATGTTTGTCATCGGGGCGAGGATCCGTCGGAGATCGTCGTCGGCCTCCAACTCCTCCAGCTTGCAAGGAAGGCGGCGACGCCAGTTCGGATGCTGGTCGACGGTGCCGGGAAGATTGGGCTGCTCGTCGTCCGCCAGCGCGTCCTCGATCTGCACCATCACGATGCGGGACGGGGTACGCGCCAGATAGGCGTGGACAGCAGCGGACAGTTCGATGCGGAAGGGCTGGTCGCCGTCCTCGGTCGGATAGCTGTCCGGGCGCAGCCCCTCGCGGGACAGGGCCTGCAACAGGCGCCAGCGGTCGACGCCGCGGTCCCAGCGGTCCTTGTCCCGGCTGGCATCGTCGGGATAGAGGCTGAGACGCTGGCGCCAGTCGAGGTCTCGGCCGGTCCAGAAGCCCTTGAAGGGTGCCAGATCATGCGTGCTGACCGTCGCCATGGAACCGGCGGGATAATCGCCGGGAGGCTTGAAGCCGCCGTCGGCAGTGCGTTCGAAATACAGCACGCGGTAGCTGAGGATCCCGGCCTGCTCCAATGCCGGCCGGAAGCCCTCCGGAACGGTGCCAAGATCCTCGCCGATCACGACGCAACGGTTGCGGCGGCTCTCCAGCGCCACGATGCGCAGAAGGTCGTGGAAGGGATAGGCGACATAGGCGCCGTCGCTGCCGTCCTCCGGAATCCAGAACAGGTGCTGCAACGCCATCACATGGTCGATGCGAAGCGCCGCCGCATGGCGCATGTTGGCCCGCAGGAGTTCGACGAAGGGGCGGTAGGCGGCCTCGCGCAGGCCCAGCGGCGACAGCGGCGCCAAGCCCCAGTTCTGGCCCTTCAGATTGAACTGGTCGGGCGGAGCGCCGACATTGGCGCCCTGAACCAGCATCGACGGATCGGCCCAGGCGGAACCGCCGCCGGGATGGGCGGCCACGGCGAGGTCGCGGTAGAAGCCCATGGCAAGGCCTGCGGACGTGCCGCGCGCCGCCGCCTCGCCCAACTGGCGGTCGGCCTCGAACTGCGCCCAGGTGAAGAAATCGACGCGGTCTGCATGGTCTGCGGCGAAGGCGGCGACCTCGGCGCTCCCCGGATCCTGGAAGGCCGCGGGCCAGCTGCGCCACATCCACAGCGACGGGTCCTTGCGGAAGAAATGCTCGTGCAGGGCATCGAACAGGGCATGGCGGTCAAGCGCCACCCCCATCTTCTGCCGGAAGCGGGCATAGGCAGCCTTGCGCGGGTGGTCGTCGGGCAGGTTGCGGAAGCGCGCGTGCAGTTCCTCCAGCACCGGAAGCTTCAGTGCGGCGACCGCGGGGTAATCGACCAGCTCCGCCTGCCGCGCCGCGGCCAGCGCGGACTGGAAGGCGGGGTCCGCGATCCGGGCACGCAGGTCGTCGGCGTCCGCCAGCTCGGGAACGGAGGACGGGTCGATGTAGAGGATGTTGAGGAATTGGCGGCTGGACGGCGAATAGGGGCCGATATGGTTCGGGTCGGCCGGGAACAGGGCATGCAGCGGGTTCAGCCCGACCAGCCCGGCGCCCAGCCGGCCGGCGACCTCGGCAAAGCCGGAAAGATCGCCGAAATCCCCCATGCCCCAATCGCGGTCGGACCGCAGGGAATAGACCTGCAACCCGATGCCCCAGCAGCGGCCGGCCGGCACCATCTCCTCCACTGTCACGCAACGGTCGGGCGCCACGATCAGGGTGGTGGCACCGGATGGACCGGCGCCGCCAGGGGCCTCCACATGCACGGCCAGCCGGTGGTAACCGATGGGCAGCGACACCGGCAGCAGGCCGCCGAGCGCGCGGCGCTCATAGGCCGTGCCGTCCAGCATGGCGCGCTGCTCCACCGGCAGGTCGCGGACCGTGACGCGGCCACCCTGGGCGCTCGCCCCCTCCGGCGTCAGTTCCCATACCAGCGTGGCATCGTCCAGGCCGGCCGGCAGGGCGACGCCCAGCCCGATGCCCTGCCCTTCCCCGGTGACCAAGACCGGCGGCAACGGGCGGCTCCAGGATCGCCGCTCCACCGTGCGCAGGCTGGCGGCGACCTCCTCGTCCGTGGCCGTCGGCAGCCCCATGGCGGCGACCAGCGCCCGCTTGGTGGCGGCGGAGGTCTCGCGCCGGTTGCCCCAGATGTCATGGTAGAGGGGTTCTACCCCAAGCAGATCGGCCAGCCGGTCGAGATCACTCATGCAGGGTCCCCGCGGGTTGTACGGAAAGGGTGTTGGTGCCAAGGGTTTGGGACGCAAGGGCGCTTGGCGTCAATGCAGAGCGGCGGCCTATGCCATCGGCGCTTCCCCCGTCACCCCGCCGGAAGGGCGGATGCCGCCTGCCCTCCGGCACCCGGCGGAGGGACTGCGGAGGAGAGGGAAGCGTCCTCGGCCGGAACCGCCGGCAACGCGGCCGCCGCCTTGGCCTGAGCGATCTGCTCCAGCCGGCTGCGGTAGCCGGTGACGGCGGCGGACACCTCACGCGTCATCGATTCCAGCGGGCGGTCGGGATCGACGGCCTGCATCAGGGCGCGCGACAGGGCCTGCAACTGCTCCCGGTCGTCGACGGGGACCGGCCCGGTCTCCGCGGCGGCGCGGACCTTGTCGGCCAGCGACTTGACGGCGCGGGCCACCGCCTCCACCGGGGCATGGTCGCCGTCCTCGCCCAGCCGGCGCAGCAGGTCGTCCAGGAAGCCGCCGATGCGGCCGACATGGTCGATGGCCATGCGGTCCGGCACCGGCCGCGCCAGCCCGGCCAGGGCGAATTCCACCAGGAAGGCGACCTGGATGCTGGCGCGCAGCCGCTTCTGGGTGGTGACGGTCGCAACCGCCTCGTTCAGCAGCATGCGGGCGCCGGACTGGGTCCATTGGCCGGTGGCCTTCAGGCGCAACGTGTTGGGGGCGTCCAGAACCGGCACCTGGGCGCCTTCGCGCGGAGATTTGCGGCGGTCGGGGCCGGTGTAGTCGGCGGTGACGACAAAGCCCTTGCGCGCCTCGATCAGGCTGACGATCCGGTCGCGCACCTGCTTGGGCGACACCGGCTTCATCAGCAGGTCGTCGCCGCCGACATTGGTGACGCGGGTCAGCAGAGCCGGAGTCGGCGCCCAGGTGGTGACGATAACGCAGGCGAAGGGGTTCGGCACGGCCGGTTCGTTGCGCAGGGAGCGGATGAAGCGGAAGGCTTCCGAATCCTCGCCGTCGGCGTCGAGCAGCACCAGATCGGGCATGGCGGCGGTCAGCAGGCCGGCGGCGGCCTTCACCGAATCGAACAGCTCAACCCGGCGAAAGCCCAGGCGGATCAGCACGTCGCGGAACACGCGCGCGGTGTTGAGCTGACTGTCGATGATCGCCGCGTCGACCTGCGAGAAATCGTAATCCGGCATCGCCCTACCCGAAGCTCCGCTGCGATCGTGACGGCAACACGTCCAGCAGGTTAACACGCATTGTCTCCGCCCGTCGCGGTAGCATCTTCACCGGGGAAAAGAACAGTGGGCAAAGGACCGCAGGCACCGGTGCATGCCGTACTGCCGCCGCCCCCACCGTTCACATCCCCGCCTGTTCCACCAGGGTGAAGACCAGCACCGTCCGCCCGTCGACCAGCACCGACCGGCCGGCCAGATGCATCCGCTCGTCCCCCGCCCCATCGGCGACGCGGGTGTCGAGCACGCAGCGCCAGCCCCGGCCGCCCGGCACGTCGGGCAGGGTCACGGTCAGGATGTCGGCATGGGCGTTCAGTACGATCAGCAGCACGCCGTCGGACAGAGGCTGCCCGTCCGGCCCGGCATGGGTGCCGGCGCGGCCGTTCAGCAGCAGGACGATGCAGCGCGCCTGGGTGTTGCGCCAATGCTCGGCGGTCTTCTCCACCCCTTGGGCATTGTACCAGACGATGTCCTTCAGCCCGTTGGCCGCCGTTTCCTGTCCATGCAGGAAGGTGGGGCGGCGCAGGACCGGGTGGGCGCGACGGAGCGCGATCAGCCGGCGGACGAAGGACACCAGCGCCCCGTCGCGCTTCGCCCAGTCCAGCCAGGTGATGTCGTTGTCCTGGCAATAGGCGTTGTTGTTGCCGTCCTGGCTGTGGTCCAGCTCGTCGCCGGCCAGCATCATCGGCGTGCCCTGCGACAGCATCAGCGTGGCCAGCAGGTTGCGCTTCTGCCGCGCCCGCAGCTCGTTGATGCCGGGGTCGGCCGTCTCGCCCTCCACCCCATGGTTCCAGGAACAGTTGGCGGAATGGCCGTCGCGGTTCTCCTCGCCGTTCGCCCAATTGTGCTTGTCGTTGAAGGCGACGAGGTCGTGCAGGGTGAAGCCGTCATGGGCGGTGATGAAGTTCACGCTGGCCCAGGGCCGGCGCCCGCGCTTTTCGAACAGGTCGGCGGAGCCGGCGATGCGGCCGGCCAGTTCCGGCAGCATGCCGTCGTCGCCGCGCCAGTAGCGCCGCACGGTGTCGCGGTAGCGGTCGTTCCACTCCGCCCAGCCCGGCGGGAAATTGCCGACCTGATAGCCGCCGGGACCGACGTCCCACGGCTCGGCGATCAGCTTGACGTCGGCCAGCACCGGGTCCTGCCGCACGGCGTCGAGGAAGCCGGAACCGGGGTCGTAGCCGTAGGGCTCCCGCGCCAGCACGGTGGCGAGATCGAAGCGGAAGCCGTCGACATGCATCTCCGTCACCCAGTAGCGGAGGCTGTCCATCACCATCTGGACCACGCGCGGATGGCTGAGGTTCAGGGTGTTGCCGGTGCCGGTGTCGTTGATGTAGTGGCGCGGGTTGTCCGGCATCAGCCGATAATAGCTGAGATTGTCGATGCCCTTGAAGGACAGGGTCGGCCCCAGATGGTTGCCTTCGGCCGTGTGGTTGTAGACGACGTCGAGGATGACCTCGATCCCCGCCTCGTGCAGGCGGGCGACCATCGTCTTGAACTCCGACAGGACGCCGGTGGTCATGTAGCGCGGCTCCGGAGCGAAGAAGCCGATGGTGTTGTAGCCCCAGTAGTTGGTCATGCCGCGGGTGACGAGGTGCTGCTCGTCGGCGATGGCCTGGACCGGCAGGAATTCCACCGAGGTGATGCCGAGCGCCCGCAGATACTCGATCACGCTCTGGGTCGACATGCCGGCGAAGGTTCCGCGCAGATGGGCCGGCACCTCCGGATGGCGCATGGTGAAGCCGCGGACATGGGTCTCGTACAGCACCGTGTCGGTCCAGGGCACCCGGCGGTGGCGGTCATGGCCCCAGGTGAAGGCGCCATCCACCACCCGGCATTTCGGCATGCCGCGGGCATTGTCGCGCCGGTCGAAGGATAAGTCCTCCTTCGTCGAGCCGACCCGGTAGCCGTAATGGGCATCCGACCATTTGAAGCCGCCGAACAGCGCCCTGGCGTAGGGATCGATCAGCAGCTTGTTCGGGTTGAAGCGGTGCCCCTCCTCCGGCTCGTACGGCCCGTGGACGCGGTAGCCGTAGAGCAGGCCGGGGCGGGCATCGGGCAAATAGCCGTGCCAGACCTCGTCGGTGTGTTCGGGCAGCGTGACCCGCTCGACCTCGCGCTGGCCGGTCTTGTCGAACAGGCAGAGCTCCACCCGCTCGGCATTGGCGGAGAACAGCGCGAAATTGACGCCGAACCCATCCCAGGTGGCGCCGAGCGGATAGGGCTTGCCGGGCCAGACCGGGGTGCGGGCGGAGGTGGGGGGCATGCGGACTACCGGTGTGGGAAGACGGGAGAGGATGGCGGGAAAACCACAGCCGGCTCAAGCGGATACGCGATCCGGCACCGCCGGGTCACGAAAATTCCGCTGTACATGGCACCCGCGGAAGGGATCGGCCGGTCCTGGCTAAAGACCGAAATCATGACGGAGCACTCCGACACCGAAGACGCATTCGGTCAGGTGGCGGTCCATGAAATCGGGCTGGTGGAAATCCATCAGTTCCAGCCCGCCCGGCGGAAAGCCCCAGGCGGCATTGTGCGCGATGCGAGCGGGCAGCCAGGGATCCTGCGGCAGCAGCCGTCGCTTCGGATAGGATTTCATCAGGAACCGGTACGGGAAATCGCGCCGGCCGATGAACAGCGGCGCACAGCCGACGGTATCGGCCAGTCCGACCGGATGGGAATCCGGCTGGATCCAGGCGCGCGTCAGGTGGCGGGAGGCCGTCGAGCGGGCAAAGGAACAGATGCCGAAATACGCCTCGGCATCGAGCGCCCGGCTATAGCCGCCGTCTACGGGATGGAAATCCAGCCCGGTGAAGCTCACCGCGTTGAAGCCGCTGGCCTCCACCCCGGCCAACGCCGACCGCAGGGATGGCCCGAGGCCGGTCGGAACCGGCCGCTGGCTTCCTTCCAGCAGCAGCATCCAATGACCTGGGCAGGACGCCGCCACATCCTCCACATGATGCCAGAAACTGTCGAGCTTGCCGTCATCGGCGACCCGTGGGGTCGCGATGTGTTCCAACGCCGCCAGCTTTGCCGACTGGCCGACCAGCAACTCATGGGTGCCGTCGGTCGACCCAAGATCGATGGCGTGGATGCGGATTCCGTCGGCGTGCAGCCGGCCGACCAGCCCCTCGACATGCTCGGCATCGTCGCGGGTCACCAGCACCGCAGTCACCGGACGTTCCTGCCGGGCCATCGCGGCCGGGCGGGCATTGCGGTCGATCACCGCCAGAATGGTGCTCTTCGGCCGGCCGCGGTTGTGCGAAGCGGTCAGTCCGGCATGCATCACCGGCAGGCCGAAGCGGTCCAGCAGGGCGCGGAACTCCGCCAGGGTCCATTCCCGCACATGGCAGGGGTTGGGCGGCGGCCCGGCATGGCCGGGATGATGGGTGCGCTCGCGCTCCGGGGTCGAAACCAGACAGGCCCGCACCGCGGGCGCGATGCCGGCCAGAACCTTCAGCAGCCCATCGGGCCGGACCAGATGCTCGATCACGTCGGAACAGACGACGACGGCGTCGGCCAGGGTTTCCGGACCCAGCGACCGCAGGGCCTCGGCCAGCGCCGGCACTTCCTCCCCATCCAGGTCTACGGTCAACCAGCGGCCGAATGGATAGGTGGCGCGGCAATACTCGATGTTGCCGCCGTAATCGATGCCAATCACCGAATACCGTCCGGCGAGCAGCCCCAGCTTCTTCGCGCCGCCGCAGCCGATATCGATGACGGTGCGGGCGCCGTACCGGTCGGCCAGCACCGCGGCCGCGGCATAGACATCGGGTTGCCAGACCACCCGGCTGCCGGCGGTATCCTCGGTGTAGGCGGGGTCGAGCCGGTGGCGGTAGCCGCTTGCGATGCAATAGTCGTTCATGGGCGCCGCCGTGATCCGTCGGGTTGGGTCGATGGAGTCGCGATGGGCGTTTGGAACAGGATGGAACAGTTTTCCGGCATCTGTTCCACTGTTCCATCCATCGTCCCGACGGAAGGGCGGCGCATCCTGCGTTCGGTCGTCTGGCTGGACATGCGGAAGCCTCCTTCATCCGGGATCGGACTCGTCCCATCTGGGACACTTCCTATCACGGACGGGCGGCGGCGGTAAGTCCGGCACGGCAAACCGGCCGGACTTGCCGCACATTCCGCCCTGCTACTCCGCCTTCCTCTCCAGAATCAGCGTCGACAGCGGCGGGATGGTCAGGTCGAGCGAGTGGGTGCGGCCATGCCAGGGGGTTTCCTCGGCATAGATGCCGCCGCCGGGGTTGCCGACGCCGCTGCCGCCATACTTCGCGTCGTCGGTGTTGATCCGCTCCACATAGCGGCCGGGCAGCGGAACGCCGACGCGGTAGCCGTACCGGGGAATCGGCGTGAAGTTGCAGACGGCGATGACGATGTGCCCGGACTCGTCGGCCTTGCGCAGGAAGGTGAAGACCGAGTTCTCGTTGTCGTTCGACTCGATCCACTCGAAGCCGGACGGGTCGCAGTCGGTCTTGTGCAGCGGCTCCAGCTCGCGATAGACGCCGTTCAGGTCGCGCACGAGGTCGCGCATGCCCCGGTGCATGGGCTGGTCCAGCAAATGCCAGTCCAGGCTCCGCGCCTCGCTCCACTCGCTCCACTGGGCAAACTCGCCGCCCATGAACAGCAGCTTCTTGCCGGGGTGGGCGAACATGAAGCCGTAATAGGCGCGCAGGTTGGCGAATTTCTGCCAGTCGTCGCCCGGCATCTTGTTGATCAGCGAGCCCTTGCCGTGGACCACCTCGTCATGGCTGAGCGGCAGGACGAAGTTCTCGGAGAACTGATAGATCAGCCCGAAGGTCATCTGGTGGTGATGGTAGCGGCGGTGGATCGGGTCGTTCTGCATGTAATGCAGCGTGTCGTGCATCCACCCCATGTTCCATTTGTAGCCGAAGCCGAGACCGCCGAGATAGGTCGGCTTCGACACCATCGGCCATGACGTGGATTCCTCCGCCACCGTCATCGCGCCCGGCTGCTGGCCATAGACCAGCTCGTTCATGCGCTTGAGGAAGGCGATGGATTCGAGGTTCTCGCGACCGCCGAACTTGTTGGGGACCCACTCCCCTTCCTTGCGGCTGTAGTCGAGATAGAGCATGGAGGCGACGGCATCGACGCGAAGCCCGTCCAGCTTGTAATGGTCGAGCCAGAACAGCGCGTTGCCCAGCAGGAAGTTCTGCACCTCCGTCCGGCCGAAATTGTAGATCAGGGTGTTCCAATCCTGGTGGAAGCCCTGGCGCGGATCGGCATGCTCGTAGAGATGCGTGCCGTCGAAATCGCCCAGCCCGTGCGGATCGGTCGGGAAATGGCCGGGCACCCAGTCCAGCAGCACGCCCAGCCCGGCGCGGTGGCAGGCGTTGACGAAGTCCTTGAAGTCCTCCGGCGAGCCGTGGCGGGCTGTCGGGGCATAGAGGCCGATGGGCTGGTAGCCCCAGGACCCATCGAACGGATGCTCGGTGATCGGCAGCAGCTCGATATGGGTGAAGCCCATGTCCTTGGCGTAGGGGATCAGCCGCTCCGCCAGTTCCTGATAGGTCAGGAAGCGGTTGTCCTCCTCCGGCACCCGTGCCCAGGAGCCCAGATGCACCTCGTAGATGGAGATCGGCGCGGTGCGGTCGGAGGTGGCGACCTTGCGGCTCTGCCACTCCAGGTCCCGCCATTCGTAGGACGGCAGGCCGTGGATGACCGAGGCGGTGGCCGGGCGCATCTCCGCCTGGAAGGCGTAGGGGTCGGCCTTGGCCGGCAGCAGGTTGCCGTTGGGCCCGCGGATCTCGAACTTGTAGCGCTGGCCGGCATGGGCGCCGGGAACGAAGATCTCCCAGACGCCGACCTCGACGCGCCGGCGCATCGGCAGGCGGCGGCCGTCCCAGTTGTTGAAGTCGCCGACCACGCTGACGCTGCGGGCGCTCGGCGCCCAGACGGCGAAGGACACGCCGGCGACGCCGTCGACCTCGCGCGGGTGGGCGCCCAGCTTCTCGTAATTGCGCAGGTGGGTGCCCTCGGCCAGCAGATGGACGTCCAGCTCGCCCAGCATGTTGCCGAAGCGGTAGGCGTCCTCGAACTCCTGGGTCGCCAGCGGGTATCGGGCGCGCAGGCGGTAGCGGAAGCGCTCCGTCCGGTCGGGCATCACCGCGAGGTAGAAGCCGTCCTGGTGAATGCGCTCGGCCTCGCCCGCCGGTTCGCCGGTGGCGCTGTCGATCACCCACAGCTTTTCTGCGCCGGGCACGAAGGCGCGGACCTCCACCGGCCGGCCGGGCGCCTCCTGCTGCATGCCCAGCACGGCGAAGGGATCGCCATGGTCGGCCCGCGCGATGGCGTCCGCCGCCGCACGCAGGGCCTCGGCCCGGTGATCGGCGGGCCGCCGATTCGCGGCCTCCTGTTCGTTGGAACGGCTTTCGGGGACGCCGGTCTGCGCCTGGTCCTTGCGGGTGTCCGTCGTCATGTCGCTCGCCATTGGCCAAGTGCCCTTCTTCGTGGAGGCCCCGATCGTCTTCATGGACCAAAACTGTCCCGACGCCGGGACGCCTTCTCCGGACGTGAACATACCCGCGGCGGTTTCGTCACACCATGCCCGCCGCGGATTTGTCCTCTCACCCCTTCGCGCCCGCCTCATCGGCATCGTCGAGCAGGCCCAGCACGCCCTTGACCGGGATGCCGATCCAGCTGGGCCGGTTCGCCGCCTCGTAGCCGATCTCGTAGAAGGCCTTTTCCAGCAGGAACAGGGTCAGCAGGCCGCGCGCAGCCTCGTCGCCGGTCCCATTCCCCGCCGGCCAGACCGGGCAGCCCTCGATGGCCGTGCGGTAGCCGTCGAGGAAGGAGTCGATGCTGCGGCGTTCCCAGTCGAGGGCGGCGGCCAGCGCCGGGCTGTCACCGCTGTTGGCGCCCTCGCCCGCGCTGTCCAGCCGGAACAACGCCGCCCAGGCGGCATAGTTGAAGGAGCGCAGCATGCCGGCCACGTCGCGCAGCGGGCTGGACTTGGCGCGGCGTTCCTCCAGCGTCTTCGCCGGCTCGCCCTCGAAGTCCAGGATGTACCAGTCGTTCTGCGCCCGAACGACCTGACCCAGGTGATAGTCGCCGTGGATGCGGGTCTTGACGCCGTCGATCCGCATCCCCGCCAGCGCGTCGAGCCGCCCCATCGCTTCGGCCCGGCGGGCCAGAAGCTGTTCGGCATCGCCGCTCACATTGGCCGGCAGACGGTCCAGCGTTCCGGGCAGGGCGGCGAAGGCCGCCTCCGCCTGGGCGCGGGCGGCATCGGCCCAGCGGGCCAGATCGTCGGGCGTGATCGGCTCCGGATCGAAGGCCGGCTTGCCGGTGGCCTGGGCCAGCGCCCGGTGCAGTTCGGCGGTGCGCTGCCCCAGCGTGGTCATCATCACCAGATGCATGCCGAAAGGCTCGCCCGATTCGGCGGCGTCCTCGGTGGTGCCGGCGACGCCGAGGCGGATGTCCTCCAGCTGGCGTTCCAGCTCCTCCACCGTACTGGCCCAGCCGTCGCCCTGGTTGCGGACGAAGGCCTGCGCCACCGCCAGCGCGGTGGGCGTGCCGTCGGCCGCCACCTGCTCCACGGTGCCCAGCAGGGCCGGGGTGTTGGCGAAGCCGACCTCCGTCAGGAAGCGGCCCATCTCGACCTCCGGATGCTCGCCCTCCACCAGCCGGCGCAGCACCTTCAGCACGATCTGGCTGTCGACCAGGACGGAGGTGTTGCTCTGCTCCACGCCCAGCCGCCGCACCTCGGCTTCCTCCGACAGGTCGATGGCGGCCAGCGCGTCGGTGGCGGTGAAGCGGATGCTGCCGCTGCCGGCCATCCACTGCCCCGACATCGCCTGCAGCGTTTCGCCACGCCTGAGAGCCTCGATCAGGGCGAGCGCGAAGCCGTCGGCCTGCACCGCGTCATAGATGGCGCCGGTCCTGGGACCCCGCCGCACCTTCGCCAGCGTGTAGGGAAGCAGCGGCCAGCCGGTGCCGCCCGCCCCGCTCTCCCAGCTCATCGCCATCGGCAGGAAATAGCTCTGGTCGGCGGCATCGCCGTCCCCCCCAACCCCACTGAGGCCGACCTGCGTCCTGACCAGCATGAAACCGTCGCCCGGTCCCGGCAGCTGGGCGGCCATGGTGACATGCGAGCGGGTGATGCGGCGGTCCTTGGCGGAGAACCAGCGCTGCTGCGGCAGGAAGGCCTGCAGGATATCGCGGCCCAGCTCGTCCGCCGCCTTGCCGCTGGTCAGGCTGTGCCAGCCGTCGCGGACGACCACGGTCAGCAGGTCCGGCACCGGCTCCGGCGGGGTTTCGTGCCAGGTCGGCAGCTCCGCCTCCGCGGTCAGGGCGAACCAGTAGAAGCCGTAGGCCGGCAGGGTCAGCAGATAGGGAAGGTCGCCAATCGGCGGGAAGACGGTGCGGCCCAGAAGCTCGACCGGGATGCGGCCTTTCCAATTCTTCAGGTCCAGCTCAACCGCCTGGGCCGAGCGCGACAGGTTGGCGACGCACAGCGCGATCTCCAACCCGTTTTCCGTCTCCAGGCAGCGGACATAGGCCAGGACCTTGCGGTTGCCGGGATAGAGCAGCGAGAAGCTGCCGCGGCCGAAGCTCTGGCGCTGCTTGCGCACCGCCACCAGCCGCTTCATCCAGTTCAGCAGCGAGGAGGGGTTGCGGGCCTGCGCCTCCACATTGACGGCCATGAAGCCATAGATCGGGTCGAGCACCGCCGGCAGATAGAGCCGGGCCGGGTCGGCGCGCGAGAAGCCGCCGTTGCGGTCGATGGACCATTGCATCGGCGTGCGCACGCCGTCGCGGTCGCCGAGATAGATGTTGTCGCCCATGCCGATCTCGTCGCCGTAATACAGCACCGGCGTGCCGGGCATCGACATCAGGAGGCTGTTCAGCAGCTCGATCTTGCGGCGGTCGTTCTCCAGCAGGGGAGCGAGACGGCGGCGGATGCCGAGATTGATCCGCATGCGCCGGTCGGCGGCGTAGAAGTTCCAGAGATAGTCGCGCTCGCTGTCGGTGACCATCTCCAGCGTCAGTTCGTCATGGTTGCGCAGGAAGATGGCCCATTGGCAGTCGGCCGGGATGTCCGGGGTCTGGCGCATGATGTCGGCGATGGGATGCCGGTCCTCCATCGCCACCGCCATGTAGATGCGCGGCATCAGCGGGAAGTGGAAGGACATGTGGCATTCGTCGCCGCCCTTCGCAGGATCGCCGAAATAGGGCAGCACGTCCTCCGGCCACTGGTTGGCCTCGGCCAGCAGCATGCGGTCGGGGTATTCGGCATCCAGCGCGGCGCGGATCGCCTTCAGGACGTCGTGCGTCTCCGGCAGATTCTCGTTGTTGGTGCCCTCGCGCTCCTTCAGGTAGGGGATGGCGTCGAGCCGCAACCCATCCACCCCGATGTCCAGCCAGAAGCGCATCACCTTCAGCACCTCCTCCAGAACCTCGGGATTGTCGAAGTTCAGGTCGGGCTGGTGCGAATAGAAGCGATGCCAGTAATAGGCGTTGGCGACCGGATCCCAGGTCCAGTTGGACTTTTCCGTGTCGCAGAAGATGATGCGCGTGCCCTGGTATTTCTGGTCGCTGTCGGACCAGACATAATAGTCGCGGTGGTTGGAGCCGGGAGGCGCCTCCCGCGCGCGCTGGAACCAGGGATGCTGGTCGGAGGTGTGGTTGATGACCAGCTCGGTGATCACCCTGAGGCCGCGGTTGTGGCATTCCTCCATGAAATGCCGGAAGTCGTCCAGGTTCCCGTAGGTCGGGTTGACCGAGGTGTAGTCGGCGATGTCATAGCCGTCATCGCGCAACGGGGACGGATAGAAGGGCAGAAGCCACACCGCCGTCACCCCCAGCTCCTGGATGTAGTCCAGCTTCTGGGTCAGGCCGGCGAAATCGCCGATGCCGTCATTGTCGGCGTCGAAGAACGCCTTGATGTGCAGTTGGTAGATGACGGCGTCCTTGTACCAGAGCCGGTCCTGCCGATCGATCATGAGTCCAGCACTTTCCAGAGGCGATTGACGGAACACGTGTCGCGGGAACACGGGACGGAAACAAGCCACCCGCTCGAAGGTTTCACCCGGCAAGCCATCCCGCAACCCCTGACTTCCGGATAGGCTCGACGGCGAAAGTCAGGGGCCGCAACGGCCGGGAAGAGTTTCGGGGCCACGGTTCGAATGCACGGCAAGCCGGATTGGACGTGGATTGACGCCAAAGAGTTATCCGGGCAGGGTAGGGTCACATAAAACTTTGCGCATAAGGCGTAGCGGTTAGATCATGCTGAGTTCCTTCATCGTCGTGACCGGCGGCGATTCCCGCTATCACCCGCTGATCCGCGAGCTGATCGCCTCGCTGCGGGCTTTGAGGCCGGCGGCGGAGTGCCCCATCGGCGTGATCGATGCCGGGCTGACCGAGGAACAGATCGCGGAGCTGAAGGCGCAGGGCGCCGCGGTGGTGACGCCGCCCTGGCCGGTCAGCATCCCGGCGCACAAGCTGCGCAACCGCATCCACCTGAAGGCCAACCTCGCCAAGCTGCATCTGCCGACCTATTTCCCCGGCTACGACACGCTGATCTGGATCGACGCCGACGCCTGGGTGCAGGATTGGGAAGCGGTGGAGATGCTGCGGCGGGGGGCGGCGTTGAACCGCTTCGCCATCGTCGCCCAATTCGGCCGCTTTTCGGAGACGGAGCTGCGGCTGGACTGGCTGTTCGGCCGCTTCGCCCGGGTGCGGTCCATCCTGTTCAAGAACTCCAGCCGCGCCGGACTGACCACGGCGGAATGCCGGGCGCTGGCAACCCGCCCGACCCTGAATGCCGGCGCCTATGCGCTGAGGGCCGACGCCCCCCATTGGGAAGCCTTCCAGCGCTGGCAGAAGCGGGTGCTGCGCAAGGGCCGCCTGTTCACCTCCGACCAGCTGGCGATGGCGGGCGCCATTTATCTGGACGGACTGCCGGTCGAGCTTCTGCCGGAATGGTGCAATTACATCGGCCCCTGGCGCTTCGATCCGGAGCGGCGGGAGCTGGTGGAGTATTACCTGCCCAACCGCCGCCTGGGCATCGTCCATATGGCCGGCGAGGACGCCATGCGCGCCGACCCGTCGGTGCTGCGCCCGGTTCTGGACATGCAGGACCGCACCCACCAGCTGAGCCTGCGCTACCCGGCCTGGGACGTGCCGGCGGCGGAGCGGGTGACGGAAGCGGTTTAACCCTTCGGCAGCTCGGCCACCAGCCGCGCCAGATCACGCACCGCACGGTCGAGCATCGCCGGGTCATGGGCGGCGAAGCCGAGCAGCAGGCCGTTGCCGGTGGTCCCATCGGCGTCACGGTGGTAGCTGGACAGGGCTGGCGTGGTCAGGCCGATGCGGGCCGCACGCTCGGCCAGCATATGGTCGGGGCAGTCGGGCGGCAGGCGGAGCAGGACATGCATGCCGGCCTCGCCGGCTTCGGCCGTGGCGAAGCCGGCGAAGGCGTCGGCGATCGACTCCAGGATGGCGGTGCGCTTGGCGGCATAGAGCGAGCGCATGGCCCGCAGGTGCGAGGCGAAATGGCCGTCGGCCAGGAAACGGTGCAGGGCCGCCTGCGGCACCACGCTGGTCCCGCCGTCGAAATGGCGCCGCGCGGCGCGCACCGGCTCGACCAGATCGGGCGGCACCACGACATAGCCGAGCCGCAGCGCCGGGAACATCACCTTGCTGAAGCTGCCGACATAAATGACGCGCCCGGCACCGTCCAACCCCTGGAGGGCGGCCAGCGGCGGGCCGGCATAGCGGAACTCGCTGTCGTAATCGTCCTCGACGATCCAGGCGTCGCGCGCCGCCGCCCAGTCCAGCAGGCGCAGGCGGCGCGCGAGGCTCATGGTCACGCCCAGCGGGAACTGGTGGGAGGGGGTGACCAGCGCCAGCCGGGCGCCGGCGCCTTGGGCCATGCCGGCGGCGACGTCGATCCCCTCCCCGTCCACCGGCACCGGGACCAGCCGCGCCCCGGCCCCCAACAGGGCGGCGCGGTTGCCGGGCCAGCCCGGCTCCTCCACCCAGGCCTCGTCGCCGGGGTCGAGAAGCAGTTGCGCCAAAAGCGCCAGCCCCTGCTGCGCGCCGGAAACGATGACGACCTGCTCCGGTTCGCAACGGACGGCACGGACGGCCCGCAGATAGGCGGCGATCTCCGCCCGCAGCGGAGCGTGGCCGAGCGGATCCGGCTCGGTCGCCAGCGGCCGCCCGCCCTGGCGCCAGCTGCGGCCGAGAAGCTGCGCCCACAGGGCGAAGGGAAAGACGCCGAGGTCCGGCGTGCCGAGCGCGAAGGGCCGCCCCACCCGGTCGCGGGCGATGGCCGGCGCCTCGGCCAACACACGGCCGCGGACGGACAGGCCGACACCCCGGC
Organism: Azospirillum lipoferum 4B; assembly: GCF_000283655.1. Classification (NCBI taxonomy): domain Bacteria; kingdom Pseudomonadati; phylum Pseudomonadota; class Alphaproteobacteria; order Rhodospirillales; family Azospirillaceae; genus Azospirillum; species Azospirillum lipoferum. Next base: position 102,576 of record NC_016585.1, on the reverse strand, counting down.
GGACTTCGTCGCGGGCGGGAATGCTGCCGGGCACCGCATCGGGAAGGGAGGCGGCGACGAAGGTGCCGGCCCCCACCCGCCCGGTGACGTAACCCTCCGCCAGCAGCGTGTCATAGGCGGTCACCACGGTGTTTCGCGACAGCCCCCAGTCGGCGGCGAGCGCCCGGCTGGGCGGCAGCCTTTCCCCCGGGCGCAGCCGTCCGTCCAGCACCGCCTGCCGCAGCGCACGGTAGAGTTGGCGGTGCAGCGGCTCCGCACCGGCGCGGTCGAGCGCCACCGGCCCAAGGCTGGAGAGAACCGGAACTGCCGCGCGGGCCATGGCGATCCTCCGAAGGGAGAAGCAAATTGGCCCCTATGGAATTGACATTCCGGACCTTTCGAGAGAACCATTCTGCCGGTCATTCTGGGGCATCGCAACAGTTCCGGCTCCGAGCACGTCCATGACCAGCCTTCTCCCCGATACATCCGCCACCGCTTCTCCCACTACGCTGGCCCAGACGCCGCGTACCCGGCCGGTTCGGCTGGGCGACCGCGGCAGCCATGACGTCGCCCTGATCCACGCCATCATCGACGAGGCGCCGATCTGCCACGTCGGCTTCGTCGACGACTCCATCAAGGGCCTGGGCACCCCCTCCCCCATGGTGATTCCGACGGTTCCCTGGCGCGTGGGCGACGAGCTGATGATCCATGGCGCTTCCTCCAGCCGGATGATCCGCCGGCTGCAGGAGGGGGGCGAAGCCTGCATCACCCTGTCGCTGATCGATGGCTGGGTGCTGGCGCGGTCGGCCTTCCATCACTCCGTCAATTACCGCTCGGTCATGCTGTTCGGCCGGCCGCGGCTGGTGGCGGAGGAGGCGGAGAAGCGTGCCGCCCTGGATGCCCTGATGGAAAAGATCGAACCCGGCCGCAGCGCCAAGGTGCGGGCGCCCAATGTGCAGGAGCTGAAGGCCACTTCCGTGTTGGCCTTCCCGATCGCCGAGGCATCGGCCAAGCGGCGCTCCGGCCCACCGTCCGACGATGCGGAGGATATGGGCCACCCGGTGTGGGCGGGCGTGGTGCCGCTGCGGCTGACTGCCGGCGATCCGGAACAGGACCCGGCCCAACTGGCGGGCTGAGGGGTTTTTGCCTGAGGGATCTTCGGCCGAGAGCAGGCAGAAACGGAAAAAGGCCGCGACGGGCTAACCCGGCGCGGCCTTTTTCCTGCGGTTTCTTCCGCTGGCGGGAAGGCCGATCCGAAACCCCCGGAGCGGCCCCCTGCCTACCGTCCTTAGGACGACGGAGCGTTCATCAGGCGCGGCAGGATCTGCGCACGACGGTTGGACGGCTCACGCACGTTCGGGCCGGTCTGGACCAGCAGCTGGCTCTCGCCCTTGCCTTCGGTCGTGATGTTGGCATTCTGGATGCCCTTGGCGACCAGAGCCTTCTTGACCGCGTCGGCACGACGCAGCGACAGCTTCTGGTTGTAAGCCGGCGAGCCCGACGTGTCGGTGTGGCCGACGACGTGGATCTTGGCGCCACCGTTCTTCAGGATGGCCGACACCGCGTCACCGATCACGCGATCGGCGGCCGGGGTGATGGTCGACTTATCCCAGTCGAAGAACACCAGATATTCGCTCTGAACCGCGGCGACGGCGGCCGGAGCCGGAGCGGCGGCGGCCGGCGGGCACGGATAGCTGCCCTGATGGATGACATAGCCGCCGCTGGAGGTGCGGGCGGCGACGCCTTCCTTGACCTGACCGCTCCAGCCGACGACCGGGTTGCACCACTGGGCGCCGGTGCCGACCTTGCTGGCGTCCTGGGCATTGGCGGCAGCCGACAGGCCGAAAGCGACGATGGCGGCCGGAATGGCAGCCAGACCCGCGCGAACAATAGTCTTCATTGTCTTCACTCCCTTCCAGAACCCTTCCCCATCAGAGTGCCTGCGGGGGATGAACCTATCAATCGAAGCATCCGCCCAAGCGCAAGCGCGGCGACGACCATCCCAACATGTGGTGCACGGCTGTGTTCCGACACCTCAGCCGATTGGCCGAACCGGACCTGTTCTTGGACCTATGCTCCACTTCCATAGCAGCTTTTCCGGTAGGTTTCCGCCAAATCCGTATAACGGTGGCTGAGGACCGGAAAAACCGCGAGATCCTTTTCCGTCAGCTCGCGAACCGGTCTAGCAGGGCAGCCGGCCCACAAGAATCCGGACGTCACCCGCTTTCCAGGTGTCACCAGAGCACCTGCCGCGACCATCGCCCGCGACTCGACATAGGCCCCATCCAGGATGCAGGCCTTCATGCCGATGAAGCAGCCGTCTTCCAGCGTGCAGGCGTGCAGCAACGCCATATGGCCGACGGTGATGTCGTCCCCGATGTAGGTGCCCTGCCCTTCGGCGGCCACGTGGATCACGGTGCCGTCCTGGAGGTTGGTGCGAGCGCCGATTCGGATCTCGTTGACGTCTCCACGCACGGTGCAGCCGTACCAGATGCTGCTGTTCGCCCCGATCACGACATCGCCGATCACCGCCGCCGTTTCCGCGATGAACGCGGTCGGGTCGATGGTGGGCAGGATGCCGTTGAAGGCGCGGACAAGGCCGGTCATCAGGTCGTACCGAAGTCGTGCATGACGGGCGGGATTGAAACACCGTAAGGCTTAAGGCACCACCTGATTTCGCATTGACAGGGCAAAGCAAATCCCGATTGGTGCCTCCGTGCAACAGTGCGGACAGGGGGCCACAACGCTGTCACAGCCCCCCATACGGACCTGTTACGGGAAAAGCGGCGCCTGATCGATGCCGGTGGTCTCGCCCAGCCCCATCATGACGTTCATGTTCTGGATGGCCTGGCCCGAGGCGCCCTTCACCAGATTGTCGATGACCGACACGATGATGGCCCCGCGCGGGGTGCGGTCGGCAACCACGCCGATCAGGTTGTGGTTGGACGCGCGGACATGGCGCGTCGCCGGCACGACGCCGGCAGGCGTGACCCCGACGAAGGGCTCGTCGGCATAGCGGGCGGCGAGCGTCGCGCGCAGGTCGTCGGCGGTGACGCCGTCGGCCATGCGGACATAGATGGTCGCCATCATGCCGCGGTTCATCGGCACCAGATGCGGGGTGAAGGAGACGGTGACCGGACGGCCGGCGGCCAGCCGCAGCTCCTGCTCGATCTCTGGCATGTGGCGATGGTGGCCGACGCCATAGGCGTTGAAGCCCTCCGACACCTCGGTGAACAGGTTGGCCTGCTTGGCGTCGCGGCCGGCGCCCGACACGCCGGACTTGGCGTCGATGATGATGCCGCCCGGCTCGATCTGGTTTTCCATCAGGAGCGGCAGCAGCGGCAGCAGCGAGCAGGTCGGGTAGCAGCCCGGATTGGCCACCACCCGCGCCTTGCGCACGCCCTGGCGGTTGAACTCGGTCAGGCCGTAGGCGACTTCCTTCTGGAGATCGACGGCGCGATGCTCATGCCCGTACCAGATGGCGTATTCGGCCGGGTCGCTCAGACGGAAATCGGCGGACAGATCGACCACCTTCAGCCCGCTGGGCAGGCCGGCGATGACCTCCTGCGTGGTGCCGTGCGGCAGGGCGCAGAAGATGAAGTCCAGGCCGTCCCACTTCAGCTGCTCGATCTTCACCAGATCGGGCAGGCCATAGCCGCCCAGATGCGGGAACACCTCCGCCATCGGCTTGCCGGCCTGTCGTTCGGCGGTCAGGGCCGAGATCTCGACGTTCGGGTGGCGCAGCAGCATGCGCACCAGTTCGGCGCCGGTGTAACCGGAAGCGCCCAGGATGCCGACGCGGATTTTCGAACCGCCGGACGTGCTGCCGAGAATGCTGGTCGAGGCCATGGAGGCAATGTCCTTCGCTGAAGACGATCTGAAGACGGGTGAAACCTGTATCCGGGATAAGCGAAAGCGTGATGACAGAGCAAAAAGAAAGGGGCGCCCCTTTCGGGACGCCCCTCGCTTGTACCGTAAAGACGCGGGCCCGTGTAGGGATTAGCGCTTCGAGAACTGGAAGCTGCGGCGGGCCTTGGCGCGGCCGTACTTCTTACGCTCGACCGTACGGGCGTCGCGGGTCAGGAAGCCGGCGGCCTTCAGCGGCGGGCGCAGGGCCGGCTCGAAGTAGGTCAGCGCCTTGGAGATGCCGTGACGGACGGCACCGGCCTGGCCCGACAGACCGCCGCCGGCGACGGTGGCGACGACGTCGAACTGGTCCAGACGCTCGGTCACGCCGAACGGCTGGGCGATCATCATGCGCAGCACCGGACGGGCGAAATAGACCGACTGGTCGCGGCCGTTCACGGTGACCTTGCCGGTGCCCGGCTTGATCCACACGCGGGCGACGGCGTCCTTGCGCTTGCCGGTGGCGTAGGCGCGGCCCTGGGCGTCCAGCTTCGGAGCGGCCAACTCTTCGGTGACGGTCGCGGTGGCGGCGGCGCCCGTCAGATCCTTCAGGCTGGAGAGGGTGGTGGTGACCTGAGCCATGCTTACGCGCTCCGCTTATTCTTCGGGTTCAGGGCGCCGATGTCGAGGGCGACCGGCTGCTGCGCATCGTGCGGATGCGTGGCGCCCTTGTAGACCTTGAGATGGGTCATCTGCTGACGGCCGAGCGGACCGCGCGGAACCATACGCTCCACGGCCTTCTCGATCACACGCTCCGGATACTTGCCGTCCAGGATCTGGCCCTTGGAACGGCCCTTGATCCCGCCCGGATAGCCGGTGTGCCAGTAGAAGATGTCGGCATCGCGCTTGTTGCCGGTCAGCTTCACCTTTTCCGCGTTGATCACGACGACATGGTCGCCGCAATCCATGTGCGGGGTGTAGGTCGGCTTGTTCTTGCCACGCAGGATGTTCGCCAGGATGCTGGCGAGCCGGCCGAGAACGAGGCCGTCGGCGTCGACGACGTACCACTTCTTCTCGATTTCGGTCGGCTTCAGATTGAAGGTCTTCATCGCCACACTCGTTTCTTCGAATACGGATCGGCAGGCCGCCGATACCGGGGCGCCGAAGCGGACGGCTTTCTACGGGCAGCAGCACGCGCTGTCAATAGAAAAATTTCTCTTTAGTATCAACATGTTGCAGTCGCGGTAATTGGATACCCGATCTACAAACCCATTGATATTAAACGGATTTTTATGAGCCCTCATTGATACGGTAATGAGATACCGCGACAGCGACCGGGTCGTGAGGGGGGATGGAGTAGGTGCCGGTGACATGGGCGACCGGCTCCGGATCGCCTTCGGAGAACAGCAGGATCTCGCCATAGGCCAGCCGCTTGCCCAGCTTCAGGACACGCGCCTCGGCGATGATGGCGACGGGGGGCGGACGGCGCAGGAAGTTGATGGTCATACTGGTGGTCACCGCCAGTTCCACCCGCCCGATCAGGCTCAGCACCGCGCCATAGAGCGCCACATCGGCCAGCCCGAACATGGCGGGCCCCGTGACCGTGCCGCCGGGCCGGACGAAATCGTCCTTGTAGGGCAGGCGCAGGCGGATCGTGCCGGCACCGAGGCTGTCGACGACGATGCCGAAGTTGCCGACCAGGGGAACCCCCTCGCGGATCAACTCCTCCAACTCCTCCTTGCTCATGGCTGGAGTGGGGGCCGGAGTGACGTTGTGTGCGGATTCGACGGCGGACATGGACCCTCGGCCGGTGATCTTACGGTTGGATCACCGGACTGTGCGCCATCCCGTCCATTCGGACAAGTATGGAGCTACCCGGCAGGCTTCGCTTCCGCCGGAACGGGAGCCGGAAGCGGGTCGGCGGAGGGGGTGGACGCCGCGGGCGCCGGGGTGTCGACGGCAGGGGTATTGTCGGTGGGGGCGGTCAGGCGAATGGGACCGCCGCCGCCGGTCGGCGCGGTGCCGGCGGCGGAGTCCGGCGGGGCCGGTGCTGCAAGCGGGGCGAGCGGCACCGCCTTGATGTCCGATTTCGGCGTTTCCGGCTTCGGGAGTTCCGGCTTCGCGGCGTCCGTCTTGGGGGCGTCGGTCTTGGCCGGTTCGGGATCGGCGGGGGTGGAATAGTCGGGCACGATGCGGGCCTGGCTGCCGGTGATGACCAGAACCTTCTGGCCGATGGGCAGCGGCTGCGGCTCCTTCTGGGTCAGCGACAGCAACTCGCCGTTGGACTTGCGGACGATGTATTCCCAGCCGGTGGTGTCGCCGGCGATATGCTCCATCGCCGTGCCCAGCAGGCCGCCGATCGCCGTGCCGCCGACGGTGCCCAGCGCCGCGTTCATGCCGCCGGAGCCGACCTGCGCCCCCAGGATGCCGCCGGCCGCACCGCCGCTGACGGCGCCGACCGTGCCGTTGGCGCTGATCGCCACCTGACGGAATCCGACCACGACCGCCGGCTCCACCTTGTTGGCCTGCTGGACCGCGCTGGAGGAGTAGGTGTTGGGCGAATAGTCGGAGCTGCAGCCCGCAAGACCGCCGGCCGCGACGATGAACAGGCAAAGGGAAAACGATCGGAGCACGGGGAGGGATCCATCCGTATTGAGACCCGTCCTGTCTCTTACGGCAAAGCAAGCCTGCTCGTCACCGGGCAAAAACCGGACAAGGCCGGAAGGCTGCATTGCGGCGCGGCGATGTCCGATGACGGATCGTTGGCAACCGCTGCGCCCCTGCGCTGTTGGAAAGGCATCGCCACAACCGGGAGCGACCACGATGAACGATGCATCCAAGCAGGAAAAGCCGGAAAACGATACGGCCAAGGCCGGCAAACCATCCACCGCCGGCACCGACCAGGACCGTGACAAGACCCTGACCGAGAAATCGGAGGAAAAGGCCGGCGGCGCCAACAAGAAGACCCCAGGCCCCATCTACGACGTCTGATTTCCGCCCGGCGCCACGGACGGGGCGCAACGGAAAACGGCCGGGGAAGAGCCTGTCTTCCCCGGCCGCCTCATTGCGGGCGGATCGTGTCCGGCGTCAGCGGCCGGCGGTCTGGTCTGCGGCCTTCAGCGACAGGTACTTCAACGTCAGGGTCGGCACATTCTCGATCACCCAGGAGGCCATCGCCTCCTCCTCGCGCAGCGAGGTCTGCAGCAGCGGAACGGCGAAGGCGAAGTTGCCGGCATCCGCCACGGTCAGCAGCGACCGGTAGCTCGCCACCTCGAAATTCTCGAAGGCGTAGTTGGCGAATGAGTTCTTCAGGATTTCGTCCTCGGCGAAGCTGTGGCCCAGCGCCGCCAGATTGCCCATGATCGACAGCGCCGTGTCCTTCAAGCCGGAATGGTTTTCCTGCAGCTGGTCCAGAATCTGGTCGAGACGGGTGATCTGCGCCTCGGTCTCGCCACGGTGCATGCGCAGATGGTCGGCGACCTCCGGGTAGTTCACCAGACGGTCCAGCTGGCGGTCCATCAGTGCAAGCGCCTGCTGTTCGACCGCGTGGGCGTTGCGCAGGCCGGTGACGAACAGCGCGCGCGTGAGGTCGGCGGGATAGGCAGCCATGAATGTCCTCCTTGTGGTGTCGGTGCTCCGTTGAACGCCTGCCCGCACCAACAGGACGGCCACGCTTTCGACGCCCTACCGATTTGGACCTACCCCGATGGGACGGGCGGGCGGTCCCTTGGCTGGCGGACCGGCCGGGAGGTGCCCCGAGCAGGACACGGACGCACGGTTGCCGGAGGCGGGTTGCGCCGCGGAAATGACGGGATGACCCACTGCACCTCCCCTGCAAAAGATATCCCCACCATGAAATCCGCCCTGCCCGGCCCGCTCGGCGCCTTGACCGTCCTGGTCCTTCTGCTGGCCGGGCTGACCGCCTGGCGCCGGGCGGAGCCGGAAGACCTGACCGGCTGGCGCGACGAGCGGCTGGCCGCTTTCCAAGGCTGGCAGGCCGCCGGCCCGGCGCGCGAGATCTGGGACCATCCCGACGCCCCGGCGCTGGTGACGGTGCCGGCCGGCAGTTCCCTTCAGGGTGCGCCGGAGACGGAGGCGGAACGCTTTCCGGATGAGCCGCCGCAACGGACGGTGTCGATCCGGCAGCCGTTCGCGCTCGGCAAATACCCGGTCACCCGCGGCGAGTATGCCCGCTTCGTCGAGGACAGCGGATACCGGTCACGGACCATCTGCCGCGGTTATGCCGGGGAAACCGAACTGCTGCCGCGCTGGCATTTCTCCTGGCGCCGGCCGGGTTTCGACCAGACGAACAGCGACCCGGCCGTCTGTATCAGCTGGTACGACGCCAAGGCCTATGCGGAGTGGCTCAGCCGCCGGACCGGCAACGCCTATCGCCTGCCGACGGGGGAGGAGTGGGAGTATGCGGCCCGTGCCGGCACCCGGACCGCCCGCTGGTGGGGCGACGACCCCGCGGCGGGATGCGACGCCGCGAACGGCGCCGACCTGAGCGCCAAGGACCGCTTCACCGATTGGGAGGTGGCGAACTGCCGCGACGGCGCCCTGTTCACCGCCCCCGTCGGCAGCTATCGGCCCAACGGCTTCGGCCTCTACGACATGCTGGGCAATGTCTGGCAATGGGTGGAGGATTGCGCGGCGGACGGATCGGCAGGGTCCGGCGAGGCCGGTGAGACTTGCCCGCGCCGGCTGATGCGCGGCGGGTCGTGGCACAGTCACCCACGCTATGTGCGCTCCGCCGTGCGGCGGGCGGATAGAGCGGAGAGCGGGTATGCCGCCTACGGCTTCCGCGTCGCCCGCGACCCGTAAGCCGCGGACGGCGCCACCTGCCGCTTGTGCCGGATCCTTTCCCGGTTGCCGCTCACTGCATGGCGGCGTCGAGCTTGGCTTTCCACAGCCCGCTGGTCAGCGCCTTGGTCATCCAGGCATCGACGGCCTGCTTCAGCTCCGGGTCCTTGCGCAGCAGGTAGGCGTTCTCGAAATGGGTGAAGGGAGCCGCGACCGGGACGGCACAGAGCACGCCGGCGTTCAGCTTCGCCTGCATGTCGGCTTCGATGCCGTCAGTGACCATGACGTCGGCCTTGCCGGCGGCGATCTGTCCGAAGATGGTCTTGTTGTCGGGCCAGACCTCGATCGGCGCCTTGGTGAAAGTGGCGCGGGCAAACTTCTCGTTGGTGCCGCCGGGATTGACGACGACGCGGGTGGTCGGCTGGTCGATCTTCTCGACGGACGTGAATTTCTCCTTGTCGGCGCAGCGGGCGATCGGGCGCTTGCCGTCGCTGACGTTGGGAACAGAGAAGTCGCCCACCGCGGCACGATCGGGATTGACGGTGATGCCGCCCAGCGCGATGTCGAACCTCTCCGCCTTGAAGTCCTCCATCAGCGTTTTCCAGCTGGTCTGCACGAACTCCACCCGGACGCCCAGCGCGGCTCCCAGCTCCTTCGCCATCTCGATGTCGGCGCCCACCAGCGCGCCGTCGGCCCCCTTGTAGCTGAAGGGCTTGTAGTCGCCGGTGGTGCCAACCCGGATCACCCCGGCCTGCCGGATCGTCTGCAGCACACCGTCGGCCGCAAAGGCCGCCGGAACCATGGTGATGGTCGCGGCAATCATCGCGGCGGCCGTCAAAAGAGCCTTCATTCTGATCCCCTGTCGTTGGTCGTCTTCTGTCATTCTTCGCTGCGGCCGTCTCTCCGGCCGCCTCCCGCCACGGGAGTGCGCCAGTATGACGCCGGGTTCGGCAAATGCATGGTCGGAAAATGCCGATCTGCCATGGGTTCGCGGCAGATCATTGCGCGATCCCGGCCTTCCCCGAGCAATTCCTCCCGAGGCCTGTCGATGCGATGATCAGGCGCGCAGAACGGCCAGCCGCTCCAGTCCCTGGATCGCATGGTCGAGAAAGGCGCGCACCCGGCCGGGCATCAGCCGTGCCGTCGGCACCACGACATGGACCGGCAGCGGAGCCGGCTCGGCATGCGGCATCAGGCGCACGAGGGTTCCGGCGGCGATGTCGTCCGCCGCCTGATAGGACAGCGACCGGGCGATGCCATGCCCGTCGCGCGCGGCGAGCAGGGCCGGCTCGATATGGCTGACCGCCAGCCGCGGCGTGACCCGCACCACCCGCTCCCGCCCATCGACCAGAAAGCGCCAGTCCGGCGGACCGGGCCGGGCCATGGACAGGATGATGTCGTGACCGGCCAGATCCTCCGGCATCGAGGGCGTGCCGCGCCGCGCCAGATAGCCGGGGCTGGCGACCAGATAGCGCGCGACCTGCCCCACACGCCGGGCGACGAGGCCGGAGTCGGGCAAGGGGCCGATGCGGATCGCGACATCCAGCTCCTCCTCGATCAGGTCGAGGTTGCCGTCGGACAGCACCAGTTCGACACGGATGTCGGGGAAGGCGCGCATGAAGTCGAGCACCAGCGGCGTCACATGCTTGCGCCCGAACATCACCGGAGCGGTGATGCGCAGCCGCCCGCGCAGCGGCCGGTCGGTGCCGGTGGCCGCCAGCGCCTCGTCATAGTCGGCCAGCAGCCGGCGCGCCTGCTCGGCCAGCCGCCGCCCGGCGTCGGTGGGTGCAAGGTTGCGGGTGGTCCGTTCGATCAGCCGCAGCCCCAGCCGCTCCTCCAGACCGGACAGCGCGCGGGTGACGGCAGGGGCCGAGCGCCGCAGCCGCTTGGCCGCGCCGGCGAGGCTGCCGGCCTCCAGGATCGCGACGAAGATCGCCAGTTCGTCCAGCCGGTCCACGATTCTTCCGGTTGCTGAAAGAGTACCTTTCGATCAAAGCGCATTCCTGCCGAAGCGCGCAAGTGGTTGGCTGTGGGCATCCGCGAAACAGTCGATGAAGGGACCTGTCCGATGAGCACCACCGCCGAACCCGCCATCACGCTCTACGGCACGCCGCTGTCAGGGCACAGCCACCGGGTGGAAGCCTTCCTGAACATTCTCGGCCTGCCTTACCGCTTCGTCGAGGCCGGCGCGGAACTGCGGCGGTCGGAAAGCTTCCTCGCCCTCAACCCCTTCGGGCAGATACCTGTACTGGTCGACGGCGATCTCGTCCTGCCGGACTCCGTCGCCATCCTTGTCTATCTCGCCGACCGCTACGACGCCTCCGGCCTGTGGAACCCGAAGGCGCCGGAGGAGGCGGCGCGGGTGCAGCGCTGGCTGTCGGTCGCCGCGGGCGACCTGCGCTTCGGGCCGGCGCTGGCGCGCATCCTGACGCTGTGGGGCGGGGCCGCTTCGCTGACCGACGCGCAGGCGGTCGCCGGACGCGTCCTGCGCTTCATGGACAGCCATCTGGCAAGCCGTGACTGGCTGGCGGCGGAGCGGCCGACCATCGCCGACATCGCCTGCTACGCCTATGTCGCCCGCGCCCCGGAAGGCCGCATCCCGCTCGATCCCTATCCGGCGGTTCGCCGCTGGCTGGAGCGGGTGGAGGCGATCCCGGCGCTGACCCCAATGGCCCAAAGCGCCATTCCGCAACCCGCCTGAACGCCCTTCACCCCAAACACAGGAGCACGGCCATGGAGCAGGACCGCATCCCCGATCCCTTCCATCCCGGCGAGCGGGCGGCGCAGGCGCGGGCCGGGTTCCGCGTGCCGTCGGCGCCGATCCGCGACCGGCTGATCTCGCAGCACCGGGAATTCTACCCGCTGCTGCCCTGGCTGCTGGTCGCCACACGGGACGAGGCCGGCGATCCGGCGGCCGGAGTGCTGACCGGCGCTCCCGGCTTCGTCGCCGCCTCCGATTCCAGAACACTGTGGGTGCGGCCGGACCATGGCGCGTGGCAGCCCTGGCCGGCCGGGCCGGCGGTCGGGGATCCGGTGGCGGCGCTGGGCATCGACCTCGGCACCCGCCGCCGCAACCGCGTGAATGGCCGGGTGGTGGCGCGCGACGGGACGGCCTTTGCGATAGGGGTGGAGGAGAGCTTCGGCAACTGTCCGCAGTACATTCATGTCCGCAGGGTGGAAACGGCACCGGCAGCCTCCCCTGGTGCCATGGAAATGCTGACCGGTCTGGACGAGGAGGCGCGGCGCCTGATCGGAAAGGCCGACACCGCCTTCGTCGCATCGGCTTCGTCGCCGGCTGGCGATGCCCGGCTGGACGTGTCGCACCGGGGCGGACCGGCAGGCTTCATCCGGGTCGACGGCGACCGGCTGATCGTGCCGGACTATGCCGGCAACCGCTATTTCAACACGCTGGGCAACATGCTGCTGAACCCGCGCGCCGGGCTGCTGCTGGTCGATGTCGCCAGGGGCGATGTGCTGCACCTGACCGGGGCGGTCGGCATCGACTGGGAGCCCGACCCCGAACTTCCCAACGCCCAGCGAAGCTGGAGCCTGCATGTCGAGCGCGGGTGGCGGCGGAAGGCGGCGATTCCGCTGCGCTGGAGCGAATTGGAGCGTACCGGGACACCGTGACGCAAGCGTACCAGGACACCGTGACGCAAGCGTCACGGGATCATCGCCAAGCGACCTGAACTGTGCTTCGATGACAGTTCCATGACACTTGATGGATGGGTGTGTCGATGCGCAAATCCGCCTGTTCCGGGCGCTGGTCGCTGCTGTCCGGTGCGATTGTCCTCTCGCTTCTGGCCGGCCCTGCCCTGGCTGCCGATCCTGTGCCGCAAAGCGATCTGCTGAACGCCGAGTTGTGGATGCAGCGCTCGGTCGAATACAAGGCGAACGCGCTGGCGGTCTATGCGCTGGGCAGGATCCAGTTGGACAAGGCGCTGGCGGACAAGGCCTGGACCGCGGCGACCGAGCAGACCGGCAATTTCCAGGAGCTGCCGCCGGCCGTGGTGCTGGATTTGGACGAGACGGCGATGGACAACTCCGCCTACCAGGCCGGTCTTGTCACCTCCGGCACCGATTTCTCGCCCAAGACCTGGGATGCCTGGGTGAGGGCGGAAAAGGCGACGGCGGTGCCGGGCGCGGTGGAGTTCACCCAGTATGCCGAGTCGAAGGGCGTCAAGGTCTTCTACGTTACCAACCGCAGCGCCGACCAGGAGGAGCCGACCCGCCGCAACGCGCAGGCGCTGGGCTTCCCGATGGGCGGCAACGTCGATACCTTCCTGATGTCCAAGGAAAAGCCGGACTGGAGTTCGGCAAAGAGCACGCGGCGCGCGGCGATCGCCAAGGATTACCGGATCGTTCTGCTGTTCGGCGATAACTTCGGCGACTTCTCCGACGCCTACAACGGCAGCGAGGCGGAGCGGCTGAAAGCCTATGAAGCGGCGAAGGAGCATTTCGGGCGCGACTGGCTGATGCTGGCCAATCCCGGCTACGGCTCGTTCGAGAGCGCGCCCTATGGGCACAATTTCAAACTCTCGGCCGACGAGAAGCGGGCCAAGAAGATAGGCGCGTTGGAACCCTGGGTAGCGCCAGCCAAGTAAGGGGCCGGATACGGGCCAAAAAACGGGCCAAAAAACGGGAGGTGCGCCGTTCTCAGAAGAACAGGCGCACCGCCTGCACGATCACCACCCAAGGCGCACCGATCATCACGGTCCACACCGCCAGCCGCGGCAGACCGTGCATCTTGCGGACCTTCGGTTCGGCGGAGGGCGTGGCTTCGAACGAGACGGCGTTGTAGATCGACATGGCCTGCTGCTCCATGAGCAAGATGACGGTGAGGACATCTTGCGGTTTCGATCCTTAACGACCATTAAAGAGCGCCGCCTGCGAAGCCGATGTTTGCGAATTACCTCAACAGGATAAGAACACCTCGAAAGATCGCGGCGCCGTGGGGCGGAATGACCACCACGACACCGCGGATTGGGCCTTACGGCTTCGCCACGTGCCAGACATTGTTCACGCCGTCACCCGTGGTATCGCCGGGCTTCATGTCCTTGGCCCAGGTGTAGAGCGGCTTGCCGTCGTAGGCCCATTGCCGGGCTCCGTCGTCGCGGGTGACGACGCTGTATTTGCCCATCGGCTTGGCGGAAGCGGTAGCCATCAGCGGCGGCCAGTTCGTCGCGCAAGGCCCGTTGCAGGCCGATTTGCCTGCCGTGTCCTTATCGAAGATGTAGAGCGTCATGCCCTTCGCATCGGTCAGGACAGGACCCATTGCGGTCTTACCCGTCATGGCCGGTTCCTTGTCCTGAGCGAATGCCGGAGTGCCGAACAGGACGGCGCCCAGGCCGACGGCGGCGACGGTGACACGGAATGCGGACATCATTGCGTGGTTGCTCCCCAAATACCGGTCCGCCGGATGGCGGACCCGATGGATGAAAGACGCAATGGAAACGCGGTTATTCCGTAGACGACCCGTCGAAAATCGCCGCCATCGGCATCACACCGTCAGGTACTTGCGCACCTCCTGCTCGTCCAGGTCGCTGCGGGGACCGGACAGCATCACCTCGCCACGCTCCATCACTACCCAGTCGTCGGCGAGGTCGCGGGCGAAATCGAAATACTGCTCGACCAGCAGGATCGCCATGGTGCCCTTGTCGCGCAGGTAAGAGATGGCGCGGCCGATGTCCTTGATGATGGAGGGCTGGATGCCTTCGGTCGGCTCGTCCAGCACCAGCAGGCGCGGGCGCGTCACCAGGGCACGGCCGATGGCGAGCTGCTGTTGCTGCCCGCCCGACAGGTCGCCGCCGCGGCGCTCCAGCATGGATTTCAGCACCGGGAACAGCTCGAACACCTCGTCGGGGATCGAGCGTTGCGAGCGCGGCAGCGGGGCGTAGCCGGTCAGAAGATTTTCCCGTACCGTCAACAGCGGGAAGATCTCGCGCCCCTGCGGGACATAGGCGATGCCGCGGCGTGCACGGTCGGCCGGCGCCATCTTCGTCACGTCGGCACCGTCCCAGCCGATGGAGCCGCCCGACACCGGCTTCAGCCCGACGATGGCGCGCAGAAGGCTGGATTTGCCGACGCCGTTGCGGCCGACCAGACAGGTGACCTTGCCGATTTCGGCCTTCATGGAAACGCTGCGCAGGGCCTGGGCGGCGCCGTAATGCAGATCGAGGGAACGAACGTCGAGCATCATGGGGTCTCCCGTCAGCGGCCGAGATAGGTGTCGATGACCTGTTGATTGGCGCTGACCGCGTCCAGCGAGCCTTCGGCCAGGACGGAGCCCTCGGCCAGCACCGTCACCTTGACGCCCAGCGCGCGGACGAAGCTCATGTCATGCTCCACCACGATCACCGAATGCTTGCCGGCAATGCTGCAGAGCAGTTCGGCGGTCTGTTCGGTTTCGGCATCGGTCATGCCGGCCACCGGTTCGTCCACCAGCAGAAGCTTGGGGTCCTGGGCCAACAGCATGCCGATCTCCAGCCACTGCTTCTGACCATGGGACAGGCTGCCGGCTTGGCGGCCGCGCAAAGCGGACAGGCGGGTGACGTCGAGGATTTCCTCGATGCGGGCGCGGTCGTCGCGGCTGATGGCGTAGGTCAGCGTCTTCAGCGGCCGGCGCGGCGCCTTCAACGCGAGATCCAGATTGTCCCACACCGTGTGAGGTTCGAACACGGTGGGGCGCTGGAATTTGCGGCCGATGCCGAGATTGGCGATGGCCGCCTCGCGCAGGCGGGTCAGGTCGGTCTGGCCCTCGAACAGGATGGTGCCGGTGTCGGGGCGGGTCTTGCCGGTTATGACGTCCATCATGGTGGTCTTGCCGGCGCCGTTGGGGCCGATGATCGCCCGCATTTCGCCCGGCATCATCACCAGCGACAGGCTGTTCAGCGCCTTGAAACCGTCGAAGCTGACCGACACGCCATCGAGATAGAGAAGGGTGGATTCCGTGCTCATGGGTCAGGCTCCCTTCTGGCCAGCGGTCTGGTTAGCGGTTTGGGCGTTGGGAAGGGCGGCGGTCTTGTTGCGGCGGGGCAGCTTTGCGGTCAGCTGCCCCCACAGCCCGAGCAGGCCCTTGGGAAGGAACAGCGTGACCGCCACGAACAGGCCGCCGAGAGCGAACAGCCACAGCTCCGGCAAGGCGCCGGTGAAGTAGCTCTTGCCCATGTTGACCAGCACCGCGCCGAGGATGCCGCCGGCCAGCGTGCCGCGCCCGCCGACCGCGACCCAGATCACCGCCTCGATCGAGCTGGCCGGGGCGAATTCCGACGGGTTGATGATGCCGACCTGCGGGACGTAGAGGGCGCCAGCGACGCCGGCCATGCAGGCCGACAGGGTCCAGGCGAACAGCTTGTAGCTTTCGGTGTCGTAGCCCATGAAGCGCACGCGGCTTTCCGCATCGCGCAACGCCACCAGCACCTTGCCCAGCTTGGACGCGATGACGCCGGACGCGATCATGTAGGAGAGCGCCAGCGCCGCCACCGTCGCCACGAACAGGGCGACGCGGGTGGTGTCGGCCTGGATGTCGTAGCCGAGGATGTCCTTGAAGTCGGTCAGGCCGTTGTTGCCGCCGAAGCCCATGTCGTTGCGGAAGAAGGCCAGCAGCAGGGCGAAGGTCAGCGCCTGGGTGATGATCGACAGGTAGACGCCGGTGACGCGGCTGCGGAAGGCGAACCAACCGAAGGCGAAGGCCAGCGCGCCCGGCACCGCCAGCACCATCAGCGCCGCGAACCAGAACTGGTCGAAGCCCCACCAGTACCAGGGCAGCTCCGTCCAGTTCAGGAACACCATGAAGTCGGGCAGCTCCGGGTTGCCGTAGACGCCGCGCGGGCCGATCTGCCGCATCAAGTACATGCCCATGGCATAGCCGCCGAGCGTGAAGAAGGCGGCATGGCCGAGCGACAGGATGCCGCAATAGCCCCACACCAGATCGAGCGCCAGCGCCAGCAACGCGAAGCACAGGTATTTGCCCAGCAGCGAGACGGTGAAGACCGACAGGTGGAAGGGCGAGTCCGCCGGCACCCACAGCGTCATCACCGGAACCGCCACCGCCAGGAATGCGAGGATCGTCAGAACGATTCCGGCCTTGCGGTCCAGCCCCATCAGGAAAAAGCGCAGCAGCATCGGATCAGGCCTCCACCGCGCGGCCCTTCAGCGCGAACAGGCCGCGCGGACGCCGTTGGATGAACAGGATGATGAAGATCAGCACCAGGATCTTGCCCAGCACGGCGCCGGCATAGGGCTCCAGGAACTTGTTGATGGAGCCCAGCGTCAGCGCGCCGACCAGCGTGCCCCACAAGTTGCCCACACCGCCGAAGACCACGACCATGAAGCTGTCGATGATGTAGCCTTGCCCCAGGTTCGGGCTGACATTGTCGATCTGGCTCAGCGCAACCCCGGCCAGGCCGGCGATGCCGGAGCCGAGGCCGAAGGTCAGCGCATCCACCCGCGCGGTGCGGATGCCCATGGCGTTGGCCATCGGCCGGTTCTGCGTCACCGCCCGGATCGACAGGCCGAACCAGGTCCGCTTCAGCGCCACCAGCAGGGCGGCGAAGACGGCGAAGGCGAAGATGACGATCCACAGCCGGCCGTAGGTGATGGTCAGGCCACCCAGTTCGAAGGCGCCGGACATCCAGCTCGGCGCGCCGACCTCGCGGTTGGTCGGGCCGAAGATGGAGCGGACGGCTTGCTGGAGCACAAGCGACAGGCCCCAGGTGGCGAGCAGCGTTTCCAGCGGACGGCCATAGAGCCAGCGGATCACGCTGCGCTCGATGACGATGCCGACACCGCCGGAGACGAGGAAGGCGGCGGGCAGCGCCACCAGGATCGACAGGTCGAACAAGCCGGGGGCGTAGGCGCGGAAGAGTTCCTGCACCAGGAATGTGGTGTAGGCGCCGATCATCACCATCTCGCCATGGGCCATGTTGATGACGCCCATCACGCCGAAGGTGACGGCAAGCCCGATGGCGGCCAGCAGCAGCACCGAACCCAGCGACAGCCCATACCAGAGATTTTGCAACGCAGCCCAGAAGGCCAGCTTCTGTTCCAGGGTGGAGACGGCGGCGGCAGCCGACCGCTTGGTGATGTCCGACGCGCCGGATCCGGCAACCATGTTCAGCAGGACCAGCGCGTCGCGGTCGCCACGGGCGGTCAGCGTGTCGGTCGCCGCCTGGATTTCGGCATCGGTCATCATCGACGCGGCCTCGCTGGTCAGCAGGATGGCGGCGCGCGCCTGCTCCATGGCGGCGCGGACGCTCTTGTCCTGTTCCTTGGCGATGGCGGCGTTCAGCGTTTCCAGCGCCTGGGCGTCGCGGCTCTTGAACACCGCATCGGCGGCGGAGCGGCGGACGCCGGCATCTGGGCTCATCAGGGTGAGGGCACCCAGTGAGGCGTTGATGGCGCGACGGAGCGCGTTGTTGATGCGGATCTTCTCGACCGCGGCGGCCGGCGCATCGCCGAGCGCGGCGCGGGTGAGCGGGTCGGTCAGGGTATAGGCGTCGCCGGCCCTGCGGGCGATCACCACGGTGCCGTCGGCCTTGCGAACGAAGAGGTCGCCGGCCTGCAGCGCCTCGATCACCGGCACGGCGGCCGGATCGCCGGCCTCCGACAGTTGCGCCAGGGCCTTTTCGGTTCCGGAATAGCCGCCGCTGCCCAGGGCCTGGACGAGGGGACGGAGGTCGGCGGCATAGGCGGCGGTCGATGTGGCGACCACCACACAGAGCGCCATCAGCCAGCGGAGAGCGCGTCGCATCGCGGGTCCTTCGGTGCGGGGGGCATACAGACGTGCGACGCTTGCCCCCACCCTAACCCTACCCCGCTCTCGGCGGACCTACGGTCCGCCTGCCGCGTCAGCACAAAGCGGAGCTTTGTGCGAGAGCTGGGCGGGGGAGGGGATCTCTCCCTCCCCCGCTTCGCAGGGGAGGGCCGGGGTGGGGGCAAGCGTCGCGACCACTCAGATCAGAGGACGGACACCAGCCCTCACGACCCCTTGCCGCCGCACTTGCCGGTCTTCACGTTGAAGTTGCCGCAGGACATCGGCTTGCGCCAATCGGCGATCAGGTCCTTGCTGTCCGGCAGATAGTCCGACCACTCGTCGCCGGGGACGAGGCCCGAGGTTTTGGAGACGACGTCGAACTGGCCGTTCTCCTGCACTTCGCCGATCAGGACCGGCTTGGTGATGTGGTGGTTCGGCAGCATGGCCGAATAGCCGCCGGTCAGGTTGGGCACGGCCACGCCGATCATGGCGTCGATGACCTTGTCCGGCTCGGTCGTGCCGGCCGCCTCGACCGCCTTAACCCACATGTTGAAGCCGATGTAATGGGCTTCCATCGGGTCGTTGGTGACGCGCTTGTCGTTCTTGGTGTAGGCCTTCCAGGCCTTGATGAAGTCGCTGTTCGACGGCGTTTCGACCGACTGGAAGTAGTTCCAGGCGGCCAGATGGCCCAGCAGCGGCTTGGTGTCGATGCCGGCCAGCTCTTCCTCGCCGACCGAGAAGGCGACGACCGGGATGTCCTCGGCCTTCACGCCCTGGTTGCCCAGTTCCTTGTAGAAGGGAACGTTGGCGTCGCCGTTGATGGTGGAGACGACGGCGGTCTTCTTGCCGCCCGAGCCGAACTTCTTGATGTCCGCCACGATCGACTGCCAGTCGGAATGACCGAACGGCGTGTAGTTGATCATGATGTCCTCGGGCTTGACGCCCTTGCTCTTCAGGTAGGCTTCGAGGATCTTGTTGGTCGTGCGCGGATAGACGTAGTCGGTGCCGGCCAGCACCCAGCGCTGGACCTTTTCCTTCTGCATCAGGTAATCGACGGCCGGGATCGCCTGCTGGTTCGGGGCGGCGCCGGTGTAGAAGACGTTGCGGGAGGACTCCTCGCCCTCATACTGGACCGGGTAGAAGAGGATGTTGTTCAGCTCCTCGAACACCGGCAGCACCGACTTGCGGCTGACCGAGGTCCAGCAGCCGAACACGGCCGACACCTTGTCCTTGCTGATCAGCTCGCGTGCCTTCTCGGCGAACAGCGGCCAGTTGGAGGCCGGATCGACCACCACCGGCTCAAGCTTCTTGCCCAGCAGGCCGCCCTTCTTGTTCTGCTCGTCGATCAGCATCAGCATGACGTCCTTCAACGTCGTCTCGCTGATCGCCATCGTGCCGGACAGGGAATGCAGGATGCCCACCTTGATCGTGTCCTGCGCCATCGCCGGCGCGGACATCGCAGCCATCGCGCCCATGGCCAGACCGGCCAGCGCGCTGATCCCGAAGCTCGACGTCAGTTGCTTGGTCCGCATGAAGTTGCCCCCTTCCTTTGGCGCCCCGGTTGCTCCGGGGCTTCGCCACATCGTCGGAAGGAAGGCTACCGCGCATGCGAAGGACCGTATCTACGTCAAATGACACATACGGACGTGCCCCGGCATTTCAGGCGGTACCACCGGCGGCGGTTCGGAATAAAACCGATGCGGCGGCGTCCACCTGTTTGATGAGCGCGTGTAACGACGATGGCTTCCCGCGAGTGACGCGGCGATGCACGGGAGCAACAGTGTGAACAGCAGAGCTGACGACACCAAATGTCGCTTGCGGATCCCGGATGGCTGGCTGAAGGATACAGCGCTCGATCCTTTCCGTTCACGTTCCGGTCCCATTGCCATGCATGATCGCCGCCGCCCGATCTCCCGCCGCTCCGCCGCCCTCTGCATGGTCGGCGGGCTGGTCGGCGTCATCCTGAGCGGTGCTGCGCTGGCCGCACCGCAGAAGGAGGCGGCCCATGCCGCCAAGCCTCCGCTGGTCGCCGGCTGGGCCGCGGCGCTGGAACGGCGTGCGCTGGAAATCCAGAACGCGCCCAAGGCGCCGGCCACCCGCATCGGCTATGGCGCCGTCGTCAAGAAGGGCGACGGCGGCATGATCGAGGGTGTAGCCCCGGCGGTCGAGCTGCCGTCGGCGGAGGTCCAGCAGGCCCAGGCCCCCACCCTGCCCGGCCTGGAGCCGGTGGAGCCGGCCCCGCCGGTGGTCATCACCGTGCGCTCGCCGCTGGCCGACCGGGTCGGACGGGTGTCGCGCCGCCTGATCGAACTGGGCTATCTGCCCGCCGACAAGTGGACCGACAGCTTCAACGACGATGTCGAGACCGCGGTGCGCGCCTTCCAGCTGGCTGAAGGGCTGCAGCCCGACGGCAAGGTGGGCGAGGTGACGCGGCAGGCGATGGACCGCACCCCCGCCCAGACCGTCGCGCTTCTGCGCCGCGCCGCGGCGGCGATGCGGGCGCAGCAGGCCTCCATCCCCGAAACCACCATCCTCGTCAACCTGCCCGGCCAGTCCGTCACCCTCATCGAGCATGGCCGCCCGAGCTTCACCATGCGGGCGGTGGTCGGCCGACCGTCACGCAAGACGCCGCTGCTGCAGGACAAGGTCACGAGCGTCACCATCAACCCGACCTGGACCGTCCCGCCGACGGTACTGAGCGAGGACAAGTTGCCGGCCCTGCGCAAGAAGGGCACCACCGGCATCAAGAACGCCGCCGTCTATCTGGACGGGACGGAAGTCGTCAACACGCAGTCGGTCAACTGGTGGGGGGTCGATCCCGGCCGCGTCCGCATCGTCCAGAAGCCGGGCGACGACAACGCACTTGGCCGCTTCCGCTTCAACCTGACCAACGGCGACGGCATCTTCCTGCACGGGACCAACGACCCGAAGCTGTTCAGCCGCGACCTGCGCGCCGCCAGTTCCGGCTGCGTCCGGCTGGAGGATGCCAGGATGATGGCGGAAACCCTGCTGGGCGCGGCGAAAATGACACCGGCCAGCATCGGCCAGCAGCTCGACACCGGAGAGACCAAGACGATCCGGCTGCCGAACGCCATCCCCGTGCGCTTCGTCTACTGGAACGCCTCGGTCGACACCGCCGGCGTGGTGCGCGTCCATCCCGACATCTACGAGGATCCGCCCACCCTCGCCACCCCGGCCGGCCAGTCCGGTTCGACTGCTCCGGCGATGTCGGCAAATCCAGCTGGCAACACTGCCGCGACCCCGGTTTCGACGCCGCGCCCGCTTTCCAAGCCGGCGCCGCTGCCGGTCCCGGCTGCCCACGCGCCGACCCCGCTGTCCTCCGCCTCGGTCCCGGCGCCGGCAAAGCCGCTGCCGGCATCGACGGGAATGTGAGATCGCCTTGAAGATCAGCCGCATCGACCATTTCGTGCTGACGGTCGCCTCCATCGAGGCGACCTGCGCCTTCTACCGCGACGTTGTGGGGATGGAAGTCTTCACCTTCGCAGGCGGCCGCCACGCCCTGTCCTTCGGCACGCAGAAGATCAACCTGCATGAGGTCGGACGGGAGTTCGAACCCAAGGCGGCACGCCCGTCCGCCGGCAGCGGCGATTTCTGCCTGATCGCCGACACGCCGCTGGAGCAGGTAATCGCCGAACTCCAGGCCCGCGGCATCGCCATAGAGGAAGGCCCGGTGAGCCGCACGGGCGCCACCGGGCCGATCCGTTCCGTCTACATCCGCGACCCCGACGACAATCTGGTCGAGATCGCAAACTACGTGTGAGGGCGTTATTCCCTCACCGCGCCTGTAGCACCCCGACCGCCCCGCGGGCAACCTCGTGCAGGTCGGCTTCGCCGCCGGCCTGGACATGGGCGAACAGGCCGGCGCGCATGCGCGGATCCCAGAATTTGCGGATGTGGGTCGCCGTCTCCGTCACCGCCTCGTCATGCGGGTAGGTGGCGAAATGGACGGCGATCTGGTTCGCCATCCGGACCAGATCCTTGGCATGGTTCGTGTGGCTCATCGATGTCTCCGGAATGGGTTGAAATCAACGGAACAGGATGACGGTGTCGCGGCGCGACAGCGCACCCAGAGTCAGTTTGGCGTTGCGCGCCAGTTCCAGCGCCAGCGCCGTCGGGGCCGAGATGGTCGCCAGCAGCGGGATGCCCACCGCGGCGGTCTTCTGCACCAGTTCGAAGCTGCAGCGGCTGGTCATCACCACGAAGCCGGTGGCCGGGTCGGCGCCGGAGCGGACGACGGCGCCGATCAGCTTGTCCAGCGCGTTGTGGCGGCCGACATCCTCGCGGGCCATGCGGATGGCGCCGTCCGGTGCGCACCACGCCGCGGCGTGGACCGAGCGGTTGGCCCGGTTCATCGGCTGATGGTCCGGCAGGGCGCGGAAGGCGGCGGCCACGGCGGCCGGGTCCACCTCCAGCGAGGTTTCGATCTTGCGGGGCTCCCGAACGGCGTGGACAAGACTGTCCACGCCGCACAGGCCACAGCCGCTCCGCCCCTCCATGGAGCGGCTGCGCAGGCTTCCACGCAGGAGACGCAACGGGTCGACCGTCAGGTTGACGACGAAGCCCAGCGGCGTTTCCCGCACGGCGATTGTCTCGATATCGGCGGCGGACCCGACGATCTCTTCGGCGAGGCTGAAGCCCAGCGCGAAGTCCTCCAGATCGGCGGGGGTCGCCATCATCACGGCATGGGAGCGGCCATTGTATTCGAAGGCAACCGCGGTTTCCTCCGGGACCTGCCATTCGACGTCCGCGCCCTCCTCCCCCCCGACACCGGCGGAAAAGCCGGTGCCGGTGACGGCGATGGAGCACATGAGGCTATCGTCAGGACGGATGGAACCAGAAGGCATCGCGGTCATGCTTCCCACTCCCCAGGACTTTATTCGGCGGCGAGGACGTTGGCGGCGGCGATGCGCTTGCGCTCGACGTCGTTCTTCGCGTAGTCGACCTGCCAATCCGACGGCTGGTTGCTGCGGGCGACCTGCACCGCCGTCACCTTGTATTCGGGGCAGTTCGTCGCCCAGTCCGAATTCTCGGTGGTGATGACGTTGGCCCCGGTCACCGGGTGATGGAAGGTGGTGTAGACGACGCCGGCCGGCATGCGGTCGGAGATGACGGCGCGCAGCGTCGTCGCCCCCATGCGGCTGGCGAGCGACACCATGTCGCCGTCCTTCACGCCGCGGATCTCGGCGTCCACCGGGTTGATCTCCAGCACATCCTCCGGATGCCAGGCCACGTTGGCGGTGCGGCGGGTCTGGGCACCGACATTGTAGTGGGCGAGGATGCGGCCAGTGGTCAGCACCAGCGGATACATCCGCGTGGTCCGCTCGTCGGTCGGCACATACTCAGTGATCACGAAGCGGCCGAGGCCGCGGGCGAAGCTCTCCTCGTGCATGATCGCCATGCCGGTGTCGTCGTCCTCCAACCCGGTGCAGGGCCACTGGACGCTGCCGACACGGTCGAGCTTCTCGAAGCTGACGCCACGGAATGTCGGGGTCAGCCGGGCGATCTCGCCCATGATCTCGGACGTGGTTTCATAATGCATCGGGTAGCCCATGGCCGTCGCCAGCGCGCAGGCGACCCAATGCTCGTCCTTGCCCACCTTCGACGGCATCGCCTTGCGGACGCGGTTGATGCGGCGCTCGGCGTTGGTGAAGGTGCCGTCCTTCTCCAGGAAGGAGGTGCCGGGGAAGAAGACGTGGGCGAAGGCCGCCGTCTCGTTCAGGAACAGGTCCTGGACGATGACGATGTCGAGCGATTCCAGAGCCGAGGTGACGTGCGTGGTGTTGGGATCGGACTGGACGATGTCCTCGCCCTGCACGAACAGGCCGCGGAAGCTGCCGTCATGCGCGCTGTCGAACATGTTGGGGATGCGCAGGCCGGGTTCCGGATCCAGCGTGACGCCCCAGGCGGTCTCGAACTCGTGGCGGACGAGATCGTCAGAGACGTGGCGGTAGCCCGGCAGCTCGTGCGGGAAGGAGCCCATGTCGCAGGAGCCCTGCACATTGTTCTGGCCGCGCAGCGGGTTCACGCCGACGCCCTCGCGGCCGATGTTGCCGGTCGCCATAGCGAGGTTGGCGATCGCCATCACCGTGCTGGAGCCCTGGCTGTGCTCGGTCACGCCCAACCCGTAATAGATCGCGGCGTTGCCGCCGGTGGCGTAGAGGCGGGCGGCGGCGCGGACCTGATCGGCCGGGACGCCGGTGCGCGATTCCAGATATTCCGGCGAGTTGCGGTGCTCGGCGATGAACGCCTCCCACTTCGCGAACTCCTTGGGATCGCAGCGCCCCTCGACGAAGGCGCGGTTGACCAGCCCTTCGGTGACGATGACGTGGGCGAGGGCGTTCACCACCGCGACGTTGGTGCCGGGCTGGAGCTGGAGATGGTATTCGGCCTGGACGTGCGGGCTGCGCACCAGATCGATGCGGCGCGGATCGACGACGATCAGCTTGGCCCCGGCGCGCAGCCGCTTCTTCATGCGCGAGCCGAACACCGGGTGGCCGTCGGTCGGGTTGGCGCCGATGACCAGGATGACGTCGGACTTGTCGACGCTGCGGAAATCCTGGGTGCCGGCCGAGGTGCCGAAGGTCTGCGACAGGCCGTAGCCGGTCGGCGAATGGCAGACGCGGGCGCAGGTGTCGATGTTGTTGGTGCCGAAGGCGGCCCGGATCATCTTCTGGACGACATAGACCTCCTCATTCGTGCAGCGCGACGAGGTGATGCCGCCGATGGAGCCGCGGCCATACTTGGCCTGCACCGCCTTCAGCCGCTCGGCGGCATAGGCGATCGCCTCCTCCCACGACACTTCGCGCCACGGGTCGGTGATCCGCTCGCGCACCATGGGCTTCATGATGCGGTCCTTGTGGGTGGCGTAGCCCCAGGCGAAGCGGCCCTTGACGCAGCTATGCCCCTCGTTGGCGCCGCCGTCCTTCCACGGCGTCATGCGCACCACCGTGGTGCCCTGCAGCTCGGCCTTGAAGGAGCAGCCAACGCCGCAATAGGCGCAGGTGGTGATGACGCTGTGCTCGGGCTGGCCGTGCTCGATGATCGACTTCTCGGTCAGGGTCGCGGTCGGGCAGGCCTGGACGCAGGCACCGCAGGACACGCACTCGCTGTCCATGAAGCTCTCCTTGGCGCCCGGAGACACCGAGGAAGCGAAGCCGCGCCCGTCGATGGTCAGCGCGAAGGTGCCCTGGGTCTCCTGGCAGGCGCGGACGCAGCGCGAGCAGACGATGCACTTGGAGGCGTCGAAGGTGAAGTAGGGGTTGCTCTCGTCCTTCGCGGCGGCGCGATGGTTTTCGCCGTCGAAACCGTACCGCACGTTGCGCAGGCCGACGGCACCGGCCATGTCCTGCAACTCGCAGTCACCGTTGGCGGCGCAGGTCAGGCAGTCGAGCGGGTGGTCGGAGATGTACAGCTCCATCACGCCACGGCGCAGCTTGGCCAGCTTGTCGGTCTGGGTGTGGACCTTCATGCCGGGGGCGACGGGGGTGGTGCAGGAGGCCGGGGTGCCGCGGCGCCCCTCGATCTCCACCGCGCAGAGGCGGCAGGAGCCGAAGGGTTCCAGGCTGTCGGTCGCGCACAGCTTCGGCACGGTGATGCCGGCGTCCATCGCGGCGCGCATCACAGAGGTGCCTTCGGGAACCGTGATGCTGCGGCCGTCGATCTCCAGCGTCACCAGGGTCTCGGAGACGCGGGCGGGAGTGCCGTAGTCGGTCTCGTGGATGAGGGTCATCTCGGGTGCTCCTGGGGGCGCTCGTTATTCGGCGGCGATGTGGGTGACGCGGACGGCGTGCTGCTTCTTGCGGAAGTCTTCCGGGAAGTGCTTCACCGCGCTGCGCACCGGATAGGGCGTCATGCCGCCCATGGCGCAAAGCGAGCCGTCCACCATCACGTCGCAGAGGTCGGCGAGCAGTTCGAGGTTCGCATCGACGTTCTTGCCGGCGATGATCTTATCCAGCGTCTCCATGCCGCGGGTCGAGCCGATGCGGCAGGGGGTGCATTTGCCGCAGGATTCCGCCACGCAGAACTCCATGGCGAAGCGGGCCTGCTGGGCCATGTCGACGCTGTCGTCGAAGACGACAATGCCGCCATGGCCGACCATCGCCTCCTGCGCGGCGAAGGCCTCGTAATCCTTGGGCAGGTCGAACTGCGAGGGCGGCAGGTAGGCGCCGAGCGGGCCGCCGACCTGCACCGCGCGGATCGGCCGGCCGGTGATGGTGCCGCCGCCGAAGTCGTAGAGCAGCTCGTGCAGGGTGATGCCGAAGGCCTTCTCGACGATGCCGCCATGCTTGAGGTTGCCCGCCAGCTGGAAGGGCAGCGTGCCGCGCGACCGGCCAACGCCGAAGTCGCGGTAATAGTCGCCGCCCTTGTCGAGGATGATCGGCACCGAGCAGAGCGACAGCACGTTGTTGACCACGGTCGGCTTGCCGAACAGGCCTTCCAGTGCCGGCAGCGGCGGCTTGGCGCGCACCATGCCGCGCTTGCCCTCCAGGCTTTCCAGCATCGCGGTCTCTTCGCCGCAGATATAGGCGCCGGCACCGACGCGGACGTCGAGGTGGAAGGTGCGGTTGGTGCCGTGGATGTTGTCGCCGAGCCAGCCCTCGTCATAGGCGAGCTTGATGGCATGACGCAGGGTCGCCGTGGCGTGCGGGTATTCCGACCGCATGTAGACGTAGCCGGAGGTGGCGCCCACCGCGATGGCGGCGATGGTCATGCCCTCGATCAGGCAGAAGGGGTCGCCTTCGATGATCATGCGGTCGGCGAAGGTGCCGCTGTCACCCTCGTCTGCGTTGCAGCAGACGAACTTCTCGTCCGCCTTGGCCTGCATCACCGTGTTCCACTTGATGCCGGTGGGGAAGCCGGCGCCACCGCGGCCGCGCAGGCCGCTGTCGGTCACCGCCTTGACGATCTCCGCCTGGGACATCGCCAGCGCGTTCTCCAGCCCGCGGAAGCCGCCATGGGCGCGGTAATCCTCGACCGACAGCGGGTCGATGATGCCGCAGCGGGCGAAGGTCAGCCGTTCCTGCTTCTTGAAATAGGGGATTTCCTCGGTCAGGCCGTGGCCGAGCGTATGCTCCCCGCCGGTCAGGAAGCCGGCGTCGAACAGGCTGGGGACATCCGCCGCGGTCACAGGGCCGTAGGCGACGCGGCCTTCGGGCGTCTCCACCTCGACCAGCGGTTCCAGGTAGAGCATGCCGCGCGAGCCGTTGCGGACGATGCGCAGCGGCAGGTCGCGCTTGGCGGCTTCGGCGCGGATGGCGGCGGCGACCGCATCGGCGCCGACCGACAGGGCGGCGGAGTCGCGCGGGACGAAGACGGTGATCAGATGGCCGCTCATTGCGCATGCCCCTTATGCTGGCTGAGGGCGCGGGGGATTTGCTGATGGGCCTGCGGGTTGGTCCGCGTCTCGGCCGCCAGCTCGTCGAAGCGGTCGGGAGAGACCCGGCCGTGCAGGTTCTCGTCGATCATGACGGCGGGGGAGAGGGCGCAGTTGCCCAGGCAGAAGACCGGTTCCAGCGTGAAGGCGCCATCGGCGGTGGTGCCGTGGAAATCGACCTGCAGGCTCTTCTTGATGTGGTCGACCAGGGCGTTGGCGCCCATCGACTGGCAGGCCTCGGCCCGGCAGACCTTGACGATGTGGCGGCCGGGCTTCTCGCGGCGGAATTCGTGATAGAAGGAGACGACGCCATGCACGTCGGCGCGCGAGAGGTTCAGCTCCGTCGCCAGCAGGGGGATGGCCTGTTCGTCGATATAGCCGAACTCTTCCTGCAGGGCGTGGAGGATCGGCAGCAGGGCGCCGCGCAGATGCCGATTGTCTTCGACAATCGTCATGGCGCGCTCAGCGCTCCACGGATGGCAAGCGTTCACGGGTATCCCTCCTTGCGATCGTCCGCGCCGCACTTGGGGTTTCCCCTTGGGTCGGCGTCGTTCTGGCTTGGCTCTGTTGGCTTTTTCCGGGCAACTCTCAGCGCCCGGCACCGTCAGAGTGGCGGAGGATACGGTATGCCAGCAAATTTTATTTTCCGATGAGCCGATAGCTTTTGGCTATCAAGAATGGCCCGTCAGCGGATCGCCACCCGCCAGGGGATCATCGCTTCGGCGATGCCGATGGCGACGCGCTGGGCGATGTCGGCGTCGGATGCCGCGACCGCCAGCGCCTTGGCGAGCGGCGGCGGCGGGTCGCGGTCGGCGTAGGCGAGGCCGACGACATGGCTCAGTTCGGGGTCGACCAGCGGCAGGGCGACGATGTCCGGGTGGGGCGGCACGAAGGTCAGCAGCTGGCCGGGGACGATGCTGGCGCAGCTGCCGGCGCGGACGATGGTGTAGAGGGTGACGATGGAGTTGGTCTCCATCGCCGGCTGCACCGTCCGCCCGGTCATGCGGAAGGCGGTGTCGGCGATGCGGCGGTTCTGCATGTCCGGGGTCAGCAGGCAGAGCCGCAGACCCGCCGCCGTTTCCCAGGTCACGGCGCCCTGGGCGATCCGCTCGTCGGACAGGTCGTCGCGGCGGGCCAGCAGATGGTAGCGCTCGGTGTAGAGCGGCAGGGTGCGGACGTTGTTCAGCGGTTCGTTGTCGAGATAGGTGATGGCGGCGTCGAGTTCGAATTCGTCGAGGCCGCGCTGGATCTCGCGCGAACTGAGCGAGACGACGGTGGAGCGGATGTGCGGGAAGCGGGTGGTGAAGGGCGCCAGCACATGCGGCACCACCGGCAGGGCGGAGGGAATCGCCCCCACCCGCAGATGGCCGGTGACGCCCTGGGCGAGCGCCAGCAGCTCGTGGCGCAGGTTGTCGCGCTCGCCGACGATGCGGCGGGCGTATTCGAGGACCGTCAGCCCCTCCGGCGTGAAGCCTTCGAACTTCTGGCCGCGCTCGACGATGGGGACCTGAAGCTCCTCCTCCAACTGGCGGATGGCGTTGGAGAGGGTGGGCTGCGAGACGTGGCAGCTTTCCGCCGCGCGGCCGAAATGCTTCTCGCGCGCCAGGGCCAGCAGATAGACGAACTTCCGGAACATCGTCAGACTTCCGGGTCGAAGGGCGGGACCGGCAGGCCCGGCACATCGACCGTCATGGCGAACAGGCCGCCGGACTGCGGCAGGCGCTCCAGCTCGTCGGCGGGGCGGCCGGCGCTGGCGGTGGTGACGTAGAGGGTGCGCAGGTCGGGGCCGCCGAAGGCCACCATGGTCGGGCAGCGCGCCGGCAGCGGATGCTCCGACAGCAGGTCGCCGGCGGGGGAGAAGCGCGCGACCCGCCCGCCCTCGTACAGCGCCGTCCAATAGCAGCCATCGGCATCCACCGCCGCGCCGTCCGGCCGGCCGCGGTCGCCGTCCTTCGGCTCCAGCCGGACGAAGACCTCGCGGTCGGAGACGGCGCCGGTGGCGGGATCGTAGCGGTAGCGGTGGACGGTGAAGGTCGGGGTGTCGGCATGGTACAGGGTCCGCCCGTCCGGGCTGAAGGCCAGACCGTTGGAGGTCAGCAGCCCGCCGGCCAGCACCGCCAGCCCGCGCCGGTCATAGCGGTAGAGATGCGCCTTGCCGCCGGCCTTGGGCTCGTCCAGCGTGCCGGCCAGATAGCGGCCGGCGGGATCGGTCTTGCCGTCGTTGAAGCGGCTGGCGCCCTGGTCCTCCGGGTTGGCGGCGAGGCAGGCGACCGGTCTCCCCTCCCCGTCCAGCTGCCACAGGCCGGAGCGCAGGCCGGCGATGAAGCCGCCGCCCTTGCGCGGGGCGACGCAGCCGATCTCCTCCGGCAGAGCCATCGCATGATTGGTCCCGCTGGCCGGATCGAAGCGGTTCAGCGCCCGGCCCTTGATGTCGACCCAATAGAGCGCCTGATCGTCCACCGACCAGACCGGCCCCTCCCCCAGCCTGGCACGGGCGTCGAGCACACAGGTGAAGCCTGGGGTAAAGGCGGGGCCGGCGGTCATCGCGTGATCCTCGGGTATTCGAACGGACACGCAGGGTCGGACAGATCGGCGGCGCGATCAAGCATCCCGGTCGGACAGTCCGGCGGGGCCGGTCAGGGTGGGGGTATCGAGGGTGGGGGTATCGGCGGCCTCATCGGGAGCGTGGGAGAGGGGTGGAACGGCGTGGAACAGGATCCGGCGGATGTTGCATCGGCCGGGGGAGCGGTCAGAGGCGATGGGAGAAGGGACCGGCGGCGCGGCGGCTGACCGGGCCGGGGTTGAGGTTGGGGAACTCCTCGTACTCGTTGACGGTCCAGGGGAAGATGCCCTTCGGACCTTCGCCCTCCGGCCGGGCCAGGATGGCGGCGATCATGGCCGGATCGGGCGCCATCCGCTCGCGCAGCTCGCCGGGGATGTCGTCGTCCAGTTCGGGGATGGTGACGGCGGGCGGATCCTCAGGCCTGGGGGCGGACCTGGGGGCCGGCCGGGGAGCGGGCGGCGCGTCCTGTTCGGCGGCTTGCCGCCTGGAGGCCGGGCGGTCGAGGCCGTCGAACAGGCCGAGCCGTTCGGCCATCCAGCGGACGGTGGTGGGATCGCCGGAGGTGACCAGCCGCTCGATCTGCTCGGCCACCAGGATGCGCAGCGAGGACAGGCGCAGCTCGGCCTCGCGGTTCAGCGCCTGCCGCTCCCACCACACCCTGTGACGGAAATCCTTGGAGCCGTAATAGGCCCGCCAGAGCGTGGTGCGGCTGCACCCCATGGCGCGGGAGACCTGAAGGAAGCTGTTGCCGCGCGCCAGCATGCCGGCGGCCATGATCCACTGCTCGTCATGGAACTGCGAACCGGGGACCAGCGAGCCTTCGGACGGCACCGGCGGCTCTTCGGCCCAGGCGGGGAAACGGTCGTTCTGGAAGGTACGGCTGTCGAGGGGCATGGCGCGGCTCCGCGAAGGGGTGGGACCTGGGCGGAGAGGATATAGGAATTTGGTCCGGGGTTGGGGGAGTTTTGTGAAAATGGGGGGTGGAGTAGGTGAAAGCAATCGCCTCTTACCGGAGCAGATACATCAAAGCGCGATACAAGTTGACGCTTACTGCTGCAGCAGGAAAACTTCTCATTCTATAGCTAAATTTCAATTACGCGCCCGACATATGCTCTTGCAGATGGCAAGACTACCATGATATCAAGCCTTTTGTGTTTGATTCATGCGTTTCCCTCAATCTCAAGAAGCATTTTTTAGAGGAGGAAGTGACAATGCACGTCCTGCATCGTGAGGCAAGAACGACAGAACTCAGGGAAATCGAAGGGCCGGAAGATGCGGTATATGACTTCGCATCCGGAGTGTGGCGTAGCAAGGAGGGCCTAATCGCTTACGATTCTCGATATGGCAGGCAGACAAAGAAGAACGACCTTGAGACCGGTGAGGATCAAAAGGGACAATAATCATATGACGGGCGATAGCGTCGATGTTCTTATTCTATCAAGCTTGATGGATTATTCCACCGATAGAATTTGCGACCACCTCTCTCGGCAAAGCGTATCATTTTTACGCATCAACCGGGATCAACTTGCTGATTTGAGGCTCTCCATTGACCCTTTAGCTGCCACCATGACTTGCCGCTACGGTGGAAAAACTTGGTATGTTGGAGCCGGACTGCGTTCGGTGTGGTGGCGACAAGCAACCTTCCAGAGAAATACGCCAAGCCGTGCATTGACAACAGCGGAACAGCTTGAGCGCTCGCAATGGTCGGGAGCCATGCGCGGCATGATGTTGTTCGACCATGCAGTTTGGATGAACCATCCGGCAGTGACATATCAGGCAGAGTCTAAACCCTACCAGCTAAGACGCGCGGCTAATCTCGGTTTTGATGTTCCGCCGACATTAGTGACAAATGACTGCGAGGCTGACGTACCAAGCTTGATTGGCACTCGAGTTGCTCTGAAAAGCGTCGATACAGTACTTCTGCAAGATGAACATCATCAGCATTTTGGCTACACGAGTTTGATTGATTGGAAGGCATGCGCGGATGAGCATTTCCATCTCGCACCCGCAACCTGCCAAAGAATCATCGCCCCCAAGTTAGATCTACGTGTCACACTTATCGGCGACCGCTTATGGTGTGACGCTATCACAGATGAGCATGGAGGCATTGATGGCGATTGGCGAGTACGCCCCAAGAATAAACTGATTTATAAGGATTATGACCTGCCAACCGATGTTGCCGAGCGCTGTCGTTTACTTGTTAGTGATCTTGGCCTGCGATATGGCGCAATCGACCTTGCGTTCTCGGATGATCGCTATTGGTTCATCGAGATAAACCCGACGGGTGAATGGGGATGGCTTGACCGTGACGGACGCGGCTTATCGGTGGCGATTGCGGAGGAACTGGCATGCCCCTCCTGTTAAAGTTACGGCAATGGGCGTGGTGGGCGGTACCCGATGCAATTGGCATGTTTATCGTTAATCGGAACCTAGAGCGCCGGCTTGAATCCTGGAATACAGCTGAGGATTTTGCCGACATCAGGGCTCTCGATACCAGTCAGCTGGAAAAATACCTTGAGACTGAGTGGACGCGCGCTAAGGAGCTCGACGAGAAATTAAATAAACTAACGGCTGCACTGTCGGTGGCCGTCACGGTCGGAGGCGTGGTTTCCAAAACCATTTTCGATGGTCTGGCCGCCACGCCAGCGAAGACAGCCATTGCGGTTCTTCTGTTCGTTTCGATGGGCATGTTTCTATTCGGTGCCATGATCGGCTTCAGCGGCCTACGCCCGAAGCCACGCTTTGGCTACGGCGCAGGTTATCTTCGCGTCATTGCCAAAGGCGGCGATGAGGCTGCGGATGAGATTGTGAAGGCCGCAAGTGGCTTCCAAATTATGAATACTATTCGATCAAACGAAGCATCAACAGCGATCGGACTTATTCGCAACGGCGTGGTCGTGTTCACCCTTGCCATTGCGGCCAGCTTTTTTGCACCCGCCGCAGGACAGGAAACTGTGATGCCACCAGCCTCCACTGCCAGAGCGATCCCGGTCCAAACGCACGAGTTACGGCCGGCAACGCCCGTTCCTACGTCCGCAATGAACACCACAATACCCGAGCCGCTAGCAGAAAATAAAACTACCGATCAAGGAGCATTACTGAATTGTGAGGCGTCATTTCCAGCAGTTCTGCCAGAGCGAGAAAAGAACCCCGCTAAGGACATCACCCCACATCCGTCTACAGAATTAAAATCGCCACCTCCTAAAGAGTAACGCACCTCGGCAGCCTCCGAATGCCGAGACTGAACAGCGGAAGTAGATTTCGGTAGGTTCTGTTGTTACAGAATTCGTTGCAATGGACTGCTTTTTGAGCTCGTTTCCTATACATACAAAAATCGTGGAGATATTAATGGCCAGTGATGCAATGCTTCCTGTAGATCGCCCTAACTTCATTCTGATGCTATTGGAGGGACTTCCTGACGATATAGAGTCAGAATTTCGCACGCAGCTAGGAAAATCGAACTCAAACCTGATGGTAATTCGTCAGCCACACGTTCCCTACGCTGGGATCGAACTCTATCTACCCACAGCCATCGCCTTATTCGTCACGGCAGGATTCTTCAACGGTGTTCTTCAGGAGTTGGGCAAGGACGCATACGGCGCCCTAAAAAAGGCGGCATTCGCGCTGTGGAAGCGCGCCGATGAACAAAATATCACTTTGATCGGCAGTGCCGGCAAAGTGCCCCCTATTCGCCGTTATTCGGCAGCCTACTCAATAACTGGCGAGATTTCACCCGGCATTAAATTCAAATTTATTGTTCAGACCGATATATCTGCTGATAACGCCGAAAGCGGGATTGAAGCATTCATCACGTTGATCGACAACATTATTAAAAACCGCATCAGTGAAGAAGATTTGAATGCACTCCTCACTTACCAACCCATCGGCAGAACTGTACTCGTCACTTTTGACTCAGTAAACCGTAAGATTATTCCTGTCGACGCCCTCGCTGACCGACGTCCGCCTGCCGATTAATTCTACTCATAACATAGCAAAAATGAAGAAATTTAATATACATAAAGTCAATACAGAATATTTTATGGCACTACTCTCAAAGGTGCGACCGTTCTCAGCACAAAGTTGACTGCGTGTGCAGTTCGTCAATTGGTGATTTTTCAGGTACCTGCAGAGATTCACGCCTCCCCCCTACCCCTCCCCCATCGCCTCCACCGCCCGGCGCGAGGCGACGCAGCGGGCGATCTCGGTCAGCAGCAGCACGCGGTCGATGGGCTTGGGCACATGGCAGTCCATGCCGGCCTCGTAGCAGCGGGCGATGTCGTCGGGGAAGGTGTTGGCGGTCAGCGCCACGATGGCGACTCGGCCGGCCGGGCCGGGCATGGCGCGGATGGCGCGCGTCGCCTCCAGGCCGTCCATCACCGGCATGTTCACGTCCATCAGGATCGCGTCGAACGGCTCGCGCCCATCCGCCGCCGCGGTCGCCGCAACCGCCTGCGCCCCGTCCTCCACCGCCGCGACGCTGTGGCCGGCCTGCTTCAGCAGGGTGACGGCCAGCAGGCGGTTCATCTCCACATCCTCCGCCACCAGGATGCGCAGGGAGCCCGGCGCCGATGCCGCGGGGCCGGGCGTTGCGGCAGGCGGCGGGGCGGCGGACGGCGGGGCGGCGGGCGGGATTGAAGGCTCGGCAGGGGGCTCGGCGGCGGGCTCGGGCATGGCCTCGGGCACGGCCTCGGCGATGGGCGGCGGCGGGGCTTCCGCGGCCGGCTGGACCGGCGGGGCGGGCGGCGGGGGGGATGGCTGCGGCGGGGCCTGGGGTGAGGCCAGGGGTGAGGCCAGGGGCGGAGACGGGGCCAGCGGGTGCAGGCGGGCCAGACGGTCGCGCAGCTCCAGCGGGTCGTAGGGCTTGGCGATCAGGTCGTAGCCGCCCAGCGCCACGTCGTCGGCCACCACCGCATGGGCGGCGAAGCCCGAGGCCAGCAGAACCGGAAGGTCGGGGCGCAGGCGCCGCGCCTCGCGCGCCAGCTCCGCCCCGTTCATGCCCGGCGGCATCACGATGTCGCTGAACAGCAGGTCCAGCGGCTCGTCCCCGCGCAGCACCGGCAGGGCCTCGCCCGCGCCGGACGCGCCGATCACCCGGTGGCCCCAGCTGCGCAGCAGGGCGCAGCCGTTCTCCAGGATGTTGTGGTCGTCCTCCACCATCAGGATCGACAGGCCGGGCCGGTCCGACGGCGGGCGGACGCTGCCGCCGCTCTCGTCGGCCAGACGGTCGGGCGGGAAATGGATGGTGACGGTGGTGCCCTGCCCCACCCGGCTCGACAGCGTCATGGTGCCGCCATGCAGCTCCACCAGCCGGCGGGTCAGCGGCAGGCCCAGCCCGGCGCCCTCGGTCTGGCGGTTGGCCGGGCTCTCGACGCGGGTGTAGGCCTGCAGGACGCGGCCCAGATCCTGTTCGGGAATGCCGATGCCGGTGTCGCGCACCTCCAGCAGCAGGCCGCCGTCAGGAGCCGGGCCGGCGGCCAGCGATACGGCGCCGCCGGAGGGCGTGTATTTGAC
Source organism: Azospirillum lipoferum 4B (assembly GCF_000283655.1). Taxonomy (NCBI): domain Bacteria; kingdom Pseudomonadati; phylum Pseudomonadota; class Alphaproteobacteria; order Rhodospirillales; family Azospirillaceae; genus Azospirillum; species Azospirillum lipoferum. The sequence continues at coordinate 66,726 of NC_016585.1, read as the reverse complement.
GGCGTTGGACAGCAGGTTCAGCAGGATCTGGCGGAGGCGGCGCTCGTCGCCGCGCAGGAAGCGGGCGGCGGGGTCCACCGTTGCCGAAAGGGCGATGCCGGCGCGGGCGGCGCGCGGGGTCAGCAGGCGGATGGCGAAAGTGGCGGCGGCGTCGAGATCGACCGGCTCGTCCTCCAGCACCAGCTGCCCGGCCTCCGCCCGCACATGGTCGAGGATCTCGTTGATCAACTCCAGCAGATGCTGGCCGCTGTCGCGGATGTTGACGGCGAAGTCGCGGTAATGGGCGTTGCCGACCGGCCCCTCCGACTCCCGCGCGATCAGGTCGGCGAAGCCGATGACGGCGTTCATCGGCGTGCGCAGCTCGTGGCTCAGGCTCGCCAGGAACTCGGTCTTGCTGCGGCTGGCCGATTCCGCGGCCTGGCGGGCGTCCTGAAGCTCCGCCTCCATGATCTTGCGGGCGGTGACGTCGCGCTCGACGCTGACGTAATCCTGCGGCGCGCCCCAGTCGTCGGTGACCAGCCGCACCGCCGCCTCGATCCAGACCCAGCGGCCATCGGCATGGCGCAGGCGGTAGGTGGTGTTCAGGGTCGGGCGGGCGGGCGTCAGCTGCGCCAGACCGGCGGACAGGGCGGCGCGGTCGTCGGGGTGGACCCGCTCCACCAGCGGGCGGCCGATCAGGTCGATGGGGGCGCAGCCAAGGCTGTCGCGCGTCGCCTCCGAACAGAAATTCCGCACGCCGTCCAGACCGATGCGGCCGATGATGTCGGTGACGCTGCGCGCCAGCAGGCGGTAGCGCGCCTCGCTGGCGCGGATCGCGCGCTCGGCCTCGTGCCGGCGGGTGATGTCGCGGGCGCCGACCGACAGCATGACGATGGCGCCGCTGCAATCGCGGATCGGCACCTGCGACACCTCCCACCAGCGGGTGACGCCCTGGTGGGTGTGCTGCTCCTCGAAGCGGGTGGGGGCGCCGGCGTCGATGCAGGATTGCAGGTCGGCCATCGCCTTGGCGGCCAGATCGGGCGGCAGCAGGCTGTCCAGCGGCTTGCCGGCCGCGTCGGCGGCGCGGTCGCCCATCGCGCGCAGGGCGGCGGCATTGGCGCTGTGCAGGGTGAAGCCGCCCTTTTCGCCGACGCGGACGATCGCCAGGCTGTCGGCGGAGCTGTCGAACACGGCGCGGAAGAGGGCGGCGCTCTCCGCCAGGGCGTTCTCGTCGTCGACGCGCCGGTGCTCGCGCGCCAGCATGGTGCCGAGCAGGCCGATGCCGAGCGCGGTGAAGGCGGTCAGCGGCAGCGCCGCCTCCTCCAGCACCCGCAGGGCGAGCCTGGAGTCGGGCAGCAGCATGAAGGCCAGCAGGGTCAGCGGGGTGATGGCAAGGCCGAACAGGGCCAGCAGGCCGAAGCCGTAGGCGCCCTTCACCTGCCGCTGCCCCTGCCCTGGCGCGCGGTGGGCGGCGGCCCATCGCTCCATCGGCCGGGCCAGCAGCGGCGCCACCAGCGCCGTCAGCAGGATGCCGACCAGACCGGTCAGCGAGCCCATGCCGCCAAGCCACAGCCGCACCCCGCCGGCCGCAAGGGCGGAGATCAGGGCGGCCGGCCAGCCGCCGAACAGCCCGGCCAGCCCGATCATCACGTTGCGCAGGTCGACCAGCACCCCGCTCTCGACCGGGTAGGCATCCAGCATCGAGACGGCGGCGGCCACGCCGAACAGCAGGCCGGACAGCAGGGCGAAGGGCAGGCGCCGCGTCCCGAACCGCCGCAGCACATAACGGTAGGCGAGCAGGACCAGCGCCAGCAGCCCGACGCCATGCGCAAGGGCGATGATGATGCCGGTTCCCATGCTCCGCCCCCCAGCGGCAATCCCGATCCCACCCCAATCCCGGAGTCCGAAATCCGGGGCGAACTTTTACACATGCAATCAAACAAGAAAAAGAAGCGATTCGAAACAGTCATATGGGCTTTTTATCTGGAGCCGCCGCCGAATGCGGTCGAACCGACCTCTTTTGCTGGCGGCCGGGGCCGGACCGGGGCCGCAGCGGGACAGGCGCCACGCGGCTGTCGTGTTCGGCCGCCGATTCGGCTAGGATGGCCCGCGCGAATTGTTCGTGGTCGTCGTGTCTTCGTAGGCTTCGGCATGCTGTTCAAGGTTTTTTCACGGAGCCTGGTCGCCCGGACGACGGCATCGGCGGTGCTGCTGGTGTCGGTGCTGATCGCCGTGCCGATGGTGGTGCTGATCCAGGCCGACGTGCGCAACACCCGCGCCGAGCTGGCCATCCGGGCCGAGATGGCGACCAGGATCGTGCTGGACGACGTGGCGAACGCGCTGTGGGACCTCGATCCCGAGGAAGCGGTGACGGCGCTGATGCCGCTGCGCTCGATCGACAGCTTCGCCGAGGCGGTGATCCTGGGCACCCATGGCGAACGCTTCGCCACCTTCCGCAAGCCGGGCGTGACCATCGTCAGCGAGGCCGCCGCCACCGCCGCCGCCGTGACGCTGACCCACCAGGACCGGACCGGCGCCGTCCGCAACATCGGCACTCTGCTGGTCCGGCTCGATACCGGGCCGACCGACGCCGCCATCCGCCACCATGTGATGGTTCTGGGCGGGGTCGGCGCCGTCACCCTCCTGCTGGTGGTGCTGGGGGTGGTGTGGGCGACCCGCGGCATGACCCTGCCCATCGCCGGCATGACCCGCGCCATGGCCGATCTGGCGGCCGGCGACGTGACGGTGGACGTGCCGGTGCGTCACCGCGACGACGAGATCGGCCGCATGGCCAAGGCGCTCGCCACCTTCCGGCAGAACGCCATCGACCTGCGCCTCGCCAAGGAACGGGCCGAGCAGGCGGTGGCGTCGAAGGCCAAGTTCATGGCCGCCGCCAGCCACGACCTGCGCCAGCCGGCCCAGTCGCTGCTGATGCTGACCGCGATGCTGCGCGCCACCGCCCCCAACCCGAAGGTGGCGGAATCGGCGCGCAAGATCGAACAGGTGGTGATGACGCTGAAGCAGCTGCTGGACGAGCTGCTGGAGGTGTCGCGGCTGGATGCCGGCGGCGTCACGGCGAACAAAGGCGTGCATGAGATCGCCGACCTGTTCGACGCGCTGGAATCGCAATACGGCCCGGTGGCGCGCGCCAAGGGGCTGGCTTTCGCCGTGCCGCAATACCGCGCGCCGGTGGTGACCGACCGCATTCTGCTGCAGCGCCTGCTGGGCAACCTGATCGACAACGCGATCCGCTATACCGCCAGCGGGACGGTGCAGGTCGCCTGCCTGGAATCCGGCGGCACCCTGATTGTCGAGGTGCGGGACAGCGGCATCGGCATCCCCGCAGACCGGCTGGACGCCATCTTCGAGGAGTTCCACCAGATCGGCAACCAGGAGCGCAACCGCGACAACGGCATCGGGCTGGGGCTGTCCATCGTCAAGCGGCTGGCGACGGTGCTGGACCATCCGGTGAAGGTGCGCTCCACGCTGGGCAAGGGGTCGGTCTTCTCGGTCACCATTCCGCTGGCGCCGGTGGAAACCGTTGCCGAGCCGGAACCGGCTCTTCCTGACCCCGCTCCCGCCCCAGCCCCAGCCCCAGCCCCAGCCCCAGCCCCTGCGGCAGCGACGGCGACGCTGGCGGACGCCCCCGCGAAAGAGGGGGAGTTCGCGATCCTGGTGATCGACGACGACGGCTTCGTGCTGTCCGCCATCTCCATGTTCCTGACCAGTGCCGGGCATCGCGTGGTCGGCGCCTCCAGCGTCGCCGAGGGGCTGCGGGCGGTGGAGGACGGGACCGTCCGTCCCGATGCGGTGATCGCCGACTATCACCTGTCCGCCACCGAGAACGGCCTGGATTTCATCGCCGCGCTGTGGGCACGGCTGGGCCTGCGGATTCCGGCGGTGCTGATCTCCGGCCGGCTCGACGGGGCGATGACCGGCCGGGCGGCGGAGATGGGCGTGATCGTGGCCGCCAAGCCGATCATGCCCGACCGCCTGTCGATGCTGGTGGACGCGATGACCGCCGCGCGGCCTGCCCTTTCCGCCTCGGTCGATGCCGCCGCGGCGCGCAGGACCCGCCCCATATAAGACGGGCCTGACGGACGTCATCTGTCCCGAGTCGAATACTTAGGACTAAAATTATCTCACATATCCAACTGTGCTGTGGCACAACAGTGGGGTCATGCCCGGAACCAGTCCTGCAACCCGTTTCACGGGCTTGAACAAGCAACTTGGGAGGATTCCATGCACGGCGCCACCACAACCGAGATCACGCGTGCCCGGGACATCATCGCCGGTTTCGACTTTGGCTATGTGGTCGACCGGGCGGTCGCCGCGGGGATGACCCGCGCCACGTCCGAGATCGCGCTGCAGCAGCTGAAGACCTTCCTGCTGGCCTGCGCCGAGCATCCGGACCGTGACATCGTTCCGCAATCGGCCGCCTGCGACGACCTGTGGCATGAGTTCATCGTCGCCGACACCCGCGCCTATTTCCGCTTCTGCGAGGCGGTGTATGGCGAGTACCTGCACCACAACGGTGTTACCGTCCCCGCCGACCGCATGGCGGCCGCCCGCACCGACAGCGCCCGCCTGTTCGCCACCGCGGATTGCCTGCGCGAAGCGAAGAGTGCCGACTGCCTGCGCGAAGCCAAGGCTGCCGATTGCCTGCGTGAGGCCAAGGCCGCCGACTGCTTGCGCGAGGCCAAGGCCGCCGACTGCCTGCGCGAGGCCAAGGCCGCCGACTGCCTGCGCGAGGCCAAGGCCGCCGACTGCCTGCGCGAGGCCAAGGCCGCCGACTGCCTGCGCGAGGCCAAGGCCGCCGATTGCCTGCGCGAAGCGCGCTCTCAGGACGCCTGACACACCCCTGCGGCGTCAACGGAAAGCCCCTGTCCATCAAGCGGACAGGGGCTTTTTTCTTGGCCGCGCCACCCTGCCCTTTGCCGGCTCAGCCGAAGTTGAGACCTCCGAACGGCGTGATGAAATTCTCGCTCAGCACGTTGCCGCGCAGCGCCACGTAATCCGGCACGACCAGCGGGATCACCGGCATGTCCTTCATCACCAGGGACTCGGCATCCTTGTAGACCTCGGCACGGCGGTCGGGGTCCGCGATGGCCATCGCGCGCTCGACCAGCCCGTCGAACTCCGCATTGGACCAGCCGACGGGATTGAAGCGGCTGCGGCTGTTGAACAGCTCATCCAGGAAATTCATCGGGTCGGGATAAGTGGCGGTCCAGCCGAACAGGAAGGAATCATAATCGCGCCGGCGGGAGCGGGCGATGAACTCCTGCCGCGGGACGATGGTCAGCTTCGCCGGAATGCCGGCATTGTTCCATTGCGACACGTAATAGACGAACTCGCGCCGGTATTCCGGAATGACGGCGACGATGAAGGGATCGATGCCGCGCCCCGCCGGATAGCCGGCCTCTTCCAGCAGGCGCGCCGCCAATGTCGGATCATAGGCCAGCGGCTCCAGCCTTTCGTTCGACAGCAGGGCCGGCGGCACGACCCCGTTGTGGACGGTGGCCACGCCGCGGAAGAAGCGTTCCGCCATCGCGTCGCGGTCGATCAGCAGCGACATCGCCCGACGCACCCGCAGATCGGCGAAGGCCTTTACCCGGCGCTGGTCGAGCGCCACCACCCGCATCTGCATCCGCTGCACATTGGTCAGCGACCGCTTGAAACCGGGATCGTCCATCACCCCGCGCAGCGCATCGGTGTCGACGAAGGTGAAATCGACCTGGCTGTCGTTGAACAGCGTGATGCCGTCATTGCCGATGCCGGTGGCGAGGAAGGACACCCGCTCGAACGGCACCGCACCGCCGCGCCAGCCTGGATTGGCCTCCACATCGATGCGGATGCCTTCGGTCGAACGGGTCAGCCGGTATGGGCCGGTGCCCGCCGACATGGTGCGGAACCAGTTGGGACCGGCCTGCTCGGCCGCATCGACGTCGACGATGTGGATGCGGGCGAAGGGGAAGACGGCGTTGGGCTCGTCGCAGACGACCTCCAGCGTCCGGTCGTCGATCACGGTGATGCCCGACAGCTCGGCGGTCGTCTTGGCCCGCAACTCCCGAAAGCCGCGGACCTTGGACAGGGCCAGCACCGCGAAGTTGGCGCCGTCACCCGCCAGAGCCGCTTCGAAACTGCGTTTGACGGCGGCGGCGGTGAAGGGGCGGCCGGTGTGGAAGGTCACGCCGTCGCGCATCGTCAGCCGCCAGCGCCGGGCATCCTCCGAGGCTTCCCAGGCGGTGGCGAGCCCCGGCAGGATGCGGCCCTGCGTATCGACGCTGGTCAGGCTTTCATACATCGAACCCAGGATCTGCCGGGCGACCAGATCGCTGACGGTCAGCGGGTTGAGCGCCGCGGGAAGGGACTTCAGCCCGATGCGCAGGGTGCCGGCGGCGGCCAGCCCCGGCCGCGACAGGGCGCCGGACAGCGCGGCGGCGCCGAGAAGGCCCCCGAACGCACCAAGGAACTGTCGTCTGTGCACAGCCCGCATCGCCGATCCGTCGCCTCGTAAACTTGTCGGCAATCCTTAGCATGGGGCAGGGCAGGCGGTCACCCTGAACGACCGCCAGAGGGTTTCGCACTCGAAAGCAACCGGCGGTCGCGCTTTGCCAAAAAAGCAACTGAAGCGTGCTTTCGAGTGCGAAACCCTCAGCCGCTCAACAGCGCGTCGATACGGTCGCGCAGGGCCTGCAGCCTTTCGCGATGTTCGCGCTGCAGGGATTGGGCGACCGTGTCGATGGCGGCCAGATCCTTGTCCATGCGGTTGATCGCCTTGCCCAGGACCCGCAGCGGCTCGGCCGTCGAGGATGCCGACGGACGGGCCGCCCGCACCGCGCCCACGGTCAACCCGCCGGTGCGCGCCGTCTGCCAAAGCCGGCGCAGCTCCGCCTCGTCCTCGACGAAGGCCAGCTCGACCAGGGCCGAGCGCGACACCGCATCCGGGTTGGTGCGATAGTCGGCCAGGATGTCGTCGGGCAGGCGCAGCACCTTCAGGCGCTTGGACACCTCGGCCTCCGAACAGCCGACCGCCGCCGCCACCTCCGCTTGGGTGTAGCCGTGCGCTTCGATCAACTGCGACAGGCCGCGGGCAAGGTCGATGGCGTCCAGATCCACGCGCTGGACATTCTCGATCAGCGCGATCTCTTCCGGACGGCCCTTGGTGATGATCGCGGCGATGGTGCCGCGGCCGAGCAGCCGGTGGGCGCGCAGCCGCCGCTCGCCGGCCACCAGACGGTAACGGCCCTTCTCCGCCGCTTCCTGCACCAGCACGGGTTGCTGCAGCCCGTGACGGTCGATGGAGTCCGCCAGCGAGCGCAGGGACTCGTCGTCGAAGACCGTGCGCGGCTGGCCGGGATTGGTCTCGACGGCGTCCAGATCGACCTCGACCAGACGGGGCAGCACGCCGCTCAACCCGAACATGCGGTCGGTCTCGGCGGCGAAGCCGGCCTCCTTGGCCTGGAGCACGGTGGCGGCTGTCTGGCGGGTCAGCTTCTTAGGCGGCATCGACGGTCTCCTGCAGGCGGCCCATGGCGGTCAGCAGCGCGGCGGCGATGGCGGCATAGCTCTCCACACCGGGGGCGCCGATGTCGGCATCCAGCGTGATGACATTGGCGCCGGCCGCCTGGGCGTAGATGGTGGCGCGCGGCACCGGCGGGAACACGCGGCGGCTGTCGCCCCACAGCCGCTCGATATCCTCCAGCGACGACCGGTCCTGGGTCTGGCGCGGGTTGACCATGGTCGGCAGGATGCCCAGCACCTCCAGCCGCGGGTTCAGGCGCCGCTGGATCTTGGCGACGGTGTCGAGGAAGGCGCTGACGCCGAGGATGGCATGCGGCTCGGCCTGGCAGGGGACCAGCACGTAATCGGCGGCGGTCAGCGCGTTGATGGTCACCGCGCCCAGGTTGGGAGCGCAGTCGATGACGATCACGTCATAGCGCTCCCGCACGCCGTCCAGCATCTCGGCCAGCGCGGTCTGGGCGTTGGTCAGGTTGCCCGGCAGCTCGGTATCGGCACTCGCCAGCGCGATGCTGGACGGCACGACGTCGAGCCCCTCGACGCCGGTCGGACGGATCACCGCATCGAGCGGCGTCTTGCCCATCAGCGCGTGGTAGAGGACCTTCCCGGCCTCGGTCAGCGCCACCACGTCGGTCTGCGGCACGCCGACATGCACGGTGGCGTTGCCCTGCGGATCGGCATCGACCAGCAGAACGCGGTTGCCGGCGCGCGCCAGGATGAAGGCGAGGTTGATGGAGGTCGCGGTCTTGGCCGTGCCGCCCTTCTGCAGTCCGACGGCGACGGTGGTGCCGGGGCGGGGCAGGGGGCTTTCCGGCCGTTCCAGATCCAGCAGCAGAAGCCGGCCCAGCACGTCGCGGGGCAGGGCCTCCTTGCCGGTCTCCCATTTGCTGAGCCGCTGCTTGTCGTATTTGCGGCCGGTCAACTCGTTGACGAACGCCGCCATCTGCGTCTGGGTCAGGCCGCGCCGTTCCCGCAACGCCTTCAACTGTTCCCCTGTCACGCCCCGTCCTCCTGCACCGGCACCGGTTGCGACGACCCTAGCAAGTCGTCGCCACTCCGGCAACGGGTGTCTACCGAAGGGGTGGGGAGGATTGCATGGAACTCCCTCTCCCGCCCCCCCGGGGCTATGGCATTCACACATCTCAGCGTCACTTAAGACGTTGAAATAAAGCAATTTTGTCGGCCGTCATTCCCGCGAAGGCGGGAATCCAGCCACATCCGCCGCTGATCTGCGGAGTTTCCTGGATCCCCGCCTTCGCGGGGATGACGCAAAGTTCCTTTTGTCTCAGAAGCTTAGCGATGCCTGGAATTGTGTGAATGCCATAGCCCGCCCCTGGGAGAGGGCGATTCACACCGTTTCGTCGTATTCTACCTTGGGAACATCGATCCAGTTCTCGGGCTGGCCCTGGTCCTTCTTCCAGAACAGCACCGGCAGGTCGGCATTCAGGACGCGGCCGAGAACGGCGCCGCGCGCCTTCATCGTCTCCTTGTATTCCGCCGTCTCGACGATGCGCACGCCATAGCCGGGGATGCGGTCGGCGGCCAGGACAGGACCCAGCGCGTTCTTGAACTTGCGCAGGTCGTTGTCGGAACCGACGCGCTTGCGCAGCGGCTCCAGCGCCATCCAGAAGGCATGGCCGCGGGCGAGGTGGGCGCGCGCGATCTCGTAAAGGCGCTTCTCCACCGGCTTCAGCGCGAAATACTGGTCATGGTAGCTCAGCAGATTATGGCCCAGCGCCGCGCGCGTGACCCAGCCCGACAGGGTCAGCTTCAGCCCGCGCACCGCACGCTCGCCGTCCTTCTTGCGCTGGTACAGCAGTTTGTAGTCGGAAATCCACGAGAAGGCGCCGCTTTCGCCCTCGCCGCCGGTTTCCAGGTTGGTCTTGATCTGCGTGCCCTGCAGCCGTTCCAGCGCCCCTTCGATCTTGTCGTAGGCGCTGCCGCCGGCGGTCTTGCCGACGATGCGCTGGAGGTCGCTGGTGGTGAAGTGCAGCTCGCCCAGCTTGGCCGGCATCTTGCCCTGTTCCATCTTCTCGCGCAGGAGCGAGATGGCGTAGAGCAGCACCGCCTTGTCCCAGATCGTCGCGACGCCGACATTCTTCGGCGCCCGCACCTCGATCCGCACCTTGCCGTCATCGTAGGTCGGCAGCGACTCCGCCTTGTCCTTCGACAGGCCGAACAGGCTGTAGACCATCATGTGGCGGTCGTTCTGGACATCGCCGGTCAGCGGAGAATCCAGCCGCAGAGCCAATTGCAGCGGCCGGTCGAGCAGCTCGGCGTTGGTCGTCTGGGTCATGCGATCTCTCCGCGGGTGCTGTGCGGCGTGAAGTGGGTTGCAGCCATAATCCACAAGCCCGTCCACCTGTTCCACAGCTCCGGCCCAAACGTCGCCGTTCTGCCGAAAGATTCCCGTGAACGGCGCGCTTTGCTCCATCGAACGTCGCCGTTCTGCCAGTTTTTCGGATCGCGGCCGATCGGGGGCGGTGGGTGGCGGCCGGGAGTGCGACTGCCGCCCCCCAGCCGGCCGGCGGCAGCGTCAACGTCTGCGTTCTGCCGTGCCGGGGGGTGGCGCAGCGGGTGGGCTATTGCGTAAGCCGCTGTTTTTGTTGGATTAAGCCCCCGCTTTGCAGCCCCGATCCGGGTCGGAATGCCCCCAGGACGGCTCCTGACTGGCAGAACGGCGACGTTCGGACGATCCGCCGAAGGGCCGATTCCCGCCCGATTCTCCGCCGATTCCGGCAGGACGACAGTGGGGGGGGGGAGGGGAGGGCTCCATTATTCGGCAGAACGGCGACGTTCGCGGCCAGGATCCGGCAGACACAAAGCTCCGGTCCCGAAGAATCTTTCGGCACAACGGCGACGTTCGGACCCGAATCATTCGGCACAACGGCGACACCCGCGACCGGACAGCCGATGGAGCGATGCAGCAAGTGATTGATTCCCACTGCAGAATCCCGGATGCACCCTTTGGAACGTCGCCGATGTGCCATTTTCCGAAGACCGTGGACAGACGCGCAACGAGACGTACACATTTCAAAAAACGGGCGAAAACCGCCCTCACGCCATCATCCTGCGTCCATGCCAGTTCCTGGCCGGCGCCACGGGTTTGCGCATCCTGAAGGAGAGCAGCATGACGTAACGGAGGACCGACCTCCGCAAACACAAAAGGCCCGGATTGCTCCGGGCCCTTCGTGTCGGACGGAGGAGACCGAGGGAAACCCGGGCACCCCACATCTGGCGGTTTGGCGACTCCATGATGGCAGGGCAGCCCCGTGATGCCAAGCGGATTCATCCCGAGTCCGTCGACGCTCTCCCCTTGTCTCCACCCGTCCACGGATCGACCGACAGACGGGTGTCTCAATGAAGCCATACATCGACATGTACAGGCGCTGGATCGCCGTGCCCGGCATCCAGGCCGCCGACATCGCGGTGTTGTCCGCGCTCTATGCCCATGCCGACCGCGACGGTGTCTGCACCGCCACGCAAGGTGAACTGGCGGAGGAGCTCGGGCAAAGCCGTGCCTGGTTCAATGCCGTGCTGAAGGGCCTGCAGGAGCCGTCGGCGGCGCTGGTCTGCGCCCAGCCGCGGCGCGGCCTGCGCGGTTTCGCCTATCGGCTGACGGGAATGGAGGGCGTTACCGCCGGCCTGTCCTGTCAGCCGGCTGACAGCGGCGGTTCACCGGCCGGCTTCTCCTTTGATTCCCAGAATCCTGAATCCTCCTCCTCCCAATCGGGCGGGGAGGATCCGCGGCAGGATGGGGCATTGCCCGCCGATTGGCAGCCCGATGCCGGCGATCTCGCCTGGGCGGCGCAGGAGCGGCCGGAGGTCGATGCCGGCCGGGTGACCGCCAAGTTCGTGGCCTGGTGCCGCAAGGCCCATGCCCGCAACGGCTACCGCCCGGCGGATCCGGGGGCCGCATGGCGGCGCTGGATCCTCAGGGAACTGGTCGCTCCGGCCGATGCGTCCCGCGAGCCTGCCGCCGAAGCCTCTCCGTCCACCGCCATTCCGTCCGCCATTCGCAACCACCGCCGGGAGCCCCGCCATGATCGCCGTTCCGTCCTTCCCCGCAGCGGATCCGCGCCCGACGCATCATCCAATGCAGCCGTCCGCAACCGCGAAACCCTCGCTGCCCTGCGCCTTCGCCTCGCTGGCCAGTCTTGAGGTCGCCGACCTGCGGTTCGAGACGCAGGATCTGTCGCCCGAGGAGATCGGTGAGTTGGCCGAGCGGGTGGAGCAGGCCGTCGGCGCGCTGACTCCGCCGATCGGCATCGAGAATGTGCTGATCGGGCTGGAGAAGCTGGCCGACCGCTTCGCGCTGGAACTGCCGGACGCCGAACTGCTGGAGGCCGACGTGCGGGCGATGGCGGATTGGCCGGCGGACCGCTGGATGGCGGCCTTCGACGCCGTCTGGTCGAATTTCCGCAGCGGATGGAGCCGCTTTCCGACCCTGGGCGACTTCCGCGACGCTCTGGCTGCTCTGCCCGCGGTGGGGGAGAGCCGGGCCGCCGACGATCTGCGGCGTCTGGCCTCGCGCCTGCGGCAGGAACAGTGCTTGCGCGCCCGCACCGAGGAGCAGCGCCGTCGTGCCCGTGCCCGCGAAGCGGCGCTGGCCGAGCGGCAGCGGGAACTGGCGCTCGGCCGGCAGGAGGACGCGGGGGCGCGGCGGCTTATTGCTTCCGCGGATCCGGCGGCCGGCGAGGACCGCCGGGAACCGGACCGGCCGGTGTCGGACCTGGGGGTGTCAGCCGGCGGGAGTCCAGTCCGGCTTCAGCCCCTCCTTCCAGGCGAAGCGGATCAGATGGTCGTCCACCACCGCCTTGACGCGGGCCAGCGCCTCGGCGTCCGCCGCCTCCGCCCGCAGGGTCAGCAGCTCGGCGGTCGCCGTCATCGTGCAGCGTCCCCAGGGGAATTGGGCGTCGCCGCTGGCAGCGTCGTAGCGCACCGCGATCTTGTGGGCGAAATGCTTGCAGAGCTGCTGCAGATACCGGCTGGCAAGGGCCGTCGGAACAATAGCCGTTTCGGTCAGCATGGATGCGCTCCCTATGGCGATCGGTTCGGGTCGGCTCAGAACTTGACGGTGGAGGTGAGATAGAAGGTCCGCCCCTCCGCCAGCGCCGGCTGCACGGTGGAGGTCTGGCCGTAGCTGGACCGGCTGACATAGGCGGCGTCGAAGATGTTGTTGGCCTCGGCCCGCAGGGTCCAGTTGGGCGCCGTCTCCAGCGGCTTCCATTCGGTGAAGAGGTTGACCACCTGATAGCCGTCGATGGAGCGGAAGCCGTTGGCCCGCAGCGCGTCGTCCTCGACCTTCAGCGCGATCTCCGCCGAGGCGCCCAGCGTCAGCCGCAGATCCTCGAAGCCGTAATGGCCGCGAAGGGCGAAGAGGTCGCCGACCGGAACCGCCGTGTTGTAGTCCGACGACAGCGCCATGCGGTTGCCGTACTTCACATCGGTGTGGGTGTATTTCGCGCTGATCCCGGCATTGCTCCAGTCATAGCCGGCGGTCAGGTCGAAGCCCCGGCTGCGCAGATCCTCGCCGTTGACGCGGGTATAGGTGGTGTAGTTCCAGGCGACCGGATTCTCCATGTAGGTGAGGAAGGCCGCCGCCTCCAGCCGCAGGCCCTGGTGGGCATAGCGCAGGCCGGCGCGGGTGTTGTGGGCGGTCACCGGCTTCAGGTCGCTGGAATAGCGGTAGTTGGCGGCGTGGAACAGGGCGGCTTCCGCCATCTCCAGCCCGCCCCAATTGTAGCTGTAGCCGCCGAAGGCGGTGAGCCGGTCGGTCACGGCATAATCGGCCGACAGGTTGGGGCTGATGCCGGTGTTGTCGAAGGTCTTGTGGTCGACCGAGCGGTAGCTCTGGTGGTCGATGCGGACGCCGGTGGACAGGCGCAGCCGCTCCACCGGGGCCAGACGGGCCTGCAGGAAGCCGCCGACAGTGGTGATCCGCTCGTCCGCGTCGGTGGTGAAGTGGAAGCGGTCGATGTGGATGTCGTCGCGGGACAGGTCGAAGCCGGCGGTCAGCGTGCCGGTCGGGATGGCGAAGCTGTTCTTCACCGTCAGGCCGATGGTGTCGACCTCGCTGTCGAAGGCGCCATGCGCGGTGGTGCGGCGGTTCTCGTTCGGCCGCTCCAGCGTGTTGCGGGTGTAGGAGACGGTGACGCCGGGATTGAACCAGTCGGTCGGCTGCGTGGTCTCGTAGCTGACGACGGCGGTGGTGCGGGTCGCGGTGTTGCTGTTCATCAGCGGCCCGGTCGGCCCGCCGACGATGCCGAGGTTGGAGCGCAGGCGGCGCACCGCGTCGTCGCGCACATGCTCGCCCGAGACCGAGATGCGGTGGCCGCTGTCGGACTCGTAGGCCAGCTTGCCGAGGCCGCTGACCAGATCGGTGCCGGTGCCGGCCTCGGTCACGCCGTTGCCGTTCTCGTAGCTCTTGCCGCGCGACAGGGTGCCGATGCCCAGGATTTCGAAGCCATGCTTGGCGGCATAGCCGGCGCCGGTGGTCCGCCAGGTCTTGGAGTTGGTGTCGTAACCGAGGATGGCGGTGGCGCCGACATCCTGCCCCGGCAGAAGCATGTCGGTGGCGTTCTTGGTCTTGAAGGCGACAGCGCCGCCGAGCGCGCCCGGACCGGCATCGGCGGGCGACACGCCGGGATCGACCTCGACCGACTTCAGGAAGGTCGGGTCGAGCGTCAGGTTGCCGTTGTGGTGCCAGATGCCGGCGCGCTGGGCGGCGCCGTCGATGGTGACGTTCAGCTTGCTCTGGTCGATGCCGTGCAGATAGCTCTTCTGCGCCGCCGTGCTGCTGCCGGGGACGGTGATGCTCGGCTCGCCCTGGAACAGGTCGCGCAGGGTCTGCGGCAGCTCGCGGTCGATGGTCTTTTGGTCGATGACGGTCGCCGCCTCCACCGAGCGGGGCGCCTCGCCCTCCACCGCGACGGAGGGGAGGGTGACGGCCTTGTCCTGGACTTTGTCTTGGGCCAGGGCGGGGACCGCCTGCGCAAGAAGGGTCAGGGTGAGGAGGGCGGTGGTGCTGGTGATCCGGTGACGGAATCGGCTGGTCATGGTCGGCAGTCCATCCTTTCGCGTCACCCCCGGATCACGCCCGCTGGACCGTCGGCCGGCGCTGTGGTATCCGAGAATGCGACGCATTCGCAACATTAATCCAGCGTCACGGACGCTGTTCACGCTGGTATAGCCCGCGCTGCGCCGACCATGCCTTTGCGCGCCGGTCAAACTCCTTTGCCGGTTCGCCAGATGACGGGGAGAGACCGATGACGGACGGCGACCTGATAAACGCGGAAAGCCCGCTCCGCTGGCGCGATCTGGTGGCGCGCGGCAATCGCGGGGGCGAGGTGTTGCCGGCGATCCTGCCATCGCTCGATCCCGACGACATCGTTCTGCGCGGCCGGTTCCGCATGGACATGCTGCGCAGCGGCCTGTCGCTGCACGCCACCGATGCGGTCGATCTGCGCGACATGACGACGGCGGCGGCGGCCGGGGCCGGATTGACGGTGGCGCTGTTCCTGCGCGGTGAAGTCGACATCTCGCTCGGCGAGCGCCGCTATGTTCTGTCCGCTGCGCGCGAGCCGGTTCTGTTCCTGCTGTCCCGCGCCGAGGAGGACCGGTTCCAGCGCCGTGCGATGCGCGGCAACCGGGTGCGCAAGATCACGCTGGGCCTGCCGCCGGACTGGCTGGACGGTGACGGCGGCGATGGCGGCGGCCCGGCCCGTGCGCCTGTGGCGGGGGAGGGGAGCTTGCGGCGTTTCCGCCGGACGCATGGCGCCAGCATGGTGCTGCGGCCGACGGCGCGGCAGGTGGCGCTGGCGGAACGGCTGACCGGACCCATCGCCTGCCCGCCGATGCTGGAAAGCCTCTATCTGGAAAGCCACGCGCTGGAGATCGTCGCCGAGGCGCTGGGCATGGTCGACATGCCCGCCGCCCACCCCTTGAGCAGCCGGGACCGCGCCCGCCTGCGCATCGCCTGCGACTATCTGGAAAGCCGCGACCCGGACGACGATGCGCCCTTGCGGCTGGAGGAGGTCGCCCGCCATGCCGGAATGAGCGTCAGCACGCTGCACCGGCTGTTCCGCGCCGGCCATGGCATGTCGGTGTTCGAGTATGAGCGGTCCCGGCGGATGGAGCGGGCGCGGACGGCGCTGGAGTGCGAGGGCGTCAGCGTGACGGAGGCGGCCTATCTCGCCGGCTATTCCAGCCCGGCCAATTTCGCCACCGCCTTCAAGCGGCGCTTCGGCCGCTGTCCGCGGGAAGCGCGGGCAACCCGCATCGCCCTGCCGCCGGTCGCGGGCAGAGGTTGAATCGCGGAGCGGTTTGCTATCCGTATAAGTTGCTTTCGAAATAGAAAATGGGCGGACCCGCGGTCAAGCGGATCCGCCCGAGGCAAGGAGACAGAAAGCCGGCGCCCGAACGTGCCTGCAAAGGCGCCGACGTTCCGGCGGCCCGGCTGCGCAAGGCTGCGCGACCGGGCCGTCCGAACCGAGTGTCTCCTATCCCTGTGAGACCACCGGTCTCCGATTACCCCGCGATCAGGCCGCGCAGCTGCCGATTTGCGACAGCCAGCATGGCAAGATCGACCGCCGGCTGGGCGCGCAGTTCGGCCAGAAGCTGTTCGACCCGCTCCACCACCAGGCTCCGGCTGGCGATCCAGCCATCGACCGCCGCGGCTTCGGCGCCTTCGCTCTCCAGCACGCGGATGGTCAGCGCGCTCTGGTGGGCGAACAGGTCGTCGATGATCGCGGCGACCGCCTGACGTTGCCAGTGGTTGTCGACCTTGGCGCCGTCGGCGCGGTCGCGCAGCCATTCCAGCCCAAAGCGGCGGCCCAGCCCGAAATAGACCGAGGCGACGCCTTCCACCGCACGGCCGGTGCGCTCGGCGATCCGCACCAGATCCGGGGCGGCGGCCAGAACCGGCAGGGCGGCGACCCGGCGGGCCAGATCCTCCGGCACGCCCTGGGCGGTGGCGTCGGCGACGCGGGCGGCGAGGCGGGAGGATTCCTCGGCATCGAGGAAACGGTCCAGCCCGGCGGCCAACGCCTCCACCCCCGGACGGAAGGCGGCGGATTCACGGCCCAGATCCAGCGGATGCGGGCTGTGCGCCAGGAACCACGCCACCGCACGATCCATCAGATGGACGGTCTCCAGCATCAGCGTGGTCTGCAGGGTGGCCGGAACGAGATTGTCCAGGCCGTCGATGGCATCCCACAGCGGGCGCAGCTGGAAGACGTCGCGGGTGATGGCATAGGCGCGGGCGACGTCCGCCGGGCCGAGACCGGTCTTCTCCACCATGTCGCGGACAAAGGTGGGGCCGACGCGGTTGACCAGGCTGTTGGTGACGGCGGAGGCGATGATCTCGCGGCGCAGGCGGTGGCGGAAGATCGCCTCGCGATGGCCGTCGCGCAGCGGCTGCGGGAAATAGCGCAGCAGGTCGTCGACCGTCGCCGGATCGTCCGGCAGCTCCGAGGCCAGCAGATCGTCGTACAGCGTGATCTTGGCATAGGCCAGCAGCACCGCCAGCTCCGGCCGGGTCAGGCCGCGGCGCTCGGCCATGCGCTGGGCCAGCTCCTCGTCGGTCGGCAGATACTCGATGGCGCGGTTCAGCCGGCCGCTGCGCTCCAGGTTGCGGATGAAACGGGACTGCGCCTCCAGCAGGGCGGCACCTTGCGCCTCGGCGACGGTCAGCGCGCCGGTCTGCCGGTAGTTGTCGGCCAGCACCAGAGCCGCCACCTCGTCGGTCATCGCCGACAGCAGGGTGTCGCGCTGCTTCAGCGTCATGTCGCCGCGCGCCATGACGTCGCCCAGCAGGATCTTGATGTTCACCTCATGGTCGGAGGTGTCGACGCCGGCCGAATTGTCGATGGCGTCGGTGTTCAGCCGCACGCCCTTGCCGTCGCGGCCCTTCTGCGCCGCCTCGATGCGGCCGCGCTGGGTGACGCCCAGATTGGCGCCTTCGCCGATCACCTTGGCGCGGATCTGGCCGCCGTCGACGCGCAGCGCGTCGTTGGCCTTGTCGCCGGCCTCGGCATTGGTTTCGCTCGACGCCTTGATGTAGGTGCCGATGCCGCCGAACCACAGCAGGTCGACTGGGGCCGTCAGCAGGCGGCGCATCAGTTCGGCCGGGGACAGGTGGGTCTGCTCGATGCCGAAGCAGGCGCGGACTTCCGCCGTCAGTTCCACAGTCTTGGCGCTGCGTTCCACGATCATCGCGCCCTGCGACAGCTTGGAGCGGTCGTAGTCGGCCCAGGAGGAGCGGGGCAGGGCGAACAGCCGGTTGCGCTCCTCCCAGCTGGATGCCGCGTCGGGATCGGGATCGAGGAAGATGTGGCGGTGGTCGAAGGCGGCCAGCAGGCGGATGTGGCGGGACAGCAGCATGCCGTTGCCGAACACGTCGCCCGACATGTCGCCGACGCCGACCACGGTGAAATCGGTGGTCTGGATGTCGGTGCCCATCTCGCGGAAATGGCGCTTCACCGATTCCCAGGCGCCGCGGGCGGTGATGCCCATCACCTTGTGGTCGTAGCCGGCCGAACCGCCCGAGGCGAAGGCGTCGCCCAGCCAGAAGCCATGATCGACCGACACCCCGTTTGCGATGTCGGAGAAGGTGGCCGTGCCCTTGTCGGCGGCGACCACCAGATAGGGATCGTCGGCATCGTGGCGCACGACATCCTTCGGCGGCACGACGGAGCCGTCGGCTGCCAGATTGTCGGTGACGTCCAGCAGGCCGCGCATCAGCGTCTTGTAGCACTCGATGCCTTCGGCGAGAGCCGCCTCGCGCCCGGCGCTCACGGGCGGGGGGCGCTTGACGACGAAGCCGCCCTTGGATCCCACCGGCACGATGACGGTGTTCTTCACCATCTGCGCCTTCATCAGCCCCAGGATCTCGGTGCGGAAATCCTCGCGCCGGTCGGACCAGCGGATGCCGCCGCGGGCGACCTTGCCGCCGCGCAGATGGACGCCTTCCATGCGCGGGCTGTAGACGAAGACCTCGACCCAGGGGCGGGGCAGCGGCAGTTCCTCAATCGATCCGCTGTCGAGCTTGAAGGACAGATGCGGCTTTGCCGTGCCGTCGGCGGCGGTCTGATAGGCGTTGGTGCGCAGCGTGGCGCGGATCAGGTTGGCGAAGCGGCGCAGGATGCGGTCGTCGTCCAGGTTGGTGACGGCGTCAAGCGCGTCCTCGATCTCCTCCAGGATCGGCGCTTCGTCGGCCCGGTTGGCCCGGTGGGCCGGATCGAAGCGGGCGGCGAAGAGGCGGGACAGCAGGCGGGCGATCTGCGGATGGCCGGACAGCGTCGCCTCGATGGTGTCCTGGGCGTAGGCGAAGCGGGCCTGCTTCAGATACTTGGCATAGGCGCGCAGCACCGTGACCTCACGGCCCCCCAGACCGGCGCGCAGCACCAGACGGTTGAAGCCGTCATCCTCCATCCGGCCGTCCCAGACATCGGCGAAAGCCTCCTGGAAGGTCTGCTTGACCTTGACGCAATCCACCGGTTGGCCGGTCTGGGTGCGGGCGGAGAAATCGTGGATCCAGACTGACGGGGTGCCGCCGGCCGGGCGGACCTCGTAGGGCTGTTCGGTGATCACCTTCAGGTCCATGTGCTCCAGCATCGGCAGCACGTCGGACAGCGGCACCGGCCGGCCCTGGTGGTAGATCTTGACGTGCAGCTCATCGCTGTCCGCCTCCAGCGGGTGGAACAGCACGATGCCCAGGCGCTGTTCGGCGAGCGCGCGTTCGATGCGGTCGATGTCGTGGACCGCGGTTTCCGCGGTGAAGGTCTCGCGGTAGCCCGCCGGGAAGGCGTCGGCATAGCGGCGCAGGCGGGCGTTGCCGGTCTCCTCGCCATGCGCCTCGACCAGCGCGTCGCGCAGCCGGTCGGCCCAGCTGCGCGAGACCTGGACCAGCCGGGCCTCGATCTCGCCGATGTCGACGGGGGGAAGCTTGCCCGGCTCCGTCTTCACCATCAGGTGCAGGCGGGCGAGCGCGCTGTCCGACAGCTGGGTGAAATAGGAGCTGCAGGTGCCGTGGAAGGCGGTTTCCAGCACGCCCTGGATCTTGCGGCGCAGCGCAGTGTCGTAGCGGTCGCGCGGCACGAAGACCAGCGCCGAGACGAAGCGTTCGAACGGGTCGCGGCGGACGAACAGGGCAAGCCGCTGGCGTTCCTGCAGGTGCAGGATGCCGACCGCCGTCTCGAACAGCTCGTCCGACGGGGTTTGGAACAGCTCGTCGCGCGGATAGGTTTCCAGGATGTTCAGCAGCGCCTTGCCGTCATGGCCCGACGGATCGAAGCCGGCGCGGCCCATGACGCGGGCGACCTTGCGGCGCAGGAACGGGATCTCGCGCGGGCTGCGGTTGTAGGCGACGGAGGTGAACAGGCCGACCGCCAGCGTGATGCCGAGGACATTGCCCTGCTCGTCGAAACGCTTGACCAGAATGGCGTCGAGCGGAACCGACCGGTGGACGGTGGCTTGCCGGGTGCCCTTGGTCACCAGCAGCGCGCGCGGCTGGTGCAGGAAGGCGCGGATTTCCTCCGGCAGGACGGCGGCGTGGCCGTGCTCGTCGAAGACGGTGATTTCCGGGTCGCGCAGCACGCCGAGGCCGCTGCCGTCCACCAGCTCCAGCCAGGGCTCGCGGCCTTCGCCGCCGACGGTGGCGAGATATTGGCGGCTGCCCAGCAGGGTCATGTTGCCGTCGTCGATCCAGGTCAGGAAGTCGGCGGCTTCCTTGGATTCCTCGGCATCGGGGGCATGGGCGATGTCGTCGCGGGCGGCGCGGACGCGCTCGCGCATCGGGTTCCAATCCTCCACCGCGGCGCGGACGTCGGCCAGCACCCGCTCGATCCCTTCGCGCAGACGGGCCTGGGCGGCCGGATCCGACAGCGGGTCGATGGAGCAGTGCATGAAGGATTCGTCGCGCGCGCCGTCCTTCTCTTCACCCGGTTCGAGCAGCTCGACGATGCGGTCGTCGGCATCGCGGACGACGCGGGTGACGGGGTGGATGACGAGATGGACGGTGACGCCCTGCCGGTTCAGCTCCGCCGTGACGGAATCGACCAGGAAGGGCATGTCGTCGTTGACGATCTCCACCACCGAGCGTTCGGTCTGCCAGCCATGCTCGTCCAGCCGCGGCGCATAGACCCGGACCTTGGGCTTGCCGGGCGTGCGCTGCTGTGCCCATTGCCACATCGCCAGCGCGGCGCCGTAAAGCTGTTCCGGCGTGCCGCGCAGCAGGTCGTCGGGGGGCACGTTGGCGTAGAAGCGCTTCACGAAGCGCTCCGCCCGCGCGTTCGGAACCCGGCTGCGCACCAGCTCGGCCAGCTGTTGCCGCAAGTCGCCCGCCAGATCCTTCGTCGCCGTCCGCATGATGGTGGATGTCTCCTCTCGGGTTTTCTTTGGATTGGTAGTACCATCCCCACCCGATCAATTCGACGGCAAATAAACGGCAGGATTTCTGACCAAGCGGCGATTTGAACTCTTTTGAGGTGTTTCTCCAAAGATTCGGACAATCCAGTGACAGAGTTGCCGAATTTATCCATAGCCCGTTCACATCCCCGCCATCGCCCTCCCGCTGCCGGCACCGCGGCAAAGACGCGCAGCGCCCTTCTGCCGCACCCCCCGGCTGTCGCACGGGGGCTGCGGGGGTGGGGAAGCCGAATCGATACGGCCGGTTCGGCCTTTTGCCGCCGGATCTGCGGAAAGCCTGGAAAATGTGGTGGCAAGAAGGTCAGCAGGGTTGACTGAACGGCGGTTCCGATCTCCGCCGGCATCATTTGCGACAGGGTATGGAAGGCGCGGTGTGGGTGCGCGGAAGGATTGGAAAATTCGCGGCGTGGCTTTCCCGGAATCCCAAAGGCTGCGGATGCGGATCGTGAATTCGCCCCGGCAGGGTGGACGCCCAGGCTGAGCACCGTGTGAAGCGCGCGTTCCCAGGCCGGCGCAAGATCGGCTCGCGTCGGATTGACCCTTGACTTGCAAACGACAATCGTTATCACTTTCAAAACGAAAGCGCTTCGTTCCAAACATCGGCCTCCTCGGTCGATGTGGAAAACAGTGCCCGCAGAAAGCGTCAAGAGGATAGATTCTATGGTTTGAGCCGATATGCTTGGCTATGGAAGGCCATTTTTTTGACTTCTTTGTGTCCGCAATTCAAATTCTGATTGCGGAGCCATTGCCTTGGATGCTGCTCGCCCGCGGCGATTGGCATGGGCAGCTTGACCGAGACATGCGCCAAACCATTGCGACCCCGCCCCAAGTGAAGCCCGCAATCTGCAATGGCATGACAGTGCCGCCGCTCCGCATCGCGGCCAATGGGCCGCCAACGGCGCACCGTAACGACAAACCGGCTTGGAACTCTCCCATGACCTTCGTGAAATCACTGCTGACCGCCGCCGGCCTGTTCGCAGCGGCCGGCCTTGCCGCCACCCCGTCCTTGGCCGGCAGGACGAGCTATCCGCTGACCATCGAGAATTGCGGTGCCCAGGTCACGATCCAGAAGGCTCCGCAGCGGGCTATTGGCCTCGGCCAGAACAGCGCCGAAATCCTTCTGCTCCTCGGTCTGCAGGACCGGATGGTCGGCACCGCCTTCTGGCCCAGCAAGGTCATGCCGCAGCTGGCCGAAGCCAATGCGAAGGTCAAGCTGCTGACCGTCGAGTTCCCGACCTTCGAATCGATCCTGGTCGAGAACCCCGATTTCGTCGCGGCGGCGCTGCCCGTCCTGCTCGGCCCGAACAGCAAGGTCGCCAAGCGCGGCGATTTCGAGAAGGTCGGCGTCCCGGCCTACCTGTCGCCCAGCACCTGCCTCGACACGAAGAATTCCAAGGATGTGTATGGCAGCCGTGCGCAGCTCTGGAGCATGGATCAGCTCTATCAGGAGATCGACGAGCTGTCCCGGATCTTCGACGTCGCGGATCGCGGCCAGGCGTTGATCGCCGATTTCAAGGCGCGCGAGGCGGCCATCCGCGCCAGCGTGCCGAAGGACGGCCGGAAGCTCTCCTACGTCTTCTGGTTCTCCAGCCCCTCGCCGTCGGCCGACGCCTATCTCGGCGGCAAGAACGGCGCGTCGGGTTTCATCGCCGACCTGCTCGGCGGCACGAACGCCATCGCATCGGAGTCCGAATGGCCGACGCTGGGCTGGGAGGGCATCATCGCCGCCAATCCCGACGTCATCGTCGTGGCCAGTCTCGACCGCAACCGGTGGGAACTCGACCGCACCGATGCCAAGATCAAGTTCCTGACCACCGATCCGGCCGTGAGCCAGATGCCCGCGGTCAAGAACAAGGCCATCGTCGTCATGGACGGACAGGCGATGAATCCGACCATCCGCACCCTCTACGGTGCCGAACAGGTGGCCGGGCAACTGAAAGACCTCGGGCTGCTGAAGTGACGGGCATGGGGCAGTCGCTCGGGCGGTTGACCATGCTGGGAGGCATGCTTCTCGCCTCCCTGGCGGCCATCGCTCTCGTCATCGCGGTCAGCGTGGGCATCGGCGATCTGCCGATTCCCCTCGCCACGACCTTCCACGCCGTGACCAACCGGCTGGGCTGGACCTCGGTCGAGCTGAGCCGCATCCATGAGACCGTGATCTGGGACTACCGGCTCAGCCGGGCGCTGGTCGCGGCCTTCTGCGGCGCCGGCCTTGCGCTGTCGGGGGCGATCATGCAGTCGCTCCTGCGCAACCCGCTCGCCGAGCCCTATGTGCTGGGCATTTCGGCCGGCGCATCCACCGGCGCCGTCGCCATCGTCATCCTCGGCGTCGGGGCCGGCGCGGTCTCGCTGTCGATGGGCGCCTTCGCCGGAGCCTTCGCCGCCTTCCTGTTCGTGGCCCTGCTGTCGAACGGCACGCGCGGCGGCGCCGACCGCACGATCCTGGCCGGCGTCGCCGCCTCCCAGCTGTTCAACGCCGCCACGTCCTATGTCGTGACGACGTCGGGCAATGCGCAGCAGGCGCGCGACGTCATGTTCTGGCTGCTCGGCAGCTTCAGCGGCGCGCGCTGGCCGGAGTTCATGCTGGTCTCCATCGTGGTGAGCGGCGGGCTGGTGGCCTGCCTGCTCTCCGCCCGCATCCTCGACGCCTTCGCCTTCGGCGACGAATCCGCCGCGGCGCTGGGCGTCGATGTCGGCCGGGCGCGGCTCCTGCTCTTCGCGCTGACCGCGCTGATGACCGCGACCATCGTCAGCATGGTCGGCTCCATCGGCTTCGTCGGCCTCGTGGTGCCGCATGCCGCCCGCTTCCTGGTCGGCCCGATGCACATCCGGCTGCTGCCGGCCTGTGCCATCGCGGGCGCGATCTTCATGGTGGCGGCGGACATCGCGTCGCGCGTCCTGATCCCGCAGCAGGTCCTGCCGGTCGGCGTCGTCACCGCGCTGGTCGGCGTGCCCTTCTTCTCGGTCATCCTCTACCGGTTCCAGCGTGCGTCATGAGCTTCAAGACCGAACGTCTCACATGGGGAATTGGCGGCAAGACCGTGCTGGACGCGGTTTCGCTGGAAGCCCGGCCGGGCGAGATGCTGGGCCTGCTGGGACCGAACGGGTCGGGCAAGACCTCGCTCCTGCGCCTGCTCGCCGGGCTGAAGCAGCCGCAATCCGGCCGGGTCCTGCTCGACCGGACGGACCTGCGGACCATTCCGCGCCGGACCGTCGCGCAGCGCGTCGCCTTCGTCGAGCAGCATGCGACGACGAACGCCAACCTGAAGGTCGTCGATGTCGTGAAGCTCGGCCGCTTCCCCCACCGCTCGCTGTTCTCGGGCTGGTCGCGGGCGGACGAGGAGGCGGTGGACGGCGCGCTGGAAAAGGCCGGGATGTCGGCCAAGCGCAACGACTTCTGGCACAGCCTGTCGGGCGGCGAGAAGCAGCGCGCCCACATCGCCAGGGCGTTGGCGCAGACGCCGAAGGAACTGATCCTGGATGAGCCGACCAACCACCTCGACATCCAGCACCAGATCGCGCTGCTGAAGCTCGTCTCCGAGCTTGCGGTCACCAGCATCACCGCCCTTCACGATCTCAACCACGCGGCCATGTTCTGCGACCGGCTGGTGGTGCTGAAACAGGGCCGGATCGTTGCGTCCGGCCCGCCGGGCGAGGTGCTGACCGAGGAGTTGCTGAAGACCGTCTTCTCGGTGGACGCCCGCGTGGAAGTCTCCCCCCATCACGCGCGGCCACACATCCATTACCTCCGCTGATCCTCATCGGGACATGGACATGCCTGGCCGACATGCCTGGCCGACAGGCAACCCGGCGCGGAAACGGCGCGTCCGGGGTCCGGATCCCGCCTTGTTTTCTGAAACCGTCGTCATGGAGTCAAAAGCTGTGAATCGTTATCTGCTGGCAGGCTGCGCCGCCGTCACCCTCGCGGCCGGTGCCGGTGCCGCCAATGCCCAGGCCAAGTTCGATGTGAAGGTCAGCGGCGACGCCTATTTCGAAGCCGGCTATGTGAGCCAGGACCTGGACGCCAACACCCGGTCGACCGAGTTCCGCAACCGCCTGCGCGTGAACATCATCCCGACCGCCAAGGCCGACAACGGCCTGGAATACGGTGCCCGCATCCGCATGCGCGCCAACAGCGGCGCCAGCAATGCCCGCAACACGGACGCCGACCGCGCCTTCATCTTTGCGCAGGGCTCCTTCGGCATGGTGCGCGCCGGCGTCGTCAACTCCTTCAGCGACGAGACCTATGTCTCCGCGCCGTCCGACTATGTGTCGGCCTTCGTCGAGCAGCCCGTCTTCTGGGTCGGCCCCAACAACAATATCAACGGCACGACGACCGGCTCGCTGGCGTTCGGCGCGGCCCAGACCACCCGCAACACCATCGTCTATCCGGCCCTGGCCGTCGACGCCAACTCGACGAAGATCGTCTATTTCTCGCCGCGCTTCGCCGGCCTGCAGCTGGGCGGCAGCTACACCCCGCGCAACGACAGCAGCAACACCGACGTCAACCGGTCGCAGTTCACGGCGGACAGCTCGGCCAACATCATGGGAACCGGCATCTTCGAGAACATCTGGGAGGTCGGCGCCAACTACAGCAACAGCTTCGGCGGTGTCTCGGTCAAGGCCAGCGCCGGCTACATGGGCGGCAGCGCGGTCGCCGGCGCTTCGGGGATCGCCTACAACGACCTGACCAGCTGGCAGGCCGGCGTCACGATCGGCTATGCCGGCTTCTCCGTCGGCGGCAGCTACACCGATTTCAACCGGTCGGGTGAACGCCAGTCCTTCTCCGCCACCGCCGGCAGGCCGGCCACCGAAGCGCAGCGCAACTGGACGGCCGGCGTCCAGTACAGCTCCGGGCCTCTGGCCGTCGGTGCCAACTACAAGTTCGGCGCCGATGCCGGGCGCACCGACACGCCGGGCAGCCGCCACATCAACGTCTATGAGGTCGGCGTCGGCTACACCGTCGCTCCTGGCCTGACCCTGCAGGCCCAGTACGACTATGTCGACACCAAGGGCGAGGTCAGCACGCTGGACGACAAGGCCAACGTCATCCTGGCGCGCTCCATCCTGGCGTTCTGACAACAGGGTTGCGCGTAGCGCCTAAGCAGGTTTTCCGAACTCCGCCCACGAATGGGCGGGCTCGGAAAACCTGCAAAACCATAGAGTCCGCAGGTTTCTCCAGGCCGGGCCTGTGGCCCGATCTGGAGAAACCTGCTTAGGGGCTTGGGTGGCGACGGCCTGACGGCCTCGCCCCCCAAGCCGATGGCCCTCACCGCATGCCCACGGGGAAAATCCGCTCCGGCGCCGGACCGTCGCTTCCCTCGCCCAGCGGGCGCTCCATCAGCACGCCGTCCAGCCAGCGGCCGAACTTGTATCCCACCGCCGGCAGCACCCCGACCGGACGGAAGCCGCAGGCGGCATGCAGGCCGATGGAGCCGTGGTTGGCGCTGTCGCCGATCGCCGCGATCATCCGGCGGTATCCCGCCGCCTCGCACATCTCGATCAGCGGGTCCATCAACGCCCGGCCGATGCCGCGCCGGCCCATGCCGTCGGCGACATAGACGGAATTCTCCAGCGTGAAGCGGTAGGCGCTGCGGGTGCGGTAGAGCCCGGCATAGGCGTAGCCGGCAAGCCTCCCCTCGCACTCCGCCACCAGATAGGGCAGGCCGCGGGCCAGGATGTCGGCGCGGCGGCGGGCCATCTCCGCCTCGTCCGGCGGAACCTCCTCGAACGACGCGGTGCCGTGCAGGACATGGTGGGCATAGAGCGCGGCGATGGCGGGGATGTCGGCGTCGGCGGACGCCCGCACGGTGATGGCAGGCCCATTGAGAGAAGGCATGAGTTTCAACTCCGGTGAGGACGGTCGGCGGGAAGAAGAAGGGCGCAGACGGTCGCCAACCCGCCGCCGACGCCGAGAAGCGCGAACCCCCAGCCCCAGGGGGTGCCACCCATCTGGCCCGCCATGCCGCCCGTCTGGTCCAGCACCAGACCGACCGCCAGCGGCGCGGCGCCCCCGGCGCCGAAGCCGAGGATGGAGCGCACGGCAAGCGCCGCCCCCAGGCTGCCGGGCTCGACCGATTCGGTCATCGCCGTGGACAGCACGGGGGAGTCGCCCAGCGCCGAGAAGCCGTAGAGGGCGGCCACCGCCAGCACCAGGACCAGCGGCATCCCGTCCATCCAGCCGATGGTGAAGGAACAGGCGGCGCCCAGCAGTCCCATCGCCACCAGAACGGCCCGCCGGCCCAGCCGGTCCGACGCCCGCCCCATCAGCAGCGACGACAGGAAGCCGGAGAGATGGATGGCCGCGGCGATCCACAGGCCGCGGACGCCGGCTCCGCCCGAGTTGGCGAGGCTGGCCGTCAGGAAGGCCGGAAGCCAGGCCCACATGCCCAGCAGCTCCCAGCAATGGGTGGTGTAGCCGGCGGTCAGCAGGAAGGACCGGCGGTCGGCCAGGAAGCGGAAGGCGCCGCGCAGCCGCCGCGCGCCCCCGCCGGCGACCGGATTGGCGCGCCCGCGCAACCCCGGCGTGGCGAGCAGCGCCGCCAGCAGCGGCCCCAGCCCGCAGGCGATGAAGGCGGCCTCGTAGCCGAACCGCTCCGCCAGCCATGCTGCAAGCGCAATGGAAGCGAAATATCCCAGCGACCCCGCCGCCAGCAGCCAGCCGACCGCCGCCCCCCGCCGGGCGGCCGGCACGCCCTGCGCCACCAGCATGATGGAGGGGGCGTAGGTTCCGCCCTGCGTCAGCCCCACCAGCGCGAACAGCAGCAGCCCGCTTTCCGGAGAACGGGCGAAGAAGGCGAAGGCGAGGCCGGTCAGCGCCGTCGCCCAGCTCGCCCACAGGAAGACGCGCTTGGCGCCCAGGCTGTCGGCGAACCAGGAGGACCCCACCAGCGACAGGGCATAGCCGATGTTGAAGGCGGTCTGGATCGATCCGGCTTCCCCCGCCGACATGCCCCAGGCCTGCATCGCCGGCACCAGCGCGCCGGCATAGACCATGAAGGACAGCGAGGTGGCGAAGCGGCTGGCGCACAGCAGCACGAGCCATGTGGAGGAGGGGGTGGAGGATGGGGCCGGGGAGGGGCCGGGAAAGGAAGTTGCTGCGGTCGTCATGGCCCCACCGTCGCGGACCGCCATGGAAAAGGCAAATTTATTGATTTGATCGGAATCATAAGGAAAGCTGGGGGTATGCGCGGCCTGAACCTCGACCAGCTCATCACCTTCGCCACCGTCGTCGAGCATGGCGGCTTCACCGAGGCGGCAAGCCGGCTCGGCCTGACCCAGCCGGCGGTCAGCATGCAGATCCGCAATCTGGAGGAGCGGTTCGGCGTGCGTCTGGTGGAGCGGGTCGGCAAGCGCGCCCTGCCGACGGCGGCCGGCCGCGACCTGCTGCCCTTCATCCGCCGCATCCGCGACGAGGCGGAGGCGGCATCGACCGCCATGGGGCGGCACCGCGCCGGGCAGGCGGGGCGCGTGCGCATCGGCACCGGCGCCACCGCCTGCATCTACCGCCTGCCGCCGATCCTGACCGCGCTCCGCGCCGCCCATCCGGGACTGGAGATCATCGTCGTCACCGGCAACACGCCCGACATCCTGGACGCGGTGGAAGCCGGGGCGCTGGATCTCGCGCTCGTCACGCTGCCGGCGGTCCGCGCCGGCCTGTCCATCGAACCGGTGTGCAGCGAGGAGCTGGTCTGCGTCGGTCCACGGATCGGGGATGGGACCAGGGAAGCGGATGGGCCGGCGCCGGACGGCATCGCTCCGGCGGCGCTGGCGGACGGGGCGCTGATCCTCTACGAGCGCGGCGGCACCATGCGGGCGGTGATCGACGGCTGGTTCATGGCCGGCGGCGTGCAGCCGCGCCCGTCGATGGAACTCGGCAATGTCGAGGCGATCAAGAACCTCGTCGCCGCCGGGCTCGGCCGGTCGATCCTGCCGTCGGTCACCGTCCAGGGACCGGGCGACCGCGACCGCTTCGCCGTGCGGCCTCTGGCCCCGCCCCTGGTCCGCAAGCTTGGGTTGGTGTTGCGCCGTGACAAAGTGCCGGATTCCGGCGTGCGGGCGATGGTAAGGGCGATTGCGGATATGCGGTATTCATAAATATAAAATTGCTTATTGTTGGCGCTCTACAGTCCTATTTCCTTTGGAGGGTTTACAGAGGCTTTCGGTCTTGCACACTCTCTTTTATTGGGAATTTCGTTTTTCTTGAGCGACTATGACCAAACCGCAGCCTGTCCCGGATGAGCCCGCGACCAGCCGGATGGGGGGCGGGGCGGACCCGGATGCCCAGCCGAAGGCTTCCCCGAACACCCGGCCGACGGTCGATCCGGCCACCGCTCCCGATCCGCGGCTGGCGGCGCGGGTGAACGAGCTGGAGCAGGAGAATGCGCGGCTGCGGGCCGCCCTTGCCACCGCCTGCAGCGGCTGCGACGACCTGCAGACGGTCACCGTGCGCAACGAGGATCTGCGGATCGCCTTCGACGCCCTGGAGCGCAGCCGCGCCGCCCATGCCGACAGCGAAAGGCGGCTGCGCGCCATCCTGGACAGTGCCGTCGGTCATGCCATCCTGACCCTGGCGCCGGACGGCAGGGTGACCAGTTGGAATCCCGGTGCCGTCCGCATCCTGGGCTGGACGGAGGAGGAGGCGCAAGGCCGGCCGGTCGCCTTTCTCTTCCCGCCGGAGGATGTCGTGGCCGGCGTGCCAGACTCGCTGAGGCTGCGGGCGCTGGCCGAAGGGCGCATCCAGGAGGAACGGGCCTTCCGCCGCCGCGACGGGTCCGAGGTCTGGGGAGCGCTGACCATCCTGCCGCTGCAGGGCGCCGAGGACGGCTATCTGTGGATCCTGCACGACCGTTCCGACGAGCGGCGGATGGAAGAGGCCATCGCCGACGCGCGCAAGCGTGCCTGCGACATCCTGGACAGCATCGACGAGGCGCTGGTGGCGCTCGACCGCGATTACCGGGTGATCTACCAGAACCGGCGGGCCGAGCAGCTCGACCATCTGCCGCTGTCGGCGATCCGCGGCCGCCGCCTGTGGGAGATCTGGCCCCAGCTCGCCGGCTCCGACCTTGAGGCGCTGTGCCGCAAGACCATGACGGAGCGGGTGCCGACCGGCATCGAGAAACGCCTGGACGGCGAGGACACCACGCTGTGGCTGGAGATCCGCATCCTGCCGACGGCGGAGGGGGTGGGCTGCTTTTCCCGCGACATCACCATGCGCAAGCGTGCGGAGGAGGAGGTGCGCGCCTCGCACGAGCGGACGGTCATGATCCTGGAGAGCATCAGCGACGCCTTCTATGCCGTCGACCATGACTGGCGCTTCACCTACATCAACCGCAAGGCGGAACGGCTGTGGGGCCGGTCGCGCGACACCCTGCTGGGCCGGCGCATCTGGGAGGCCTTCCCCAACGTGCTGGGCAGCGAGGCGTTCGAAGCGCAGAAGCAGGCGGTGCGCGACGGGCGGGAGACGACCATCGAGGTGAAGTCGCCCATCCTCGGCGACTGGGCCGAGATCAGCATGTATCCCAGTCCCGACGGGCTTTCGGTCTATTTCCGCGACATCACCGCCCGCCGGCGGGCGCAGCAGGCGCTGATGCAGGCGAAGGAGTCGGCGGAGGCGGCCGACCAGGCCAAGGGCAAGTTCCTGGCCGCCGCCAGCCACGACCTGCGCCAGCCGCTGCAGGCGCTGCTGCTGTTCGTCGACGTGCTGAAACCCCATGTGCAGGGCAGCCAGGGCGCCAACGCGCTGATGCATCTCGGCCGCGGGCTGGACGCGCTGAAGGAGCTGCTCGACAGCCTGCTGGACATGTCGCGGCTCGACGCCGGGGTGGTGCAGCCGAACATCGAGAATGTCCCGATGGTGCCGCTGTTCGACCACATCGCCGCCTCCTACCGGCCGGTCGCGGCGGCCAAGGGGCTGGAGCTGCATGTCCTGTCCTGCAACGCCGCCGCGCGCACCGACCGCACGCTGCTGACCCGCATGGTGCGCAATCTGGTGGAGAACGCGCTGCGCTATACCGAGAGAGGCAGGATCGACATCGAATGCCGGCAGGCCGGCGGGCGCCTGCTGATCGAGGTGCGCGACACCGGCATCGGCATCCCGCCCGACCATCTGGAACGCATCTGGGAAGAGTTCCATCAGGTCGGCAATCCCGAACGCGACCGCAACCGCGGCCTCGGTCTCGGCCTTGCCATCGTGCGGCGGCTGTCGCAGCTGCTGAACCATCCCGTCGACGTGCAGTCGAAGCCGGGGCAGGGGACCAGCTTCGTCATCGCCCTGCCGCCCGGCCGGGCCGTCGAGCGTCAGCTCAGCCCGGCGGAGGCGGCGGCGACGACCGGCCACGGCCGCTTCGCCGTGGTGGTGGACGACGACGCCATCGTGCTGCTGGGGCTGGAGACGATCTTCCGCGAATGGGGTTACGAGGTGCTGGTCGCCGGTTCCGCCGAAAAGGCGGTGGAGGCGCTGCGCCGCAGCGGCCGCCGTCCCGATCTGGTCGTCGCCGACTACCGCCTGCGCGAAGGCCGCCTCGGGACCGACGCCGTCGCCGGCATCCGCGCGCTGTTCGAGGAGGCGGGCGGCCCGCCGGTTCCGGGCCTGATCCTGACCGGCGAGACCGGCCCCGAATGCGAACGCGACGCCGCCGTCCTTGGGCTGGGCATCATCCACAAGCCGGTGACCCCGCGCCAACTCAGCCATGCGCTCGGCGAGCTGCTGGGGCTGCGGTGAGCGGGATCGCGTGAGGCGTCAGCCCTGCTCGATCAGGTCGGCGCAGGCCTCCACCGCGGCGGCGGCGTAGGGGCGGATGCGCGGCGGGATCTGGGACGGGTTGATGCCCGGCCCGAGGATGCCGACGCCGACCGGCTTCATGAACTGAAGCTGCAGGTCGATCAGGCTGGAGATGACGGCATGGCCCATGACGTTGCCATGCTCCGTCTCGCCCCGCTCGATGATGCCCAGCGCCACCGCGCCGGCGACGTCGTCGCGCATCAGCAGGCGCTTGATCGCCAGCGGCTTCTCCATCGAGCCGGGAACCCAAACCTCCGCGACGATGCCGAGGCCGCGGCGGGCGGCGACCGCGCGCGCCTCGTCCAGCATCTCCCCCACCTCCTTGCGGTGGAACCGTCCGAGCACGATGCCGATGTTGCTCACCCTCTGTCTCTCCCCTGATTGGCAGCCTGATATCTGGCGGTCTGACGTGTTACGGTCTGAACCTGCGCCCAAACTGTCGCGTCGCCGCGCAAAGCGCAAGGGGCGTCGCCAGTTCGAAAATTTCGGCCTGCGCTTTAAATATTACTTCCCGTTGTTTCGGCCCGAAATCGGGATTTGCAGCGTCCGGTCAAGGACTGGTGGATGCACAAATGCCCGCGGACAAGGTTAAGCTTCGCATACGGTTCGTTCCCGACTGCGGCAGGCCGTCGCAGCGTGCTACAAATCGGCGCAAATTTCTCGCCTCCGCTTGTGTTGCAGCCATGTAATTATGAGCATGTGGGGGTTGCGCCGGTCCTGGCCTGCAGGGCCAATGCAGGAACGGCGCGGCCGCAGAAGATCGGTCAGGCGAATCCGGAACGGCAATCATGTTGAAGGGTGCGATCGAATACGCGCCGTCGACCTTCGAGGAACGGGGGGCCGCGGTGGCCTTTACCACGCCGCTGCTGTCCCAGACCCGCGTGCGCCGCGGCGAACGGTCCAAGCTGGAGGTGCTGATCCCCAGCCTGTCGCAGGGCATGGGCATCTATGTGGTCGCCTGGAAAGCGGTGCCGGAGATGGTGTCGATGACCATGCACGACCGCTATCTCCACGACCTGATCGTGAAGGAGGACGCCTGTGCCCCGCACGAGATCCGGCGGGCGACGCTGAAGGCGGCGCGGCGCGGGCTGGCCGGGCCGAAGGCGGCGCAGGCGGCCCGCCATGCGCTGGAGGAGGATGAGGAGCAGGGCACCCTCACCCATTACCTGCTGATCCTGTCGATCCTGAAGGCGGTCGGGCTGGAATCGCCGGAGATGCTGAAGGCCGGCATCGACACCGACGAAGGGCAGCGGCTGACCCGCCAGTTGATGACCCGCGCGGCGGAAAGCCTGCGGATGGACGCGACCCTGCTCTATTCCCGGCTGGCCGAGATCGCCGCGGTCGCCGCCCCGGTCGGACTGGCGCGCTCGCCCAAGCCCGGCCGGCTGACGCGCGGGCTGACCGACCTGAAGGGTTTCCGCGACAGCCTGACCGACTGGGCGCGCGAGGTGCCGAGCGACGCCGCCCCGGTCGCCGCCTTCTGCGCGGAGGTGGCGCAGCACACCATCGGCATCGGGGAAAAGGTTCTGGGTGACTTCCATCGCCGCATCGAGGCGATCGGTCCGCTGATGCGCGACTGGGACAGCGAGATCGTCCGCGTGCGCGCCCAGGCGGGGCGGATGGCGTGGCTGCTCGACGGCTGGAGCCACATCACCGGAGCCTGGGAGGTGGCGCAGACCGAGGACCATCACCAGCAGGCCGCGACCGTCAACGACCTGTTCCGTATCCTGCCCCTGCTGCCGAGGAAGGAGTCCAGCCGCGACTTCGTGGCCGATTCCAAGCAGGTCAAGCTGGCCCACCGCCGCTCCGTCCGCATGCTGGAGGACTGGCGCACCGGCCAGATGGACATGGACGCCATCCGCCGGATCGAGGCGGTGAAGGCGCGCGCGCCATGACCGAAGCGGTGGACGGAACCGGACAGGGCAAGGTCGACCGCCTGCCAGGGCTGGAAAGCCGGCTGTTCGACATCCCCGAGGACAAGTTCATCGAGGTCGTCCGCCTGCTGGAGCGGGTGCGCGACCATCCCGACGTGCGCCAGACCTTCGCCGCCATCCGCCCCCGGCTGGTCCAGTTGCGTCCCGGCCGCCGGCCGACGATGAAGCGTGTCCTGTGCATGCCGTTCGAGGATGTGCTGGAAAGTTTCAGCGGGGTCGACGTGCCGCTGGGCCGCATCGAACGGCGGGTGATCGAACCGGTCTGGCGGCTGGTGACCGAATACGGGGATGCCGCCCTGATCGACCAGCTCGACCGTCAGGTGCAGGAAACCGCGCCCGGCAACGTCAACGCGCTGCGCAACATCGGGCGCCGGCTGTGGCCGATGGCTGCCGAGGCGATTCGGGGGGCGGTGGAGCAGGATGCCTCGCGCCAGCTGGTCTGGCGGCTGCTGCATGGCGACGAGGATCTGCGGCGGCAGGTTCTGGACGTCGCCGCCTTCCTGGAGATCGGCCTGACGGTGGAGACGCTGAAGGACGCGCTGGCGCCCAAGCCGCTGCCGGCGCTGGACGACCGCCATGTCGACGCCGTCGAGCAGGCGGCCCAGGCGGCGGCGCGCCAATCGCCGACGCTGGTCTATTACCTGCTGCTGGTCGCCGCCTCGCGCATGGCGAACCCGGCCGACCTGCTGACGGTGCTGAACGACATCGACCTGGGCAAGGCGCGGCGGGAACAGCCGGTGATCTTCGCCCAGCTGAGCGGGCTTGTGGTCACCAACCTGGAGGAGCGGAGCGCCCGGTTGGACGGGAACGTCTATGGCAAGGGCGACGGGGCCGGCGGGGCTGTCGTCGCCATCGTCCCGGAGGAGGCCATCGCCATCGCCGAGCGGCTGGTTGCCAGCGTCGCCACCACCTCCGCCGTCATGGATTTCCTGGCCGAGCCGGTCTATCGCGAGCGGCTGGAGGCGGTGAAGGCAGCGGTGCGGACCATGGTGACCGGCAGCGTTCTCGACACGGCGCCCCAGGGCATCCTGACCGCGGTGGCGGCCCCCGCCGCCAATGGCCGGCCGGTCGCCGTCGACGACGACGCCCAGACCGCGGCGGAGGACCATGCCCGCGCGTTGCGCCGCTGCGAGGGGCTGGCCGATGCGCTGGGCCTGCACGAGCCGCTGAAGGACGCCATGGCGTCGATGGAAAAGGGCCTGCTGGAGCGGGCGCACGCCCTGCTGGACCGATATCCGGAATCGGCCGGCGACCCGGACGACGCGGAGACGGCGGAGATCAACCTGTTCTACGCCCTGCGCCTGCTGGAAATGGTCGCCGGCCCCGCCAAGGCCGACCGGCTCCGCACCGCCATCATGGCCGCGACGGGGGAATTTGCGGAGGAGTAGGGGGACCTGCTTCCCCCTCTCCCCAGGGGGAAGAGGGGACTCTATCCGGGAGAGGGTACCCCCTCACGAGGTCGCCGGCAGGGCGTCGCGCGCCTCTTCCTCGTCGGCGTAGCGGCGGGCCAGGACGGCGCCGACCATCAGCTGGATCTGGTGGAACACCATCACCGGCAGCAGCACCAGACCGGCGGTGGCCGGGGCGAACAGCACGCCGGCCATCGGCACGCCGCTGACCAGCGACTTCTTCGACCCGCAGAAGACGATCACCGCCTCGTCGGCGCGGGAGAAGCCCAGGCGGCGGCTGAGCAGCATCGTGCCGACCAGGAAGAGCGCCAGGATGACACCGTCGATCAGCACCACCATGCCCAGCGCCGTCGGCGGCACCTGATGCCACAGACCGTTCACCACCGCCTCGCTGAAGGCGATGTAGACGACCAGCAGGATCGAGCTGCGGTCGGTGAACTTCAGCATCGTCTTGTGCCGCGCCGCCCAGGCACCGACCCAGCGCCGCAGCAACTGTCCGGCAACGAAGGGCAGCAGGAGCTGTGCCGCAATGGTCTGCAGCGTGTCGAGCGACAGCGCCGTCCCCTGCACCTTCAGGAACAGCGCCACCAGCAGCGGCGTCATCAGGATGCCGGAGATGTTGGACAGGGTGGAGCTGCACACCGCCGCCGCGACGTTGCCCCGCGCCATCGAGGTGAAGGCGATGGAGGACTGGACGGTCGACGGCAGCAGGCAGAGGAACTGCACCCCGATGGCGAGTGCCGGCGGCAGCAGGCTGTGCGGCAGCGCCGCCACCGCCGCCCAGCCGATCAGCGGGAAGGCGACGAAGGTCAGGCTGAAGATCAGCAGGTGCAGGCGCCAGTGCGCCATGCCCGCCACCACCTCTTCCCGCGGCAGGCGGGCGCCGTGCAGGAAGAACAGCAGCGCGATGGCCGCCTCCGCCAGCCAATGCACGCCCTGGGCGAGCTGGCCCTGAACCGGCAGCACGGTCGCCAGCCCGACGGTCGCCACCAGGGCCATGGTGAAGCCATCCA
The DNA here is from genome assembly GCF_000283655.1 of Azospirillum lipoferum 4B. Classification (NCBI taxonomy): domain Bacteria; kingdom Pseudomonadati; phylum Pseudomonadota; class Alphaproteobacteria; order Rhodospirillales; family Azospirillaceae; genus Azospirillum; species Azospirillum lipoferum. The sequence goes on along the minus strand of NC_016585.1, from coordinate 30,659 downwards.
TGTTCGGGCGCGGTACGCGGATCATCGTCGCAAGGCTCCTTCGCGGCATCCTCAGGTATACAGTATCCAAAGTTTAACCCTGCAGCGCAGCATCAGGAAAGCGTGACCATGCCGCGCCGGGGCCGGGTGAACGCATGGCAGCCTTGAACTGGTTGTCTTTTTCGCCGTCTTTCCACGATGCGGCAGTGTATCCGCAGGCGGCCGGACCGCCTTAATCCCTTGAAGGACTGCAGGTTTCGCGGGCGTCAGCTTCCCCCTTGCCTCGCGCCTCTCCATACGGTAACGTATGGTCAAAGAACGGATGATTTCCCAGGGGAGCGATACGCCATGCTGTCCAACCAGTACCCGAGCCTGAATTTCGACCTGGGCGAGTCGGCCGACATGCTGCGCGATTCGGTGCGCAGCTTCGCCGCCAACGAGATCGCCCCCCGCGCCGCCGAGATCGACCGGACCAACGAGTTCCCGAACGAGCTGTGGCGCAAGATGGGCGATCTCGGCATCCTCGGCGTGACGGTGGAGGAGGAGTATGGCGGCGCCGGCATGGGCTATCTGGAGCATGTCGTGGCGATGGAGGAGGTGTCGCGCGCCTCGGCCTCGGTGGGGCTCAGCTACGGCGCCCATTCGAACCTCTGCGTCAACCAGATCCGCAAGAACGGCAACGAGGATCAGAAGCGCCGCTACCTGCCCAAGCTGATCTCCGGCGAGCATATCGGCGCGCTGGCGATGTCGGAGCCGAATGCCGGGTCGGACGTGGTGTCGATGAAGCTGCGGGCGGAGAAGAAGGGCGACCGTTACGTCCTGAACGGCACCAAGATGTGGATCACCAACGGCCCCGACGCCGACACGCTGGTGATCTATGCCAAGACCGACATCAACGCCGGCCCGCGCGGCATCACCGCCTTCCTGGTCGAGAAGGGCTTCAAGGGCTTCTCGGTGGCGCAGAAGCTGGACAAGCTGGGCATGCGCGGCTCCAACACCGGCGAGCTGGTGTTCGAGGATTGCGAGGTGCCGGAGGAGAACATCCTGGGCGGCGTCGGTCGCGGCGTGAACGTGCTGATGTCGGGGCTGGATTACGAGCGCGCGGTGCTGTCCGGCGGTCCGCTCGGCATCATGCAGGCCTGCATGGACGTGGTGATCCCCTATGTCCACGACCGCAAGCAGTTCGGCCAGCCCATCGGCGAGTTCCAGCTGATGCAGGGCAAGATCGCCGACATGTACACGATCATGAACGCCGCCAAGGCCTATGTGTACGCCGTCTGCAAAGCCTGCGACCGCGGCGAGACCACCCGCAAGGACGCCGCCGCCGCCATCCTGTTCTCCGCCGAAAAGGCGACCTGGATGGCGCTGGAGGCCATTCAAACCCTGGGGGGCAACGGCTACATCAATGAATACCCGACCGGCCGCCTGCTGCGCGACGCCAAGCTCTACGAGATCGGCGCCGGCACCAGCGAGATCCGCCGCATGCTGATCGGGCGCGAACTGTTCAAAGAGACGGCCTGAGGGAAACGGCCTGAGGCCGGAAACAAAGAGCATCGAGGGAAAGGGACCGAGCACCATGACCGACAGCATCGTCATCGCCGCCGCCGTCCGCACGCCGATGGGCGGCTTCCAGGGCGACCTCATGGGCCTGACCGGCCCGCAGCTGGGCGCCGTCGCCATCCAGGCGGCGCTGGAGCGCTCGGGCCTCGCCGCGGACGCGGTGGACGAGGTGTTCATGGGCAACGTGCTGTCGGCCGGGCTGGGCCAGGCCCCGGCGCGTCAGGCGGCGCTGGGCGCCGGTCTGCCGAAGGGTGTCGGCTGCACCACCATCTCCAAGGTCTGCGGCTCGGGCATGCGGGCGGTGATGTTCGCCCATGACGTGATCAAGGCCGGCTCGGCCAAGGTCGTGGTGGCCGGCGGCATGGAGAGCATGTCGAACGCCCCCTATCTGCTGGACCGCGCCCGCGCCGGCTACCGCATGGGTCACGGCAAGGTGCTGGACCACATGTTCTTCGACGGTCTGGAGGATGCCTACGAGAAGGGCCGCCTGATGGGCACCTTCGCCGAGGAATGCGCCGGCAGCTACGGCTTCACCCGCGAGGCGCAGGACAACTACGCCATCGAAAGCCTGAACCGCGCCCGCAAGGCGGTGGAGGACGGCTCCTTCAAGGCGGAGATTGCGCCGGTGCTGGTCAAGGGCCGCAAGGGCGATACGCTGGTCGACACCGACGAGCAGCCGGGCAAGGGCGATCCCAAGAAGATCCCGACGCTGAAGCCCGCCTTTGCCAAGGACGGCACGGTGACGGCGGCGAACGCCTCGTCGATCTCCGACGGCGGCGCGGCGCTGATCGTCACCACCCGCAGCGAGGCGGACCGCCGCGGCCTGCGCGTGATCGCCGAGATCAAGGGCCATTCCAACCACGCCCAGCAGCCGGCGCTGTTCACGACGGCCCCGGTGGGTGCGATGCAGAAGCTGTTCGAGAAGGTGGGCTGGTCGGCCCGCGATGTCGACCTGTTCGAGATCAACGAAGCCTTTGCGGTCGTCACTATGGCGGCGATGCGCGATCTGGATCTGCCGCACGACAAGGTGAACGTCCATGGCGGCGCCTGCGCGCTCGGGCATCCGATCGGGGCTTCGGGGGCGCGGATCATCGTGACGCTGCTGGCGGCGCTGGAGAAGTACGATTTGAAGCGGGGCGTGGCTTCGCTGTGTATCGGTGGGGGTGAGGCGACGGCGATTGCGGTGGAGCGGGTGTAAGGGCAGGCGCTTGCCCCCTCCCTAACCCTCCCCCGCTTTGCGGGAGAGGGAACTGCCGCTGCACTCCCGCAAAGCTCCTGCCCCCTCTCCCTCGAAGAGGGGGAGGGATGGGGAGGGGGCACGGCACCGCACGCCACCAACAAAAATCATCGCCCGAGGAAACGTCCGATGCACCTGACCGAAGAACAGACCATGGTCCGCGACATGGCCCGCGCCTTCGCGCGGGACCGGCTCGCCCCGACCGCCGCCGAGCGCGACCGCAGCGGCGCCTTTCCCAAGGCCGAACTGGCCGAGATGGGCGAACTCGGCCTGATGGGCATGCTGGTGCCGGAGGAGTTCGGCGGCGCCGCCACCGACCATGTCGCCTACGCGCTCGCCATCGAGGAGATCGCCGCCGGCGACGGTGCGGTGTCCACCATCATGAGCGTCCACAACTCGGTCGGCTGCATGCCGATCCTGAAATTCGGCACCGACGCCCAGAAGGACCGCTTCCTCAAGCCGATGGCGCGCGGCGAGATGCTGGGAGCCTTCTGCCTGACCGAACCGCAGGCGGGGTCCGACGCCTCGGCGATCAAGACCCGCGCCCGGCGCGACGGCGACCACTGGGTGCTGAACGGCACCAAGCAGTTCATCACCTCGGGCTCGCAGGCCGATGTCGCCATCGTCTTCGCGGTGACCGATCCGGCGGCCGGCAAGAAGGGGCTCAGCGCCTTCATCGTGCCGACGAACACGCCGGGCTATCAGGTGGCGCGGACGGAGGAGAAGCTGGGCCAGCACTGCTCCGACACCTGCCAGATCGTCTTCGAGGAGTGCCGGGTTCCGGCCGATCTGATGCTCGGGGCCGAAGGCGCCGGCTACAAGGTGGCGCTGGCGAACCTGGAGGGCGGGCGCATCGGCATCGCCTCGCAGTCGGTCGGCATGGCCCGCGCGGCGCTGGACCACGCCGTCCGCTATGCCCAGGAGCGCCAGAGCATGGGCGTGCCGATCATCCAGCATCAGGCCATCGCCTTCCGCCTCGCCGACATGGCGACACGGGTGGAGGCGGCGCGGCAGATGGTGCTGCATGCGGCATCCTTGCGCGATGCCGGGGTGCCCTGCATGAAGGAGGCGGCGATGGCCAAGCTGTTCGCCTCGGAGATGGCGGAGAAGGTCTGTTCCGACGCCATCCAGGTCCATGGCGGCTATGGCTATCTCGCCGATTTCCCGGTGGAGCGCATCTATCGCGACGTCCGGGTCTGCCAGATCTACGAGGGCACCAGCGACATTCAGCGGCTGGTGATCAGCCGCGCGCTCGTCCAGTAACGCGTCCAATAACCGAGACCGCCAAAAACCAAAATCGCCAAACCGGGAGGAAGACGGCATGACCGTCCTTAAGAGCGCCCTGAACGCGCGCTCCGCCGAGTTCCAGGCCAACGCCGACGCCATGCAGGCCCTGGTCGACGATCTGCGCCGGAAGGTCGCCGCCATCCAGCAGGGCGGCGGGGCGAAGGCCCGCGAAAAGCACCTCGCCCGCGGCAAGCTGCTGCCGCGCGAGCGCATCCGCCAGCTGCTCGACGTCGGCTCGCCGTTTCTGGAGCTGTCGCAGCTGGCCGCCGACGGCGTCTATGCCGAGGACATTCCGTCGGCCGGCATCATCGCCGGCATCGGCAGCGTCGCCGGGCAGGAATGCATGATCGTCGCCAATGACGCGACGGTGAAGGGCGGCACCTATTACCCGCTGACGGTCAAGAAGCATTTGCGGGCGCAGGAGATCGCCCAGCAGAACAACCTGCCCTGCATCTATCTGGTGGATTCGGGCGGCGCCAACCTGCCGAACCAGGACGAGGTCTTCCCCGACCGCGACCATTTCGGCCGCATCTTCTACAACCAGGCCAACATGTCGGCCGAGGGCATCCCGCAGATCGCGGTGGTGATGGGAAGCTGCACCGCCGGCGGCGCCTATGTCCCGGCGATGTCGGACGAGGCGATCATCGTCCGCAACCAGGGCACCATCTTCCTGGGCGGCCCGCCGCTGGTGAAGGCGGCGACCGGCGAGGTGGTGTCGGCAGAGGATCTGGGCGGCGCCGACGTGCATTCCCGCACCTCCGGCGTGACCGACCATTACGCGATGAACGATGCCCACGCCCTGGCGATGGCGCGCCGCGTGGTGTCGAACCTGAACCGTGCCAAGCACATCGACCTGGATCTGCGCGAGCCGGAGGAGCCGGCCTTCGACCCGCGCGAGCTCTACGGCGTCATCCCCAGCGATGCCCGCAAGCCCTTCGACGTGCGCGAGGTGATCGCGCGGGTGGTCGACGGTTCGCGCTTCGACGAGTTCAAGCCGCTCTACGGCACGACGCTGGTCACCGGCTTCGCCCATATCTTCGGCTATCCGGTCGGCATCATCGCCAACAACGGCATCCTGTTCAGCGAATCCGCCCTGAAGGGCGCCCATTTCGTCGAGCTGTGCTGCCAGCGCCGCATCCCGCTGGTGTTCCTGCAGAACATCACCGGCTTCATGGTCGGCCGAAAATACGAGGCCGGCGGCATCGCCAAGGACGGCGCCAAGCTGGTCACCGCGGTCGCCTGTGCCAAGGTGCCGAAATTCACCGTCATCATCGGCGGCAGCTATGGCGCCGGCAATTACGGCATGTGCGGCCGCGCCTACAGCCCGCGCTTCATGTGGATGTGGCCGAACGCCCGCATCTCCGTCATGGGCGGCGAGCAGGCGGCCGGCGTGCTGGCCCAGGTCAAGCGCGACGCCATGGAGGCCCAGGGCAAGCCGTGGTCGGCCGAGGATGAGGAGGCGCTGAAGGCCCCCATCCGCGCCCAGTTCGAGCGCGAGAGCCACGCCTATTACGCCAGCGCCCGGCTGTGGGATGACGGCATCATCGACCCGGCCGATACCCGTATGGTTCTGGGCCTCGGCCTGTCGGCCTCGCTGAACGCCCCGGTGCCGAAGACGCCCTTCGGCGTCTTCCGGATGTGAGGAGAGAGCCATGAGCGATATCCTCATCGACGTTGCCGACACCGGCGTCGCCACCGTCACCATGAACCGCGGCGACGTGCACAACGCCTTCAACGAGCAGGTCATCGCCGACCTGACATCGGCCTTCCGGCGGGTGGGCGAGGATCCGGCGGTGCGCGTCGTCCTGCTGCGCGGGGTGGGCAAGAGCTTCTCGGCCGGGGCGGATCTGTCCTGGATGAAGCGGATGGCCGGCTACTCCCATCAGGAGAATCTGGCCGATGCCATGGGCCTTGCCACCATGCTGCGCACGCTTGACGAATGCCCGAAGCCCACGGTCGCCGTGGTGCAGGGTCCGGCCTTCGGCGGCGGCGTCGGGCTGGTTTCGGCCTGCGACATCGCCATCGGCGTCGAGACCGCCACCTTCGCCCTGTCGGAGGTGCGGCTGGGCATCATCCCCGCCGCCATCAGCCCCTATGTCATCGCCGCCATCGGCGAGCGCGCCTGCCGCCGCTATTTCCTGACCGGCGAGAGGTTCAGCGCGGCGGAGGCCCACCGCATCGGCCTGCTGCATGAACTGACCAGCGCCGAAGGGCTGGAAGACATTGTGGCGAAGACGGTTAGGGCCCTGATGGACAGCGCGCCCACGGCGGTCACCGCCGCCAAGGAGCTGATCCGCGCCGTCGCCCGCCGGCCGCTGACCGAAGAGGTGATGCGCGACACGGCGGAGCGCATCGCCCGCCAGCGCGCCAGCGCCGAAGGCAAGGAGGGCGTCGGCGCCTTCCTCGAAAAACGCACCCCGTCCTGGCGGAGCTGATCCACATGTTCGACAAGATCCTGATTGCGAACCGCGGCGAGATCGCCTGCCGGGTCATCCGCACCGCCCGCCGCATGGGCATCAAGACCGTGGCCGTCCATTCGGAGGCCGATGCCAAGGCGATGCATGTCCAGATGGCCGACGAGGCCGTCTGCATCGGCCCGGCCCCGGTCGGCGAAAGCTATCTGCGCGGCGACGTCATCCTGGATGTTGCCAGGCGCACGGGCGCCCAGGCCGTCCATCCCGGCTACGGCTTCCTGTCGGAGAATGCCGGCTTTGCGGCGGCTTGTGCGGAGGCCGGTGTCGTCTTCATCGGCCCGCCGATCGAGGCGATCCGTGTCATGGGCTCCAAGGCGGAATCCAAGCGGCTGATGGCGAATGCCGACGTGCCGCTGGTGCCGGGCTATCACGGCACCGACCAGGATTTCGCCACCCTGTCGGCGGAGGCCGAGCGCATCGGCTATCCGGTGCTGGTCAAGGCGTCGGCCGGCGGCGGCGGCAAGGGCATGCGCGTGGTGCGCGCCGCTGGGGAGCTGGCGGATGCGGTGGCCGGCGCCCAGCGCGAGGCCAAGGCCGCCTTCGGCGACGACAGCCTGCTGCTGGAGAAGTATCTCGGCCGGCCGCGCCATGTCGAAATCCAGGTCTTCTGCGACACCCACGGCAACGGCGTCTATCTGTTCGAGCGCGACTGCTCGGTCCAGCGCCGCCACCAGAAGGTGATCGAGGAGGCGCCGGCCCCCAACCTGCCCGACGACCTCCGCCGCCGCATGGGCGAGGCTGCGGTTGCCGCCGCCAAGGCGGTGAACTATGTCGGCGCCGGTACCGTCGAGTTCCTCTATGAGGATGGCGGCTTCTATTTCATCGAGATGAACACCCGCCTGCAGGTGGAGCATCCGGTGACCGAGAAGATCACCGGCCTCGATCTGGTCGAGTGGCAGCTGCGCGTGGCGGCCGGGGCGGAGCTGCCGCTGCGCCAGGACCAGCTGACCCGCAGGGGGCATGCCTTCGAGGCGCGGCTCTATGCGGAAGACCCGCAGCGCGACTTCCTGCCGGCCATCGGCAAGCTGGTGCGCCTGCGCCCGCCGGCCGAGAGCGATCATGTCCGCGTCGACACCGGTGTGCGCGAGGGCGATTCGGTGACGATGTATTACGACCCGATGATCGCCAAGCTGATCGTCTGGGACGAGGACCGCGACAGCGCGCTGCGCCGCCTGCGCGTGGCGCTCGCCGAATACGAGGTGGTCGGCGTCACCACCAATGTCGGCTTCCTCGGCGCCATCGCCGGCCATCCGGCCTTCAAGGCGGTGGAGATCGACACCGGCTTCATCGAGCGCCACCGCGCCGACCTGCTGCCGCCGCCGGCCCCGGTTTCGGACAGGGCACTGGCCGCCGCCTCGCTGTCGGTGCTGCTGAAGCGCCGGGAGGAGGCCCAGGCCGCGCTGCGCGCCCGGTCGGACCGCTACTCGCCCTGGCTGCTCGCCAATGGCTGGCGGCTGAACGAGGAGAACCATTACGACCTGCGCCTGATGGACGGCGACACGGCGCGCGAGGTGACGCTGCATTTCCGGGCAGATGGCTATGAGGTCGCGGCGGATGGCGGCAAGCCGATGCCGGTGACCGGGGTCAGCCTGACGGACGGCCTGCTGACCGCGACGCTGGGCGGCATGCGCACCCGCGCCACCGTGGTGCGGCAGGGGCTGGACATCACCGTGCTGATCGACGGCGCGGTGTACCGCCTGACGCTGGACGATCCCAGCGCCCGCGCGGCGGAGCAGGAGGGCGGCTCCGGCCGTCTCACCGCGCCGATGCCGGGCACCGTGGTCCGCGTGCTGGTGGAGGCGGGCCAGAGCGTCGAGGCCGGCGCGCCGCTGATGCTGCTGGAAGCCATGAAGATGGAGCACACCATCAAGGCCCCGGCGGCGGGCACCGTCAGCGCCGTGAATTTCGCGGCGGGCGATCAGGTGTCGGAAGGCGTCGATCTGCTGGTTCTCGACATCGCGGAGGGCTGATCGATGCTGCTGCCGAAATTCGTCCGCATGGTGGAGGTCGGCCCGCGCGACGGCCTCCAGAACGAAAAGTCCATGGTGCCGACCGCTGTGAAGGTGGAGCTGGTCGACCGCCTGTCCGACGCCGGGTTGAGCGTGGTGGAGGCGGCCAGCTTCGTTTCGCCCAAATGGGTGCCGCAGATGGGCGACAGCGCCGAGGTGCTGGCCGGCATCGCCCGCAAGCCCGGCGTCCGCTATGCCGCCCTCACCCCCAACCTGAAGGGGCTGGAAGGCGCGCTGGCGGCCAAGGCCGACGAGGTGGCGGTGTTCGGCGCCGCGTCGGAAAGCTTCAGCCGGAAGAACATCAACTGCTCAATCGCCGAAAGCCTGGACCGCTTCTCTCCCGTCATGGAGCAGGCCAAGGCGGCGGGCGTGCCGGTGCGGGGCTATGTGTCCTGCGTGCTCGGCTGCCCCTATGAGGGGGAGATTGCGCCACGGGCGGTGGCCGATGTGGCGGAGCGGCTGTTCGCCATGGGCTGCTACGAGATCTCGCTGGGCGACACCATCGGCACCGGCACGCCGACCAAGGCTCAAGCGATGATCGCCGCGGTGGCGGAGCGGGTGCCGGTGGAGAAGATCGCCGTCCATTTCCACGACACCTACGGGCAGGCGCTGGCCAACATCCTGGCGGCGTTGCAGATGGGGGTGGCGGTGGTCGACAGCTCCGTCGCCGGTCTCGGCGGCTGCCCCTATGCCAAGGGGGCCAGCGGCAACGTGGCGAGCGAGGATGTGCTGTACATGCTGAACGGCCTCGGCATCGAGACCGGGGTCGATCTGGACAAGCTGATCGCGGCGGGGGCGTTCATCGGCGACGCCATCGGCCGCCCGACCGCATCGAAGGTGGCCCGCGCTCGTGGTTGTGCGTGAGGGAACCTTCGGCAACGAAGGGCCGCGCTTCCGGAAGGGGGTGCGGCCCTTTCGTATCCGCGGGGATGGCCTCTTCGCAGCCCCTTCGCATCCTGCGCGTCCCACCCCATATAGGGCCGGTCCTTGGCCAGACGTGAACGACCGCCCGTGCGTATCCCTCACCTGAACGACCTGTACGATGCCGGCAGCCGGCTTCTTTTGGAATCGACGGTGCGCGTTGGCGTCACCGGGCTGCGGCGGGCGGGCAAGACCGTCTTCGTCACCGCGCTGGTCGACAACCTGTTGAAGGCCGGGCGGCTTCCCTTCCTCGACGTCATGTCGTCGGGGCGCTTCCAGGCGGCGCGGCTGCGGCCGCAGCCCGATCCGGACGTGCCGCGCTTCGATTTCGAAGGCCATCTGGCCGCCCTGACCGGTCCCGATCCCCATTGGCCAGAGCCGACGCGCGGCATCGGCCAGATGCGCGTTTCGCTGCGCTACCGCCCGGACTCCGCGCTGAAGCGCGCGGTGCAGCCGGTGGCGACGCTGAACCTCGACCTCGTCGATTATCCGGGCGAATGGCTGCTCGACCTGCCGCTGCTGCGCCAGAGCTTCGCGGAATGGAGCGCGCTGACGCTGGAGCTTGCCGCCCGGCCGCCGCGCGACGAGCTGTCGGCCTCCTGGCGCGGCTGGCTCGCCACCATCGATCCGATGGCAGCGGCGGAGGAGGAGACGGCGCGGCGCGGGGCGGCGCTCTACACCGACTATCTCCACGCCTGCCGGCGGGCGGACACGCTGCTCAGCCTGATCCAGCCCGGCCGTTTCGTCGAGCCGGGCGACATGAAGGATGCGCCGCTGCTGACCTTCTGCCCGCTGCCCCCGCCCCAGGCCGGCGGGTCGCGGGGGCGCGGCAGCCTGTGGGCGCTGATGGAGGAGCGATACGAGGCCTACAAGACCAACGTCGTCCGCCGCTTCTTCTCCGAGCATTTCGCCCGGCTCGATCGCCAGATCGTGCTGATCGACGTGCTGGGCGCGCTGAACGCCGGGCCGGCCGGGATGGCCGACATGAAGCGGGCGCTGGAACTGAGCCTGGAGCCCTTCCGCCACGGCTCGTCCGGCTGGCTCGACTGGCTGCTGGGCACCAAGATCGACCGCGTGCTGTTCGCCGCGACCAAGGCCGACCACATCGCCGCCCACCAGCATGCCCAGCTGCGGGCGCTGCTCGACCGGCTGGTCGGCGACGCCCGCAACGCCATCCGCTTCGAAGGCGCCCAGGTCGAGACGATGGCCATCGCCGCGCTGAAATGCACCGACAGCGTGGTGACCGAGCATGAGGGCCGGCAACTGCGCTGCGTGCGCGGCGTGCCGGTCGGGCGCGACCGTCCGACCGTGCTGTTCCCCGGCGAGATCCCGGAGGATGCCGAGGCCTTTCCGCCCGGCCGCGACCGCCCCTATAATTTCATGGCCTTCCGTCCGCCCGACGATCTCGGCCGCGACCCGCGCGGCCTGCCGCACATCCGCGTCGATCAGGCCCTGCAATTCCTGCTGGGGGATTACCTGCTGTGACGGAGCGCGACAGCGACAGCCGCAAGGCCGCGAAGGGCTGGGTCCCGCCGATGGAGCTGGAACTGGACCGCGCCGCTCCGGTTTCGGCGGAGGAGGAGACGGCGCTGCTGACCGGATCGGGCGACCCGGCGGAGCTGCTGCCGGCCCCGGCGGCGCCAGTGCGGACGACGCGCAGGCTCGGGCGCTGGCTGTTCGGGGCGCTGGCGGCGCTGGTGGTGGTGGCGCTGGGGTTCGACACCGCCGACCTGCTGAACCGCGCCTTCGCCACCAGTGTGGTGCTGGGCGTGCTGGTGGCGCTGCTGGCGGCGACGGCGGGCATCGCCGCCGTGGCGATGCTGGTGAACGAGCTGTTGTCGCTGCGCCGCCTGCGCCGGATCGAGGAGTTGCGGGCGGAAGCCGGGCGGCTGGAAATCGAGGCGCCGGGCGGCCGGGCCGACCGTTTCGCCGGGTCGCTGGTGGCGCTCTATGCCGACCGGCGGGAATTGGCCCCGGCGCTGGCCCGCGTGCGCGACCATGTGACCGATGCCCATGACGAGCATGAGGTGGTGCGGCTGCTGGACCGCGAGGTTCTGGCTCCGCTCGACCGCGCCGCCTATCAGCGGGTGCTGCTCGCCTCGCGCGACACCGCCGTCGCCACCGCGCTGAGCCCGGCGGCGCTGCTGGATTTCGCGGTGGTGCTGTGGCGGAACCTGAAGCTGGTGCGGGAGATCGCCTCCCTCTACGGCGCCCGGCCCGGCTATGTCGGCTCGCTGCGGCTGCTGCGCCGGATGCTCGCCAACATCGCCGTCGCCGGGGTGACGGAAAGCGCCCATCATGTGGCGGTGGAGGCGCTGGGCGGCTCGCTCGCCGCCGCGATTTCCACCCGGATGGGGCAGGGGGTGATCAACGGCCTGCTGACCGCGCGGGTCGGGCTGACCGCCATGCATCTGTGCCGCCCCATCGCCTTCGGCACCGAGAACCGCCCCAGCCTGAACCGCATCAGGAAGGAACTGCTGTCGGTGCCCAAGCAGGTGCTGTGAGCCGTGCCTCAGGCGTCGGCCATCGTGTCCGCTTCGGAGCTATGGACGGTGCCGATGGCATGCAGCGAGCTTTGCAGGGTCAGCCGGTCGAGCTGTTCCACCCGCAGGCTGGCGAAGATCTTGATGCGGCTTTCCAGCTCCACATAGGTGCGACGGAAAGCCATGCGGATGCGGTCCTCCGTGCCGGTGGCGGCCACCGGATCCTCGACGCCCCAATGGGCGGTCAGCGGGGCGCCGTTCCACACCGGGCACAGTTCCCCCGCCGTCCGATCGCAGACGGTGAAGACGAAATCCAGCGCCGGCGCGTCCGGGCCGGTGAACTCGTCCCAGCTCTTGGAACGCAGATCGGCGGTCGGCAGGTTGAAGGCCTTCAGCGTGGCCAGGGTATGCGGGTTGATCTCGCCCGCCGGGAAGCTGCCGGCCGACCACGCGTTGAAGCGGCCGGCGCCCCACCGGCGCATCAGGCATTCCGCCATGATGCTGCGCGCCGAATTGTGGGCGCAGAGAAACAGGACATTGTAGGTCTTCTTCTCGGTCATGGCCTACCCCTGGGTTCGGCCCACCGACGGAAGCGACGGCGGGACTGGGATGGCGACACTGTGCCGCCAGCCCCGTTCCCGCTTCAAATCAACCTTTTGTGTCAATTCTGACACGTTAGATCGGATCGCGTAAAATCGGAATCGATTTGGAGCGTGAATCCGATCGCCAAACATAAAGCTACAGCGTCGTGCGTTTCGTATTAAACGCACGACGCTGTAAGCCCATCCGTATCAGGCGAGGTCGAAGACCAGCACCTCGGCGTCGTCGGCGCGGTCGAGCGTCACCGCCTCCTCATCCGTCAGCGCGGCGCCGTCGCCGGCCTTCAGCAGGGTGCCGTTCAGATGGACCCGGCCGCGGGCGACCTGGACCCAGGCATGACGGCCGGGGCGCAGGGGCAGGGTGGCGCTTTCCTCGCCGTCCAGCAGCGTGGCGTACAGGTCGACATCCTGGTGGATGGTGACGCTGCCGTCGCGCCCGTCACGCGACCCGACCAGCTTCAGCGTGCCCTGCTTCTGCTCGGCCGGGAAATCCGCCTGCTGGTAGCCGGGGGCCAGGTTGTTGGCTTCCGGCAGGATCCAGATCTGCAGGAAATGCACCGGCTCGGTGTCGGACGCGTTGTACTCGCTGTGGCGGATGCCGCGGCCGGCGCTCATCACCTGGACCTCGCCCGGACGGATCACCGACCCGGTGCCGATGGAGTCCTTGTGCTCCAGCGCGCCGTTCAGCACGTAGGAGACGATCTCCATATTGGCATGCCCATGGGTGGGGAAGCCGGCGCCGGGGATCACGCGGTCCTCGTTGATGACCCGCAGGGCGCGGAAGCCCATATGGCCGGGGTCGAAGTAATGGCCGAACGAGAAGCTGTGGTTGCTGTTCAGCCAACCCATGTTGGCGACCCCGCGCTCGTCGCGATGGCGAATGGTGATCATGATGGAACCCTCCGTACCGTTGGGGTGTGTGCCGTTGTCTGGAGGGGAATTTGGCACCGGACGGCACGCGGAACAATCAGGTGCATTTGCATCAGATCGTTGCTGATGGAGCTACAATGTCAGCCCGCCAGCGGCACCCCGACCGCGAACACCGTGCCGCGCCCTTCCGCCGAGCGCACCGTCACCGGATGCTCCAGCAGGCGCGCCAGCCGTTCGACGATGGCGAGCCCCAGGCCGATGCCCTCGCTGCGGTCGCGGTCGGGGCGGTCGAGCTGGACGAACTCTTCGAAGATGCGCTGGCGGTCGGGTTCGGCGATGCCGCGTCCGGTGTCGTAGACCTCGATCCACAGCCGGTCGCCGCGGGTGCGGCAGCCGACCAGAACGCCGCCGGTCTCGGTGTAGCGGATGGCATTGGCGATCAGGTTGCGGACGATGCGCTCCAGCAGCGCCGGGTCGCTGCGCACCACGGCATTGGTGGGAACGGCGCGCAGCCGCAGTCCCTTGGCCTCCGCCAGCCCGGCGAACTCCGCCTCCAGCTGGTCGAGCAGGGGGGAGAGCGGCAGGTCGGCCGGCTTCGGCGTCACCGCGCCGGATTCCAGCTTCGAGATGTCGAGGATCGCGTTCAGCAGGTCGCGCATCGACCGCTGCGCCGCCTTCAGGTCGGTCAGCAGGGCCGCCGCCTTGGCGCTCTGCGGCTGGCGTTCCAGCATGCCGGTGAACATGCCGATGGCCTGGAGCGGCTGTTGCAGGTCGTGGCTGGCATGGGCGAGGAAGCGGGACTTGGCGCGGTGGGCCTGCTCCGCCGCGGATTTGGCGGCGTGCAGCTCGGCCGTGCGCTCGCGAACCTGCTGTTCCAGCGTGGCGTTGGCCCGCTCGATGGTCTCGGCCATGCGCAGGATCTCGGTGAACTGGCGGCGCACCTGCCGGGTCATCGGCCGGAAGATCGCCAGCGCCTCCACCGCCAGGATCAGCAGGGTGATCAGCAGGGCCGCCAGCCCCAGCTGGTGCAGGGTGTGGAATCCGGCCTCGCCCTCCTCCTGGTAGAGGGCAACCATCTCCTCCAGCCGATCCAGCAGCGGGCCGAGGGCCTGGGAGGTGATGCGGTCCGCTTCGGCCGGATCGGGCGGCTGGCCGGCGGCTGCGGCGGCGATGACGCGGCGCAGGGCGGCGATGTGCCCGGTCACCACCGGGTCCAGCGGATCGGCGCCGCCATGGAACAGGTCGTTGGGGGGCGGCCCCAGCGGCGGGCCTTCCTCCGGCCCGGCCCGGCCGCTCAGCCGGCGGTGGGCCGCCTCGAACATGTCGGTGGTCTCGGCCAGCTGGCGAGCGAGGTCGGTGCGCACCGCCGGATCGGCGGCGGTCTTCAACCGCTCGACCAGAAGGGCGGTCCGCTGCGACAGCATGCGCTGGCGGCCGGAGACGTTGACGACCTCAAGCATCCGTTCGTGCTGGCCGATCACCCCTTCGGTCATGACGAAGCCGGCCAGCGTGCCGAGCGCGATCAGCGTCAGCGCCAGGGCATAGCGCACGGTCATCCAGCGGGCCGTGGTGGTGCCGGTCGGTATCATGCCCTCTTCCCCTCGGCCGCGATGCCCATTGCCATCGTTGGACAGCATAATCGGGTCATCTGCCGCATTGCGGCAATGGGCGAGGGTAGCCTTGAGGCTATGAAGGCTCGGTAAAGCCGCAAGCCTCCAGCGCCGCCCGCATGTGGGGCGGGACCGGCGCCACCGCGCCCACCGGATCGCGCTTCGGGTAGAGCGGCAGCGAGATGGCGCGGGAATGCAGGTGAAGCGGCTTGCCCTCCGGCCCGCCATATTGCGGGTCGCCGACCAGCGGGCAGCCGATGGAGGCGCAATGGACGCGGATCTGGTGGGTGCGGCCGGTGTGGGGCGTCAGCTCCAGCCAGGTCAGCCCGTCCGCTTGCCCGCGCACGACATAGTCGGTCACCGCGGTCTGCCCGTCGGGCGAGCCGACGATGCGCCAGCCGCCGGTCTTGTTGGAAACCTTGGCGAGCGGCAGCTCGATCCGCCCGGACTCCTGCGGCGGCGCCCCGGCGACCACTGCCCAATAGGTTTTGTCGACCTTGCCGTTCTGGAACAGGATGCCGATCTTGCGCAGCGCCTTGGCATGGCGGCCGAGGATAAGGCAGCCCGACGTGTCGCGGTCCAGCCGGTGGGCCAGCGACGGCGGCTTGGGGAAGCCGAAGCGCAACGCGTCGAAATGCCGCTCCAGGTTCGGCCCGCCGGCAGGACCGGCATGGACCGGCAACCCGGCGGGCTTGTCGAGGATCAGCATCAGCCCGTCGCGGTACAGGATGCGGTCTTGGATTTGGGCGGGTGTCACGGGCAACTCATCCCCAGGCGCGGGAAATCAGGAGGTCGATGGCGGCGATGATGCGGTCGCTGTCGTCGGCGAGGGAGCAGACTTTCTCGCCGAGCCGTTCGGTGCGGACCGACACGGTCTGTAGTGGATGAAGAACCACCGAGCGTCCATCGATTTCAAAAGACGGATTCAATTGGGGATCGATGGGCGGCTCCGCGCGCTTGTCGACCATTGGAATGACGACGCGGCTGCGTGCTCCGTCAAACCTTCGCGATTGAACGACAACCACGAACGGAGTCGTCTGACGACCGGCCCCGATGTTTCTGTGGACGTCGAACTGGCTCATAAGATGTCATCGACATGCTGGTCAGCGAAAGAGCCATGCTTCTCGTCGAAGCGGTTCCATGCTTCGATCACGTCATCCAGGCGACGTTCACGGTCGGCTTTCGCCACCTCGTCGGCCAGCAACTTCTCGACCCGTTCCGACAGGTCGCCGGGGAGGGACTGCGCGCGGTGCAGGATGTCCTCGTCCAACGACAGGGTGACGTCCCGCTTCGGTGCGCGCCGGTCATAGACACCGTCCATTGCAAAGCCCTCCCCCGATCCCGATGCACTGAAGATAGGCGCCCCCGGTGCCGTCCGGCAAGCAGGCAGGAAAAGGGCGCGGCCACCGCAAGGCACCGCGCCCCCTTCACAGCCGGTCAGGTCCGGATCAGGCGAGCTTCAACTCCTTGAAGAAGTCGTTGCCCTTGTCGTCGACGATGATGAAGGCCGGGAAATCCTCGACCTCGATGCGCCAGATGGCTTCCATGCCGAGTTCGGGATACTCGACGCATTCCACCTTCTTGATGCAGTCCTGGGCCAGACGGGCGGCGGCGCCGCCGATGGAGCCGAGATAGAAGCCGCCATGCTGCTTGCAGGCCGCCGTCACCTCGGGGCTGCGGTTGCCCTTGGCCAGCATGACCATGGAGCCGCCCGCCGCCTGGAACTGGTCGACGAAGCTGTCCATGCGGCCCGCCGTGGTCGGCCCGAAGGAGCCCGAGGCGTAGCCTTCCGGCGTCTTGGCCGGGCCGGCATAGTAGATCGGGTGATTCTTGAAATAATCCGGCAGCGGCTCGCCGGCGTCCAGGCGGGCGCGCAGCTTGGCGTGGGCCAGATCGCGGGCGACGATCAGCGGGCCGGTCAGCGACAGGCGGGTGCGGATCGGATACTGGCTCAGCGTGGCGCGGATCTGCTCCATCGGCTGGTTCAGGTCGATCTTCACGACCTCGCCCGACAGATGCTCGTCGCCGATCTCCGGCAGATACTGGGCCGGATCGGTCTCCAGCTGCTCCAGGAAGATGCCGTCCCTGGTGATCTTGCCCACCGCCTGACGGTCGGCCGAGCAGGACACGCCGATGCCGATCGGCATGGAGGCGCCGTGGCGCGGCAGGCGGATGACGCGGACGTCGTGGCAGAAATACTTGCCGCCGAACTGGGCGCCGATGCCCATGTTCTGGGTCAGCTTGTGAACTTCGGCCTCCATCGCCAAGTCACGGAAGGCGTGTGCGTCCTCGCCGCCCTCGGTCGGCAGATTGTCGAGATAGCGGGCGGAGGCCAGCTTCACCGTCTTCAGGTTCTGCTCCGCCGACAGGCCGCCGATGACGATGGCGAGGTGGTAGGGCGGGCAGGCCGAGGTGCCGAGATAGCGGATCTTGTCTTCCAGGAACTTCAGCAGCCGGTCGGGCGCCAGAACCGACGGCGTGGCCTGATGCAGGAAGGTCTTGTTGGCCGATCCGCCGCCCTTGGCCATGAACAGGAACTTGTAATAGTCCTCGCCCTCGGAATAGATGTCGATCTGCGCCGGCAGGTTGTTGCGGGTGTTCTTCTCCTCATACATGGAGATCGGCGCCAGCTGGCTGTAGCGCAGGTTGCGCTTCAGATAGGCGTCGCGGGCACCTTCGGACAAGGCGGTCTCGTCGCCGCCCTTGGTCCAGACGCGGCGGCCCTTCTTGCCCATGATGATGGCGGTGCCGGTGTCCTGGCACATCGGCAGGGTGCCGGCGGCGGCGATGTTGGCGTTCTTCAGCAGGTCGAGCGCCACGAAGCGGTCATTGGCCGACGCCTCCGGATCGTCAAGGATCTTGGCGAGCTGGGCGAGATGGCCCGGACGCAGCAGATGGTTGATGTCGGAGAAGGCAGCCTCGGCCAGCAGGCGCAGACCCTCCGGCTCGACCTTCAGGATCTGTTCGCCGTCGAACTCGACGACCGAAACGTGATCCGAGGTCAGCTTGCGGTAGGTCGTGTCGTCCTTGGCGAGCGGAAACAGGCCGCGGGCTGAGGCGATGTCGTCGGGCATTGGGGCGTTCCTTCGTGACGATCCAACGGCCTCCGCGAAACCGCGCCCGGCCGGGCGCGCGAAGGGGGCAGGCCGCGCTCGGCCCCCCTTATACACCGCTGCGGGGCGGAGACAACCATCGGCGGGACGGAAGGCGGCGCGGCGGTTTGTCGTGGGGGAGATGGTGGGGAAGTGGTCGTACCGGTGGCGTTCGGTGCCCCCTCCCTAACCCTCCCCCGCTATCGCGGGAGAGGGAACTCAGTTGCACTCCTGCAAAGCTCCTACCCCCTCCACCGCGATCGGATCGGCCTTTGGCCGACCGAGAGCGGGGGAGGGATGGGGAGGGGGCACTGAACGCCCCCTACGCCGCCGCCTTCACATGCCCGTCCACCGCCTCATGGCCGTGGACGGCCGGCTCGGCCGGGGCGCCGACCCAGTCGCCGTGGGCGGGGATTTCCTCGCCCTTCATCACCAGGGTCAGCGGACCCAGGCGGGCGAAGTCGCCGACATGGGTGTCGTACAGCACGGTGGCGCCGGCCCCGATGGTGACGCCGGTGCCGACGCTGACCCGGCCCACCTTCATCACGCGGTCCTCGTACAGGTGGGTCTGCAGGGCCGACAGGGCGTTGATGGCGCAATGATCGCCGACCGACACGCAGTCGAATTCCGTGATGTCGGTGGTGTCCATGTAGACGCCCTTGCCGAACTTCGTGCCGAAGATGCGCAGCACCCAGGGCAGCATCGGCGTGCCGCGCAGATGGTCGAGCAGCACCTTGCCGGCCAGACCCCAGTACAGCACGGCCACCGCCTCCGTCCGCATCGCCCACCAGGACCACATCGGCTTCATGGTGGGGGCGTAGCGGCCCATCAGCAGCCATTTCACCAGCGCCACCACCAGAACCATCGCCGACGGGATGGCGACGCTGACCGCCAGGAACTGCCAAAGGAAGGTGCCCCAGCGCCCGTCCAGGATGGCGGGGGCGAAGAACTCCACCGCGAAGGTGCCGAAGGTGATGAACAGCATCGTCGGCATCGACAGGCTGAAGGCCTCGAACACGGCGCGGCCGAGACGGCGGGCGCGCGACGGCTCGAAGGTCCAGTTGGCCGACACGGTGTCGAACTTCTGGCGCACCGGCAGCCTGATCGGCGGGCTGCCGAACCAGGTGTCGCCGGCCTGCATCTCGGCATTGGCCGGCGGCTTGGACTTGATGCCGATCAGCGTACCGGTGGGGATGGAGGCGCCCGGCGGAACCACGGCGTCGTTGCCGACGAACACGCGGGCCTCGGTCTTCACCGGCTGCAGATGCATCCAGCCGCGGCGGATGTCCTCGTCGCCCAGCACCACCTCGTCGGCGATGAAGCATTTCTCGCCGATCTCCACCAGATCGTAGCGGCCGGCGAGGTTGGTCGAGATCTCGGCGTCGCGGCCGATCTTCGCCCCCATCAGGCGGTACCAGGCCCGCATGTAGACGGTGGCGTAGAGGGAGCTGAGGGTGTCCAGCATCACCTCGGTCGCCAGGGCCACGATCCATTTGCGGACATAGAACCAGCTGTGGACCGAATAGGATCCCGCCTCCACCTTCGGCAGCACGATCCAGCGGGCGGCGGCGATCAGCAGGACGGTGATCGCCACCAGGAACATGGCGGTCGGCCAGGCGATGGCCGGGACATAGAACAGGTAGTTGACCTTGAACAGCCCGCCCATCCAGGCGTCGAGCTTGTCGAAAAGGTAGAAGGCCGGGAAGATCGGGATCAGCGCCACCGGCGGCAGGCCGACCACCGCCACCAGATAGACCAGCCCCTGGATCGCCCGCCTGACGACGCCGGCACGCGGAGCCTGGGGCAGGGCGGCGCGGTCGACCGTGCCGACCTTGCGGGCGGGCGAGCCGTCCCAGGATTCATAGGCGCCGGTGCGGGTGCCGGCGGCGAGCGCGGTCAGGTCGGCCAGCTCCGTGCCGGGGGCGACGACGGCGTCATGGCCGATCACGCAGGAGGTGCCGATATAGGCGTCTTCGCCGATCTCGATGGTGCCGATCACCAGCTCGTTGCCGATGACCTCGGCATTGGCCAGCTTGACCTTGCCGCCGGTGCAGGCGCCGCGGCCGATGCTGACCAGATCGATGGCGCCGGATTCGAACTCGCCGATCATCGCGTCGGCGCCGATCCGGGCGCCCAGCGCGCGCAGGAGCAGCCGCATCAGCGGCGATCCCTGGAACCATTTCAGGTGGACCAGCGCGATGAAGCGCTGGGCCAGCCACCAGCGGTAATAATAGACGCCCCACAGCGGATAGCGGCCCGGCTTGGTCCGGCCGATGATCAGCCATTTCGCCGCGATGGCGATGGCGACGGTGGCGATGTTGATGACGACATAGACGCCGAACAGCGTCGTGATCTCGCCCAGCAGCCCGGCATCCTCGCCCGACAGCAGCATGTAGCTGACGAAGACGCCCAGCCACTGCATCGTCATCAGCGCCAGGATGACCGGCAGCGCGGCGGCCTGGGCCAGACCGCACAGCAGGCGGCGGCGCAGCGGCGGCGGTTCGAAGGACAGGTCGGCCGGCTTGGTCCCGCGGCCGGACGGCGCCTTGGCGTCCTGCCGCTCGGCCATCGCCCGCAGCGTGCGGGCGCCATAGACGTCCTGCAGGGTCAGGCTGGCCAGCCCGGCGGTCTCGCGCACCGCCGAGACGAAGCGCGCCGCCAGCAGCGAATGGCCGCCGAGGTCGAGGAAGAAGTCGGCCTCCAGCGGGATCGACTGGCCGGGGAAGACGCGGCGGGCGGCCTCCAGCAGGGCGGCCTCGGTCGGGCTGCGCGGCTCCTCCTGCTCGGCCGCGCCGGCATCCTCGGTCAGGGCCATCGCCTGCAGGGCCTTGCGGTCGGCCTTGCCGGAGGTCAGGCGCGGCAGCTCCGCCACCTGCTCGTAATGGGCCGGCACCATGTAGGCCGGCAGCTGGGCGCGCAGCGCGTCGCGAAGCGCGGTCTTGTCGAGGGAGGCGCCGGGCTGCGCGACCAGGAAGGCGACCAGACGGTCCAGGCCATTGTCGGTGCGCAGCACCACCGTGGCCTGGGCGATGCCGGGCAGGTCGGTCAGCTTCGCCTCGATCTCGCCCAGCTCCAGACGGAAGCCGCGGATCTTGACCTGATCGTCGATGCGGCCATGGAAGCGCAGGTTGCCGTCGGCGTCCAGGCTGACCGCGTCGCCGGAGCGGTAGAGCAGCGGGTCCTGAAATAGAGATGGGTCATCGGCGCGGAAGGGGTTGGCGATGAACTTCTCCGCCGTCAGCTCCGGCCGGCCGAGATAGCCCTGCGCCACGCCGGGGCCGCCGATCAGCAGCTCGCCCTGGGCGCCGGGAGCCACCGGGTTCAGCGCCTCGTCCACCACATAGCAGGTGTAGTTGGGGATCGGGCGGCCGATGGTGACGGGGGTGTCGGGCAGCACCTCGGCCACCGTGGCGACGACGGTCGCCTCGGTCGGGCCATAGCTGTTGAACAGGCGCCGGCCGGGACGGCACCAGCGCGCGGCGATGGCCGGCGGGCAGGCCTCGCCGCCCAGGATCACGACGCGCAGCGACGGCACGTCCTTCGGCAGCATCGCCAGCAGGGTCGGCACCGTGTCCAGAACGGTGACGCCGGCCTCGGTCAGCACGTCGGCCAGCCGGTCGGCCTCGTCCAGCACCTGACGGCTGGCGACCCACAGGGTGGCGCCGGCCAGATAGGGGACGAAGATCTCCTCCAGCGACAGGTCGAAGGCCACCGATGCGCCCTGGAACGCCACGTCGTCGGCGGTGATGCCGTAGACGCTGTTGGCTGCGCGCAGGTAATGGCAGATGTTGCGGTGGCTGATGACGATGCCCTTGGGCTTGCCGGTCGAGCCCGAGGTGTAGATGGCGTAGGCCGGGCTGTCCGGCGTCACCCCGTCGGCACGCAGGTCGAGCGGACGGTCGTCGTCGCCCAGCACGTCGCCGATGCGCAGGACCTGGATGCCGGCGCCGGTGTCGGTTCCGGTATTGGCCCCGGTATTGGCCAGCGTCGCTGCCTTCGTGCCGGTCACCAGATCGATCAGGATCGCCGGGGCGGCGCAGTCGGCCAGGCTGACGGCCACGCGCTCGGCCGGTGCGTCGGCATCGAAGGGCAGATAGGCGGCACCCGCCTTCAGGATGCCCAGCAGCGCCACATGCAGATCCAGCGACCGCGCCATCCACAGCCCGACGAAGCAGCCGGGGCCGATGCCGCGCGCCCGCAGGCCGCGGGCGACCCGGTTGGCGCGCGCCTCCAGCTCGGCATAGCTGACACGCCGGCCTTCATAGACGATGGCCGTGCGGTCCGGATGCGCCGCGGCGGTCGCCTGCGGAATGTCGGACAGCAGTTCGTCCCGCAGCAGGGAGGGGTCGATGGGGCCGCTCAGCGTCGGCGGCGCCGGAGTGGCGGTCCGGGAAACGTCGGTCGGGCCGTCGGCCCGCGCAGTCAGCAGAGTCACGCTGTGTCAGCCTTCCAAAGGGAATCAGCGCGGTGGCGCCAAAGAGACCCGTTCATCGGCTGGTCCCGGCGGTCGGCTGAACGCGGCGATGAGCCGCGCGCATGGTGTGGCGCTTTATGGTTAACGAATGCTTGCCATCCGTATGACGGCACCCGTACCGACGCGAGACGGCAAGTCTTGGGCTTTCCAAGCGCTGTGCAAGCAACATTGGCGCCCCAGCCAAAAGAAAGAACAAGACCTGCCGGCACCGGATACATGCGTATACATGAACGGGCGGACGGCGCTTTCATGATCCGTTGCGGCGCCATGGTCAAGGGTGTCCTTATGTATGCCTGCCTATGCGCCGGGGCATGTGTCGGCGCCACCACAGGCCCGGCCCCTCGCTGATGTGGGGTTGGCGGCTGCGTCGGCATCCCCTTGCCTTTGCAAGGCTGCCGCTTGCCGGGGACGGCCTTTTTCGCTGATTTTTCATGATGCCGTCATGGGGACGTCAGCTCTTGCCGCCGGTCGCCGCAGCCGGTCATTCTCGCGCGACAGGGCCTATCACCCCAGATGCTCCAGCGGCAGGGCGGTGCGGTAGCGCACCTGCTTCAGCGCGAAGCTGGAGCGGATGCTGGCGACGCCGGGGATGCGGGTCAGATGTTCCTTCAGGAAGCGCTCGTAGCTGGCGAGGTCCGGCACCACCACCCGCAGCAGGTAGTCGGCATCGCCGGTCATCAGATAGCATTCCAGCACCTCCGGCCGCGCCATCACCGCCGCCTCGAAGCCGTCGAGCCGCGCCTCCACCTGCCGTTCGAGGCTGACATTGACGAAGATGTTGACCGGCAGATCGACGGAGGCCGGATCGACCAGCGCCACATAGCGGGCGATCACCCCCGCCTCCTCCAGCGCCTTGACCCGCCTGAGGCAGGGCGAGGGCGACAGGCCGACCCGTTCCGCCAGCTCGTTGTTGGGCAGGCGGCCATCCTGCTGGAGGGCGGCCAGAATCTTGCGGTCGATACGGTCGAGGGGATGCTTTGGCATCGGATGCCGTTTCCTGCGATGTCCTGGCATCCAATGCTAAAACGGAACCTTGACCGACGCCAGTTCGCAAGCATCTGCCGGATCGCAAATGATAGGCTGGTCAAACCATAACCGCCATCCGGGAGCCTCTCCATGACCGCGATCCAGCCGTCCTCCGCCGATCTCGCCTGTCTGGCCGAGCTGGAGCGCAAGGTCCTCTGGCTCGCCTCCTGGACCATCCACAACGCCAACCATGTCCGCCCCAACCTGGACGGGCTGAAGATCGGCGGCCATCAGGCCTCCAGCGCCTCGCTGTCCACCATCATGACGGCGCTCTATTTCGCGGCGCTGCGGCCGGAGGACCGGGTGGCGGTCAAGCCCCATGCCAGCCCGATCTTCCACGCCATCCAGTATCTGCTGGGCAACCAGACGCGGGAGAAGCTGGAGAATTTCCGCGGCTACAAGGGCGCGCAATCCTACCCGTCCCGCACCAAGGACGTGGACGACGTCGATTTCTCCACCGGCTCGGTCGGGCTGGGGGTGGCGCAGACCCTCTTCGCCTCGCTGGTGCAGGATTACCTGAAGGCCAAGGGCTGGGCACCCGGCCTGCCGGAGGGGCGCATGGTCTCGCTGGTCGGCGATGCCGAGATGGACGAGGGCAACATCTTCGAAGCCCTGCAGGAGGGCTGGAAGCATGGGCTGCGCAACACCTGGTGGATCGTCGACTACAACCGCCAGAGCCTGGACGCGGTGATCCGCGAAGGGCTGTGGGAGCGGCTGGAGAACATCTTCCGCGCCTTCGGCTGGGACGTGGTGATCCTGAAATACGGCAGCCTGATGCAGCAGGCCTTCAAGGAGCCGGGCGGCGAGCGCCTGCGCCGGTGGATCGACAGCTGTCCGAACCAGCTCTATTCGGCCCTGACCTACCAGGGCGGTGCCGCGTGGCGCCGCCGCCTGATGGACGATCTGGGCGACCAGGGCGACGTCTCCCGCCTGATCGAGCGCCGCAGCGACGAGGAACTGGCCCGTCTGATGGGCAATCTCGGCGGCCACGACCTGCCCTCGCTGCTGGAGGCCTTCGCCGAGGCACGCACCCATGACCGGCCGGTCTGCTTCATCGCCTATACGGTGAAGGGCTTCGGCCTGCCGCTGGCCGGCCACAAGGACAACCATTCAGGATTGCTGACGCGCGAGCAGATGGACGGCTTCCGCGCCGCCAACAAGGTCCGCCCCGGCCATGAATGGGACCGCTTCGAGGGCCTCTCCCTGCCGCAGACCGCGCTGGAGGAGTTCCTGCGCCGCGTCCCCTTCGCCCAGAAGGGCCGCCGCCGCTACGAGGCGCCGGCCGTCGCCGTGCCGGCCGCCCTGCAGACCCCGACGCAGAAGAGCCTGTCGACCCAGGCGGCCTTCGGCCTGATCCTGAACGAGATCGGGCGCGAGCCCTCGGCTCTGGCGGAACGCATCGTCACCACCGCGCCGGACGTCACCGTCTCCACCAACCTCGGCGCCTGGGTGAACCGGCGCGGCCTGTTCGCCAAGAGCGAGATGGCCGACCTGTTCAAGAAGGAACGCATCCCCTCCACCTACAGCTGGGACTTCTCGCCGAAGGGGCAGCATCTGGAGCTGGGCATCGCCGAGTCCAACCTGTTCATCCTGCTGTCGGCGCTCGGCCTGTCGCACAGCCTGTTCGGGGAACGGCTGCTGCCGATCGGCACCGTCTACGACCCCTTCATCATGCGCGGCGCCGACCAGCTGAACTACGCCTGCTACCAGGATGCCCGCTTCATGCTGGTGGCGACCCCGTCCGGTGTCACGCTGGCGCCGGAGGGCGGCGCGCACCAGTCCATCGCCACCCCGCTGGTCGGCATGGCGCAGGATGGCTTGGCCTATTTCGAGCCCGCCTTCGCCGACGAGCTGGCGGTGGTGATGCGCTGGGCCTTCGACTACATGCAGCGGGATGGGGAGGGGGTGCCGGACGAGCGCAACTGGCTGCGCGACGAGACCGGCGGCTCGGTCTATCTGCGCCTGTCCTCCCGCGCGTTGGAGCAGCCGACCCGGACGATGGACGAGGATCTCGCCCGCGACATCGTCGACGGCGCCT